>DYDL01000052.1 GCA_020717925.1 Desulfocapsa sp.
TATGCGGTTGCCCGGCGCTGGCAGGAAGAGAACGACCCGGATAACTTGCTGCAAGTCGTGGATACCGGGGCCGCTTCTGGCAGACTTGGCCTGCTTGCCCTGCTCACCGCCCGGTTTGCGGAACAGGCAGCATCCTCCGAGGAAGTCATGGCTTTTGTCGCAAAGACGATGGCAAGCTGTGAGGAATATGTCTTTATCGACCAGGTTCGCTACCTGGCCGCCGGCGGCCGGGTGTCGCGCGCCGGGGGATTTTTTGCGGATCTGCTCCACATGAAACCAGTTATTAGCCCTGCAAGCGGCGGGGTACGCAAGGTGGGCCTGGTCCGCAACCGCACCGGTCAACTGGCCTTTGCCTTACAAAAAATAGAGGAATGCTTCACCGCCACAGCCGCTCCCGTAATCCTGCTCCAGCATACCGATAACGATGCATGGGTGGCGAACACGGTGCAACCACGGGTGCGGGAGCTGCTGCCGGGCGCGGAGATTCTGCTTGTGCCCCTGTCGCTTACCTCTGGCGTACACATGGGGCCGGGAACCTGGTCAATGGCCTGGGTGGGCGGGGAGAAAGCGCCATGAAGGCAGCAGTCGATCGCGCCCGCGCCGTGAATGGCGCCGACGACAATAAGCCAGGTAAGGGAAGTGAAGCGAAGACTCCGGCTGTGGCCGTCGTTATCCCGGTCTTTAATCACCATGGGCAGGTCGGCGAGGTGATCCGGCACTCCCTGCGGCTTGGTCTGCCCTTAATTGTGGTGGACGATGGCTCCACCGATGCAACTCCCGAGGTCATAGCCAAGTTCACCGGCATCTCCGTGATTCGCCACCCGGTGAACCAGGGCAAAGGCGCGGCCCTGCTCACCGGGTTTGCCGCAGCGGCGGGTCTGGGTTGTGACTGGGCAATCACGATCGACGGCGATGGCCAGCACCTGCCCGAGGATGCCAAGGCCTTGCTGCTGGCGGTGGCCGACGGCGGCCGCCGCATCGTGGTGGGCCGACGGCAGGGAATGGTGGGGGGGAACGTACCGTGGACCAGCCGGTTTGGGCGTGGATTTTCGAACTTCTGGGTATGGGTCTCCGGTGGCCCGCTTATTGGTGATTCCCAGTCGGGCTTCAGGCTTTACCCCTTGCCGGAAGCCCTGGGACTGGGCGTTGTGGCCAGGCGGTATCAGTTCGAGGTGGAAATTCTGGTACGGGCCAGGCTTCGTGGGATCGCCGTTGTCGAAGTTCCTGTTCAGGTCGTGTATCAGACCAAAGGGGAGCGGGTCAGTCACTTTCGCCCGTGGCTGGATTTCTGGCGTAATTCCGTTACGTTCAGCCGGCTGATTGTGGCGCGGATCTTCGGGATGTCTGGGCGATGAGGGGCTTCTGGTATAAATTGTTGGTGCGGCTCACGGGGCTGTCTGGACCCTGGCTTATGGTATGTGTATCCAGGATCATTGCGGCTGGTTATTTTTGCTTTTCCGGTCGGGTTACCGAGAGTCGCCGCTTTTATGCCGCGCTTTATCCCGAGAAAGGACGTTGTTATCAACTCTGGTGCACCTTCAAACAGTATCAGAATTTTACCACCATTCATCTTGATCGCTTCCTGGCCGACCAGAGCAACGCCAGCAGTTTTACCGCCCAGGGCTGGGAAAGGTTGGAACCCCTGCTTGGTCGCCAGGGGGTGGTTCTGCTCATGTCGCATCTGGGCAACTGGGAAATGGCCGCCAGATTGCTGCGGCAACAGAAAGATGATCTGCGTCTACTGCTCTACATGGGCGTTAAGGGAAAAGAGGGGGTGGAGCATGTCCAGAAAGAGGATTTGCGCCGGGCCGGGGTTACCATCATTGGCGCGGATCAGGTGGGGTCGCCATTTTCCGCGGTGGATGGCGTCCGTGTTCTACAGTCAGGGGGCGCGGTGTCCATGACCGGCGACATGCTCGGGCGCGACGATCAACGCAAGGTGCGCGTCACCTTTCTCGGCCATGATGCCTATGTGCCGGAGGCTCCGTATATCTTCGCCATGCTGTCTGGTGCGCCGCTCTTTGTCTTTTTTGCCTTCCGTACAGGACCAAATCAATACCATCTGACCGTGTCCGATCCCATTGAGATCACGCCGAAGTCTCGCCGGGACAGGGCGCAGGCCATTGCCTGCGCGGCCCAGCAGTATGCGGATTTGTTAGAAAAAATGCTGCGCGCGCATCCTTTGGAATGGTATCATTTCGAGCGTTTTCTCCAGTGATATAGTATCTAACTCGCATACCACTGATTATTATTGTTTGCGTTTTTTTTAGCCTTAGTCTGGATACCGGTTATGAAAAGAGATGAATTACAAGAGCAAATCCTGAAAATTTTGATCAATGATTTTGAATTTGAAAAGCCTGGCCTCGACGATAACCTCCGCGACGATCATGGCTTTGACAGTATTGATGCTATTGAGCTTTTGGGAAAAATTGAATTGATACTCGGCTACTCCCTCACCTTGAAGGAAAAGGAAAAGGCCATGGGCATAAGGACGATCAACGATATTCTCGATTACATTGAAACCATAGCAGCATCACGCAATCCATAATCCGTTGCTCCCGTGATCCCATGAAACGACGCGTTGTCATTACGGCCTGTTCAGCCATCACCCCCATCGGCTATGACAAGGATGATATCATCGCCAGTCTCAGGCAGGGGAAATCCGGGGTCAAGCCCCTGCGTGATGACGGGCTGTTGAACAAGCATATTCACTCCCGTGTTTTCGGCACGGTTGACTATACCATTGATTACGGCTTCAAGCGACTCTACCGCAAGACCATGGGGCCGGTGGCCTATTACGCCTGCCAGGTCGCCAAGGACGTGCTGGAACGCTCTGGCCTGGGTCAGGAGTTCATCACCTCCGGCCGCCTGGGTGTGGCCTTTGGTTCCACCCATGGCAGCCCCACGGTACAGCGCGAAATCTACCAGACATTCTTTCAGGAACTGGATACGAAATTTTCCTCCATTGGGGCTGTGGATTATCTGAGATCCATGGTACACACCACGGCGGTAAACATCACCAGGATGTTCGGCATCACCGGCAGGGTCATAGCCTCTTCAACCGCCTGCACCACCAGCAGTCAATCCATTGGCTTTGGCTACGAGATGATCAAGTACGGGATGCAGGATGCCATGATCTGCGGCGGCGCCGATGAGTACGACACCACAACGGTGGCGGTTTTTGATAACCTGCTCGCCTGCTCTACCTCCTATAACGAGACGCCGCAATGTACTCCCCGGCCGTTTGATCGCGACCGCGACGGCCTGGTAGTAGGAGAGGGCGGCGGTGCCGTTCTCCTTGAGGAGTACGAGTCGGCAAAACGACGTGGCGCCCCTATTCTGGGCGAGGTCATCGGCTTTGCCTGCAACAACAACGGCGGCGACCTGATTTTGCCGAACCTGGAAGGCATCACTGCCACCCTGCGCCTGGCCCATCAGGATGCGGGGATTACGCCTGGGGATGTAGATTTTGTCAGTGCGCATGCCACGGCCACCAAGATGGGGGACGTGATTGAGGCCCAGGCCATTGCCGCGGTTTATGGGGACGCAGGTCCCCTGGTTACCGGCCTCAAGAGCTACATGGGCCACACCATGGGAACCTGTGGGGTCATTGAGACGATCCTGACCCTCTACATGATGGAGCAGGGTTTTGTCGCCCCCACCCTGAACCTTGAAAACATCGACGAGCGCTGCCGCATGTTGCGGCATGTTCAGGAGATAACTCCGGCAAGCATAGGAATCGGCGCCATCCAGAACTTTGCCTTCGGCGGGGTCAACACCTGCCTGCTCATCAAGAACAGCAAGGCCATTTAACCAATAGTAACCCAGCCAATGAACCTTGCCATGCTCAGTGATTTCTTCGTCACCA
This sequence comes from Desulfocapsa sp., assembly GCA_020717925.1. Taxonomy (GTDB): domain Bacteria; phylum Desulfobacterota; class Desulfobulbia; order Desulfobulbales; family CG2-30-60-27; genus CG2-30-60-27. Next base: position 3,869 of record DYDL01000052.1, read on the forward strand.
TCCTCTGCTGGCTCTGGTTCATCCCTGGTTTTTTCCTGTGCTTTTCTTGGCGCTATTTGGCCAGTGCCATGTTCGCCAGGGATAAAGAAGTCGCCTTTCAGCGGCTGAACAGCCGCTTTTATCAAATTTTTTTCCGTATCCTGAGAAGCACGGCGCCACGTCACCAATGGGAGATCGATCCAGCGGTAACGGCAATCCGCTCCGCGGTCATCATCTGCAATCACCTTTCCTACCTCGATCCGCTATTGTTTATCGCCCTGTTTGAACGGCAGCGCACGATTGTCAAGGCACGTTTTTTTTCGATGCCGGTATTTGGCTGGATTATCAAAAAATCCGGATATTTTCCGACCAGCGGGAAAAGCAAGTTTACCCAGATGATGGTTAGCCAGTTGGCAACAATGGAGAGCTTTCTCAACAGCGGCGGCAATCTCTTTGTTTTTCCGGAAGGGAGCAGAAGCCGGGATGGCAAAGTGGGGGCACTGAACAGGGGAGCCATGAAAATTGCCCGCCTGTGCAAGGCGCCCATCTATGTTCTGCAAATTGCCCACACCAACGACCTTTTTATCCCGGGCAAATTCCTTTTTCAAACCAGGATCAGGAACACCATCACTCTGAAAATCATTGACCGTATCCAACCCGACTCCCAGCGCCACCTGCCATCCGCGGCCGCGCTGGAACAACGGATTATGGTGGCTTACCGGGGGGAAGCAGTATGAAGGTTATTCTCATCTCCATGCCCGACGTGACACCGATCATCATCCATGAAGCGGCGGTCCACATGCCAAACCATGGTATCGCCTCGGTGGGCGGCAACATCGATGAGGAGCATGAAGTTTACCTGATTGATCTGATCCGCAAACGTCGCTCCATCAAAAAATATCTGACCTCGGTGGTGCGGAAGATCAAACCCGATCTCATCGGTCTTTCCGCCATGGCCTGGCAGTATGATACCTGCGTCAAGATCGCCCATCTGCTCAAGGAACTTCGTCCTGAGGTAAAAATTGTCATCGGCGGCTACCATGCCACCCTGATGCATGAAGAGATCAGCGCCTCCCCCGAGGCCAGGTGGATTGATTTCATCATACGAGGTGAAGGGGAAGAGGCGTGCCGCCGCCTGGTAAACGCCCTGGACGGCCGTGACGATCTGGCGGCCATTCCATCCTTGTCCTACAAAGAGAACGGCGTCTTTGTTCATAATCCCCGGGGCGAAAATCTTGACTTAAGCAAACTGAAGCTCCCGATCCGGGACAAACGTCGGCTGACCTGGGGCTATCACATCATCTACTCAAAGATCGAACTGGTGGAAACCTCCAGGGGATGCACGCGCGCCTGTAACTTCTGCTCCATGCGGCACATGTACGGCCGCACCTTCCGAACCTACCCCGTCAGTCGCGTCCTCAAAGACCTTGACGACATCTATTATACGCGCAAGACCAGATGGGTCTTCATCACCGATGACAATATGGTCCTGAATCCCTCCCGGGTCATGGAGCTCTGTGACGCGATCATTGCCAGAAACTATAAGGGGCTCAACCTGGTGGTGCAGGCCGACTGCGTTTCCATGGCAACCAACGAGGCGATGGTCGCCAAAATGGCCGAGGCCGGCTTCCGCTCGGTTTTTCTGGGCATTGAAAACAGTTCGCTCAAAAATATGAACAGCGCCGGCAAGGGAGACGTCCCTGCCTACTCCAAGAAGGCCATTGAAAACTGCCACCGCTACGGACTGATGGTGATCGGCGGCCTGATTTTCGGTTTTGCGGAAGACGATGCCGAGTCAATCCGGGACAACTATGCATTCTTGAAATCCATCGGGGCCGACGCGGCCTACTGCCAGATCATGACCCCTTATCCGAAGACCGCCATGCGCGAACAGTTGTTGGCCCAGGGACTGATAACCAATCAGACTGATTACCGTAAGTACAGCGGCCTGTGGGCCAATGTGCGGACAAAACACCTGGACTCCGCGCAACTCCAATACCAGTTCTGGTACCAACGGCAAGTAGTGATGGGCTGGTGGAACCCACCTACCCAGATGCAGAAGCAGGGCCGCGTGTGGCTCTCCATCTGGCGCTTTATCTTTAAGCCGTTTTTGCAGTTCCGCTACCGGATGATCATGAAGAAGTATGGCTGGGAAGGCCGCTACCAAAGGGAAGTCGCGCGCTGGGAAAACATGAACCGCTTTCAGGATCTCGAACCATACTAACCGTGGGCAGAGTTTTCTGCATATCCCGTCATTATGCACAAAAATCTTAAAGAAAAGGTACTGATCATCGGCGCCGGCATCGGTGGCCTTAGCCTGGCCATCATCCTTGCCAAGCTTGGTTTCGATGTCACTGTCCTGGACAAAAATCAACGACCTGGCGGCCTGATGCGCAGTTACACCCGGGAGGGGTTGGCGTGCGAAGTCGGGATTCATTATTTGGGTTCCCTGGATAAAGGGCAGGTTTTGCGGAAATTTTTTGATTATCTGGGGGTGACGGATCTTATCCCTGTAACCCGCATGGGACAGGATGGCGTTATTGACCGCTATATGTTTGACTCGCCGGCAGCTCGGCCGCAAAGCTTCGATCTGCCATCGGGAATGGAAGCTTACGAAGAGAATCTACTCAAGGCGTTTCCCGCGGATGGCAACAAGATCAGGCAGCTACTTAGGCCCATGCGTTGGGCGGCGGAGCAGTTGCATGCCCTTGATATCCTGTATGCAAGGGATAATGACGCCTCCCTCCTTGAGCAGTTCCAGCCCTTGGGGGAAATTTTAAATAAGCTGCAATGCCCCCCGGGTCTGCGTAGTATCCTGGCTATTCCGGCATCCTGGATCGGCGTACCCCTTGATGACTGCCCCGCCTTTTATCATAATATGGCGCTTGCCTCCTATGTCTCTTCTTCCTGGCGCCTGGATTGCACCGGTGCGGACATGGCCGAAGCAGTGGCCGGACGTCTCCGGGAGCTAGGCGGCAAAATCAGAACCGGAGCGGAGGTTAGCCGTATCGAGGTCAGCTCCCGGGGCGTGACCGGTCTGCATTTGAACTCGGGAGAGCTTCTGCCGGCCGGGATGATAATCGGCGCGGTACACCCAAAAATAGTACTGAGCATGCTGGCGCCTGGGACGGTAAAGCCATCATACCGGCGGCTGATTGCCGGGCTGCGGGATACCCATGGCATTTTCTCTGTCCACGCCCGCATCAATGGCCGGACGCACCCGGAGTTACCTTATAATCTGTTTAAGGTGGCAACCGACCAGGCTGGTAATGTGCCGGATTTGAAATATTATCAGATCCGGCAGAGCAAAAAAGAGGATGTCAGCATCCTCTCCATCCTGACCTCGGGAAAGAACGAAATATGGCGCCCCTGGGAAAACACGAAAACTGGTCAGCGCGGCGACACCTATATCGCCACCAAAAACAGGCACGCCCGGGAGCTTATCAGGGAGGCGGAACAAATGCTGGGAACCTTCCGTGATTTAAAAATTCTTGATGTCTACACCCCCCTCACTATTCGCGACTGGGTAAGCAGCCCCGGGGGTAGCGCTTACGGAGTGCAGCGTTCATCCAGCCAAATGATGACGGCGGCCCTCCTGAACCGGACTGCTGTGCATGGACTCTTTCTTGCCGGGCAGAACGTGATGGCCCCAGGGGTGATCGGAGCCATTACTGGCTCCTTCAACACCGCGAAACTGATCCTGGGCGCGGATGAGTTCCGCAAACAAGTACAACTGTAAGTTATGGAGAAGACATCAGGCATCTTCCTTTTTTATCGCTGTGCTTTTTCTTAACTTTTTCCGACAGGCAATCAAGGCTGCGGTATGCAAAAAAAATGTTATCACCGACATCTATTAAATATTTCAAAAAAACAAAAATGGAATACGATGCTAATGAAAAAGTGCGGCTGGGATGGATGTCGGTAAAGGTGATGCACGCGCCTGAAGATGTGAACCGGTTCAATGACCTAGAATAATACTGAGCGGACATGCAGATATATAATCTTGAATTTACCGAGCAGGAAATCCGTGACGCCGTGGCCACGGACCGACTGCTTTCCATGGAAATAGAATTCAGTCGCATCTGTAATTTCCACTGCTCTTACTGTTATGTTCCGGACAGCAATAAATGCACCAATGAACTCTCAAGGGAGGAAATAAAAGATATTATCTTGCAGGCCAAAGAGCTTGGGGCACGGAAAATTATCATCCTTGGCGGTGAACCGAGCATCTATCCCCATCTTGTGGAAATGCTCAGATTCCTTGGCAAAGAGGGCCTTGAAATTGAGATGTTCACCAATGGTTCCGGGGTTGATAAAGCCCTTGCCGCCGTACTGGCCGAAGAAAAGGTGCGGGTGGTCTTGAAATTGAATTCCCGAGATGAGGCGATCCAGGACCAACTGGCTGGAAAAAAAGGGGCCTTCCGGATAATCAACAGGGCATTGGCTACCTTGCAAGAGGCGGGATACCCGGCAGTAGATCGATTTCTGGCAATCAGCACCGTGATCTGCCGGCAAAACATTGAAGAATTGCCGGCAATGTGGCAGTGGCTGCGGGAAGAAAAAATCGAGCCCTATTTTGAAGTCATCACCCCTCAGGCCAATGCTCTGAAAAATATATGGCTCAGCGTTGATTCAAACGAATTAAAGGAGTTGTTTACCCGGCTTTCCGCCATGGATCGAGAACAGTTCGACCGCCACTGGGAGCCCCAGCCGCCACTGGCGGGTAATAAGTGCATGCGTCACCAGGTCTCCTGTGTGGTCACCGCCACTGGAGATGTCACCCCCTGTGTCGGGGTCACCATTGCCCTGGATAATATCCGCAACAACCGACTTGCCCATATTCTGAAAAACAGTGAAGTGATCAACAACCTGAAAAATTACCGGCAGATGATAAAAGGGGCGTGCCGCACCTGTGAAAAAGCCGAAGAGTGCTACGGCTGCCGCGGGGCAGCCTACCAGCTTACCGGAGATTATCTGGCCTCGGACCCCACCTGCTGGCGCAATGCCGCGGAAAATCACAACTGAGCAAAGGTTCTCCTGCGGCAACGGAAAATCCAGAAAACAAATAGAGCGGCTCGGTCTAGACAACCGTCAGCAATATCCAGCCAACGGAGAACCTGCCACTTTCAGGAATACAACACAGTATCCTCTCTCCCTTTTGCAGCCTGCCAGAAGAAAACAGCTCTTCCAGCATGATATAAAAAGAGGCGGAACCTGTGTTGCCCTTGCTTGCCAGGTTGGTAAACCAGCGATCCTCAGGTATTGAAAAGCCTAGTTCCTGCAGTTGTTGCAGCAGCGGTTCCCGAAAATATTGCGAGGAATAATGCGGTAGAAACCAATCAATATCCGCGGATTTCAGACCATGTTTTGCCGCAACCGCGGGCAAACTTTTCCCGGCCAGCGTCCGGATCACCTCCAGATTCAGCAGCCTGGCATCCTGTTTAACCGTAAAAACATCGAGTCTGGGAACCGCGCCATCCACAACATAATCCCGCCAGCCCCTGAGGCTGCCGTCTTGCTGTTTCATGGCACCAGCATACATGCAGGTCTCCAGACAATGGGCATGCGAGATGATCTCTATCCAATCAATCCTTAAAGAGTGGTGGTCTGGCGCTGGTTTTTTTTCGATCAATACCGCTCCAGCACCATCGGAGAGCATCCAGCGTAAAAATTCCGCCTCAAAGGAAAAGGCTGCATGATGTTTTCGGTTTTCCGGCTGGGCAATCGCGCCTTGCATTGTCTGGAAAAAAGCCGTGCGCATAAAGGTGGAGGCCAGTTCGGAACCGGTGGTAACCGCCATGTCACTCAACCCAAGGGCCACTGCCATGGCGCCGTATTTCATGGCCGTAACGCCGGCCAGGCAGATCCCCGCGGTACTGACGACCTCGCATGGCCCCAGTCCCGACGCCCCATGCACCATGGAGGCATGCCCTGGCATAAGCTGATCTGGCGATGACGTGCCGCAGCAGAGACATCCGCGGAATTGGCTGGCAAGATCCCTGCTGGCTGACAAAAGCCGTACAGCCTCAGCCGCCAACTCTGCGTTGCTGTGCGTTGTGGTTCCCGTTTCCGGATCAATGGCATAGTGCCTGGTCTCGATGCCGTTGTTGGCAAGCACCATCTGCCTGGTCTTGGCGGCAATACGGTCCACGTTTCCCAGGTACCTTTCCAGATCATCATTGCGCACCGGTTGCCCGGGAAGAAAGGCCGAGGCGGCGGTGATAAAAACATTCATAGTCTATAACCTGGCATTTTGATGGCTGTTGGCAAGGAGCGCTGCATAACGGCTATAGAACCGTTCTTCGGCAAGCTTGGTTGTGGTGACGGCATTGGTCAAGGTATAATAATCAAGGTTATGGTTGATGATCCGGTGGTGCTCTTGCAGGTACAGGGCGGTCCCTGGCAGTGGGGTCATGACGGTGATCATCGGCAGATCGATCCGCCTTGTATCCAGATAGGTACCCAGGCGGTCGAAGTCATCCTCGTCATAGTCGGGAGAGATGATAAAGTCGCCCACAATGGTAATGCCCAGATCATTGAGGATGGCGATGGCCTCTGCATTCATGCTGGCCTTGTTGGCCTTATTCATGGCCAACAGGCTGGCATCATCAATCTCTTCAAAGCCGATGATCACTGCCCGCAGTCCAGCCTCTTGCCATTGCCGCAACATTTCCGGGTGCCGGACAACCGTATCGGAGCGGATATCAGCCAGGTACTGCCTTTTTAATCCCGACTCGAACAAGGCGCGCCCCAAAGCGGTTGCCCGTTTGACATCGCCAAAGGTGTTGGCATCCACCAGCCTGATGACCGGGATATCGACCAACAAGCCGATATCCCGCACGACCGTCTCAATAGGTTTTGTCAGGTAGCCGCCGCCGGTCTGGCCTTGAATGGAGCAAAACAAACACCGATGCGGGCAGCCGAAAGCCGAAGCAACAAAGCCCATGGTAATGCCCAGCTTTTCTAGAATATAGTGGGAACGGTAGCGGCTTACCAGTTCATAATTGGGGGAGTGTTCCACGACCAGGTCCGCGACAGTGTTACGCAGTGGCGGTCGTTCCAGTGCTCTGCCCGGCCTGGTTCGCATCACCCCGGGCAGAGCACTGGCATCAGTGTCACTCTCCAGGGCGCAAACAAGATCGGCAAAAGCCTTTTTGCCGATACCAACCACGATATAATCAACAGCAGCATGATTGAAAAACCCAGGATCATTGCTGGCATGGATGCCGCCGATCACCACAATTGCCCGACAGGCTTCCTTGACCTTAACCGCGAGTTGCAGCACGGTATTCGCCTCGCAAGTCACACCGGTAATCCCGACCACGTCTGGCGGAAATTCGCGCAGCTCCCGGTCCAGGCCATCGGGGTCGGCCTTCAGGTCCAGGATACGCACATTATGTTCCAATAGATTCCCTGCCAGCTCTTCCAGAGCGAGAGGTTCGCCGCGAAAAATCTGCTTGAGCGAAGTTATTCCATAACGCTCTTCCGGAATACTGCGTCCGCAATTCGGGGGATTAATAAGGAAAATGTTCATCTACCTGTTCTTTTTAATATAGTTGGCAAGATGCGCCAGTGACTGCAAAACAACCCGGCTGGTATTCTCCGAGTCCATTCTTACCCCATATTCCTTCTGTACGGTTACTGCAATCTCAAGGGCATCCAGGGAGTCGGTTCCCAATGGGGAATCTGGACCAATTAAAGGATCGTCAGGTCCAATGCTGCCCTGATCAACGTCGTGCAGATTACAGGTAGCACAGATCAGTTTGAGCAGTTCTTGTTGTAAATGATCCATGATATAACAATGTTCTCTATAATTGGTTAAAATAACATGAAAAAATAAATGGGGTTATTGTCGTAACCTGCTAATCTTCCAGGATAACAAAACGGTTAATGCGAAAAACAGCAATAGTCGGCCCAGGTTATCGAGGATGGCCGGCAAGGCATACCCTCGTAACAGCAGATCCTGAAAGGCGGTAAGGCCCCAGTTGAGCGGCGATATGATGCTGAGGCGCTGCATCGCATGGGGCATGGCATAGACCGGCACCATCACGCCCCCTAGGGCGGCGGCAGCGACAACAGTGGTTGCTCCCAGGGTGGACGCCTGCTCATAAGAGTTGCAGGCAACACCCAGGAAGATACCAAAGCCGCAGGCAGCAAGGCTTGAGAGCAAAACCGTGAGCAGCACCGCGGTCAGATGCATGGAAATCGTGAAGCAAGGCAGGCCGATATGAGGAAAGAGAAAGGTGCCGATAAGAACAATGAGCAGGAACTGGCAGAGACAGACACCAATATAGGCCACTGCTTTCCCGGCAAAAAGCACCAGCAACGAGACGGGAAGGGCTGCCAGGCGGATCGAGATGCCGGACCTGCGTTCCTGCAGGATTGATCCGGCAATAGGAATGGCGGTAAAAAACATCCCGAACAAAGCCCAGGCCGGCACGTTTTGCTGCACCGGATTATAGGGCGCCAGGCCGCCGGCCGCGCGGGAGGCGCCCGGGTCTTCCGTTAAGTTAAGCATGGGCTGCCTGAACAGGGCTGGAAGTTTGTCGCCATCCAGCGGGGTACGATCCAGGGGAACACCGAGAGTGCCCAGCGTTCCCTGGAGCGTCCTGCTGAGCATCGCCAGCTTTGCTTCAAGGGCAATGGTTGTTAGGGACATCTGCAACTGCGCGGTAACGCCGGCGCGCAAGCCTGCCATGATGCCGGGATCAACAAAAAGCCGCAGCGAAGTAGTGACAATATTTTTTGGCTTTTCCGTCCCGTTGTCTTGTTGAAAAAGACGCTCCGTCTCCTCCAGGAACCGGGAGGAGGCACCCTTGGGAATCACGATCCCGATCTGATACTCGCCGCCCGCCACTGCTGCCTGGAGGTCTGCACTATCATGCCGCTTCTCATCCCACACCACAAGCTCCAGGTTGCCTGCGTCCAGTTGCTTGCGCAGTAAACTGCCAAGCTCCCCTTGATCCTGGTCGAGCAGCAGCACGAGGGTTTTGTTCTGGCCGGTGAGTTCCATGACATTTTCCTGCACCAGGGTAATCACCACCACCAGAATCGCGGGCATGAGAAACAGGACAAGCAGACCAGTCCGGTCCCGCAACAGTAGCAGGAGTTCCTTGGCAATGGTGGCAGAGATCTTCAACATGCCAGTGAGAGCAAGGGGAAAGATGATTCGGAAATAGCCATTATGAGTCGCGCAGTTCCTTGCCGGTCAGATGGAGAAACAGCTCTTCCAGGTTGGCGAGCCCGCTTTGCTGGAGCAAGGCGGCGGGCGTCCCCTCTTTCACGATACGGCCGTTGTCGATGATCCCGATCCGGCTGCAGAGTTCCTGCGCCTCCTCAATGTAATGGGTGGTGTAGAGGATGGTGGTCCCTCTCTGGTTGAGGTTCTTCAATTGGGCATGGATCAGGTGTCTGGACTGGGCGTCGATACCCACGCATGGCTCATCAAGGACAAGCACCCGCGGAGCATTCAGCAGGCCCACCGCCAGATTCAAACGCCGTTTCATGCCGGTGGAAAAGGTGGCCACCGATTGCAGCGCATGCTCTGTGAGTCTTGCAAACACTAGGCTTTGCTGGATCCTCTCCGCCAGCCTCTTCCCGCTGATTCCGAAAAGCTTGCCAAAGAAGGCGAGATTTTCCTGGGCAGTAAGTTTGTCGTAGAGCCCGATGTTCTGTGGTACCAGGCCCAGAATCTGCTTGATTTCGTTTTGTTTTTCGCGAAAAAGCATGCCCATGACCCGGACCACCCCGCTATCAGGCGGAAACAGACCGGTGAGAATGGAGATGGCCGTGGTTTTGCCTGCACCATTAGGGCCGAGCAGCCCGAAGAATTCCCCGGGCTGCACATCGAGATTGAAATCATGCAGCGCCGGGTGATCGCTGTTTTTATAACGCTTGACCAATGCCCTGGCACTCAGGGCACAGTGCAACCCAGCTTCAGGCAGAGAGGCGTTGCCAGGTTTCATGGATGCTGTTTCGCCCATTGTTGCAGCTCCGTGAAAACCTTTTCTTCCATGGCGGCGCCTCTGTTGATGCACGCCGCCATGGAAGCATAGCTGTCATCCGGTAGGGCACGGTCCTTACATATGCGAGCGGCCATGGCGGCAAATTCCCGCCATGTATCACCTGCCCCGGTCAGTGATGCGGCACAATCATGGAGCCGGCGCTCCTGCATTACCTCCGCACTCTCCTGGAGAAAGGCCGCGTACATGAAGCGAAAACCACCGCCGCCGGTGCCAATTTCCTCCTGCATGCGGACGACATGTCCCAGATGCAGATCCGCCCTTTCCCGGCCCAACCGCTGTGGCCATTTTGCCAGTCGTTTGGCCAGAAAGCGGATCCCTCTGACCCCGATCAGGGGAAAGGGGCTAGCCAACATCGATTTGCTAACAGAGCGAACCCCCCGGGCGATAAGCGGCCTGCGCTCCAACTTTTCTGGCACCTGCGTTAGATAATACATTTTCCCCTTGGGAGCAAGGGCGCCGGAGGCAAACCTGGCCCGCGCCAGATCATCGGCCTGACAACGGACCGGTTTGGGGAAAACAGGGTCGCTGATCAGGTACTCATTCCCCTCCTTGCCATAGACGACCAGGTTGTGGGCGTTGAAGTGAAAACGCAGCGCCTTCGGGAAATAGGGCAGCCAGAAAACCCCGGTCTGCAATCCCACCGGGATGGAGGCCGCCAGAGCCCTGTCCAGTTCCGCCATCGCTTCATCCTGGTTACGGAATTTTTTTTGATACATTTGAACTCCGGGGATGGCGATAAGCTGCCGGAGAATATGCCCTGCGGCGGCCCGATAGGTGACCAGGGGCATGCCATTGATCCTGACAAAGGGAAAATAGCCGAAAAAAAGGCCGACGCCGATGCCAAAGGCCATAGCCTCGGAAATGTTGATACCCCGATGGGTCAGCAGATTGGCGGCCACGCCGCTCTCGCAGTGGGCGGATTGCTTGTGAGGAAAATCCAGCAAAAGGCGGTGCTCCAGATTATTCGGGCTTGTAGATGGGAGGCCGAAGTCGCCCCTGGATCAGGTCGTCGGTGGCAATCTTGTACAACTGGGCGTATTTCTTCAGGGTACTGGCAGGCAGTTTGTTAAAGATAAAGGGAACCAGATGCAGGAAAACCTTCCAGCGTGGCTGACTGGTGTACTTTGCCAAGAGGCCGATGTCCATCTGGTTGGCGATCATGTAATAGTGAAGACAGCTTACCCGTCCGGCTGCCACCTTTTCCCTGGATTGGGTGATTTGTTTTGCAATCTCAAGCCAGGCCAAATGGTTGGCCACATTCACCGGCGGCCAAACAAAATCAGGCGTTAGTTCATATTCGCCTTTACTGTTCAGCGCGTAACTGACAATTTTAAGGCCATCGGTTATTCCTTCGTCTGAAGAGTGATTAGGCAGTTCCATGTATGGTTGCAAGGGAATTTTCCTTACCTCGCTCTTTCCCACTTGTTCTTCGCTACCTAGATATCCAGTGCCTAACTTCCCTAAACTAACCGGTTTTGGGGTTGGACATTGCGTATATTTTACCGTGTCCGGAGTTCAATTAAATGGCGGGCACTACCGTATATAGATACTCACCGATAATTTTTCCCATATCCATCGGCAGAGACTTTTCAGATCCCAATGCCCATGCAGAAGCGAAGGCGTTGTTGTTGGTAGCAATGATTTTTTCATGAATGACCTTTTGGCTCGAAGCATCGGTCAACTTGAGATAGACATCCATGTAAGAGGATCCTGCCATGGCCCCTGCCCAGATCCGGGCTCCGGTACTTACAATTCGCATATCGATGATCTTGATATCCACGAACAGGGTGCTTCCATTATGTTGCTGATCATGTGAATCACTCTCAGCAACATGCCTGTACGCCTTTTTATCCTTTAAATGCGAAAGGATGCTGATTTGAATTTGGCTCGCCATCTCGGGATAATCCGTGGCGAACTGAGGGCTCATTTGAATCTGCGTCAACAAGATATTTTCATAACCGGAAGCGATTTTGGGTTCTTTCCCAACCGTTTCAAGAGAAACCCCTTCAATGCGGCTGACGCCGGCATACTCCTGTTGTGCAGGCGCCGTTGCTTGCTGCTTACCGGCACACGAGCATAACACCACGCTGATAGCCAGCAACCCGATCATCCTCAAAATTTTCATTACTGTCTCCTTAAAATGTGACGCCGAAAAGCAGTTTGCAGGAGTTCAGTGGTTCATTGGGCTCCTCACTGCCACCATTGGAGATATGATGATAACGAACTTCAAACAAAAGGCTGTGGCTCTTTGTGATCTCATATTCCAGCCCGATTCCGAACTGATAATTGCCGTTCCACTCTCTTTTCGTGCCGGGAATATCTGCAAAATTGTAGACCGGGCCACCGCCGCCAAACAGGTAGGGGCGCATCTCTTGCCCGGCAGTAAAGGTATAACAGGCCAAAAAGTTCATCCCAATCATGCTGGAAACATCAGGGCTGACAACAAAATGCACCGGCAACTCCAGCAGGATGGAATGAAAGCCGCGATACCAGCCGTAGCCGATGTCGGCAAAGATGAGATGGTTGTAACGCGGAACAAGGTCAATGGTTTCGACCCGCTGGGTGGTCCGGCCCCAGCCAGGAAAACTCTGACCATACCCGCCCAGAACCGCCAAGCTGTCTTTTGACGTATCGATAACAGCTGCTCCGGCGGAATTATTCCGAAAAAAAATGCAAAAAACGCAGAAAACCATGAAAAATAGCAAAGGCGAGAAGCCGGTATGCCTGCCAACTGGGATTCTTTTCCACAAAGGTTGGTGTATGATCATTTTTTCTTTGCACCCTGGTGGCCGAAGCTGTGCCATCCCCTGAAAAATTTGACGAAAAGTCCTCTTTAGTGTCTGTGCAGTCATCGTAAGTGGACACCACCCTGATTTATCCACTCTTCTATTTTGGTAATCTACACCAATTAATTTAGTCAGGAAATATTTTTTAGCCTCTAGCTACATAGCGTAATTATTTAGCAACATGTGGACCCTGATTGCCTTCATGGCCCCGCGCCCGTCATGCAGGGCTTCAGAAGGACGGCACCGTGGTGGCGCTGGAATTATTGCTGGGGGTTGAGTTGCTCTTCTTAAGTTAACAAATCACCTCCGTTGATGGTCCCTATTCCTCGAACAGCGACTTCTCTTGCGCAATCCTTTGCATGGACACGGCCTCTACCCCTGCCGCGAGAGGGAAGCATTTCGTGCCAGGATAAATAACAGCCACTCGTGACAACCCCAAATCGTCAAGGGCGATACGAATAGATGAGGTTAGGCGCGGGGTGTCGGTACGTTTGCATTCGACGCCGAACAAGGCATTGCCACGCCGCATGACGTAATAGGTTCCTTCCCGGTGGTTCAAATTTCCCCCAGCAATCATCTCTGCTTTCTTGATGTTACGCAACTGGCAAGCCTTTTCGGAGGTAGCCCCTTTGCCATCCTTTAAGTTTCTTGGTTTCTTCTAACACGATGTTTCTTCTTTCTTCCGGCTGGCCGCTTCGTTTCTTGGTTTATTGTCGGTACCGGTCCCGCACCAGTTTCCAGGCCAGAAATTCGGACAATTTCAGCCGATACCTG
>DYDL01000266.1 GCA_020717925.1 Desulfocapsa sp.
ACAGGAAGACGGCGAGAATGGCTAAACGCTCGTCGATACGGGTGGCGCCAAAGGACTCGAGCACCTCCTTGAACTGAGCGATCTCCAGGCGATGTTGGTCGCGCGCCTCGGCTGAACAAGTGGCTGTCGCTTGGGCGGGCTTCTCCTTGCCGCGACGGGTAAAAAATGGAAATTGGATCATAACCAATTAGTGCATCTCGATGCGGTCGAGAGCGCCTCCTGTTGGCTTGCGATTTGCTGGCTGAAACCCAAACTCCGCACACAGCCCCACATGTTCCTGGTCATCCTCCGACCAGGTTACCCGGTAGGTGTAGTGATCATTTTTCAGCGCCACGATGCTCCTGTCCCAGCTTCTCGATGGCCTGCAGCACCTGTTTGACGTCGAATAAGTCGGTTGTCGTAATCACTCGAAAAGCGGGACGAGCCGCGCCAGTACTTCATCCATGATCGCTGGCGCCACAGTTTCCAACCTGCGGGCGTTGCGCGCAGCCAAATCAAGGACGCGGGGCTGATCACACCGGACAACGCCGGTTGTTTTGGTACCGGCCCCCAGCAGAGACACGGCAAAGCCGGCCGTACGCGCGAAGTTGCCCCCACTGGTAATCGGCAACACGACCTGGGTTTTCGTCAGCCGGTTGAAGGCGGTCGGCGACACAACCAGGACTGGCCGCTTTCCTTGCTGTTCATGGCCCGAGGTGGGGTCCAGTGCCACCAGGTAAATATCGCCGCGCTTCATTACAGCAACTCGCTACCAACGGGCTTGCCATCCAACCAGGCGCGGTCTTCGGTGCCACACTCGACCGATGCGTCGCATTGCGCCAGCAACTCGTCCAGGCTGTAGTGAGGACGAGGCGTTGGCTCGATCACCAGGCGGTCATTATCGACGGCCAAACCGACCGTTGCCCCGGCGCGCAAGTGCAGAAGATCTAAGATGGCGGGCGGTACTGCCAGCATGATCGAGCCGCCGACCTTACGTAGGTTGGTTATGTACATGAGGCATCTCCATCAAGCTAACGTTATATTAAAATATAACCTGGCTCGGCTTGCATCGCAAGTTTTGTCTGAACTCAACTTTCTAACGGATATTCCACGGTACCGAAGACGATTGTAATGCGAGGATAATAGCAAGATAGCGAGCAGCGACTACTCTCTCAATAGCTTCTCAGCCGTTAAACTATTAAACTACCTCCGTCCCCTTGCACGTCCCGTCCCCTTGCACGTCCTGAATTCTAAAGGCAACCTAAAAAGAAAACGTTGCGTTGGGCCGAGGTCATTCTTGTAGTGGCCCTAGCTTCCTTGATGATTTTTTGGAAGCCGATTGTTGTCTCTTCGGATACATTATTATAAATGAAGTCCAACCCTGTAAATTTTTCAGGTGATTGCCGAAATGGCCGATTCCCGATCCTCATTGTTAAGGAGAGCGTAAGCATGGGACACATGACCATTGGGAAAAAAATCGCGGCCGCCATCGCCGTAGTGCTGTTCCTGTCTATTGTGGGCATGGGTTTTTACCAGTTCGCCCTCTTTTCGGCCACCTCGTCATTCACCGGTCTTCTTGAGGCCGAAATGACCATTGCCTGGAGATCGAAGGCTGCCCTGGTCGACCTCAACAAATGTCGGCGCTTTGAAAAAAATTTTTTAATCCGTACCGGAACCAAAGCGCAGGAAGCGGTGAAAGAGCAAAATTCCAGTTATGTCAAAATGACGGACGAGTTGAACACCATGGAGAGCCTGGCCAAGCAGTACAACAGAACCAAGATCATGGACGATGTTCAAAAAACCCGTGCTTTGGTAGCCAGCTACCAGAAACAATTTGAGGAAGTGGTAATGGCTCCCCAGGAGGAGCGGATCAATTTTGACGCAAAACTTCGTGACTCGGGCCGCGCGGCCGAGGCAGCGCTGGAAGAGATGGCCTCGCAGGCAAGGGATAAAGCAAGCCTTGGTACGGTTGCCGCCAACTCCAGGGCTAATTTCCTTGGGGTTCTGGCCATGACCTTGGGTGGCATCGCCATTATGGCAGGCGGGACTCTGAGCTTTTTCCTTGGTCGGAGAATTTCCGCAAACCTCAAGCAAGTCAGTCTGTCCTTTCAAGATGGCGCCCAGCAGGTGGCCGCGGCTGCGGGCGAGGTTTCATCCTCCAGCCAGACCCTGGCGGAAGGCGCTTCCCAACAGGCTGCGTCTGTGGAACAAACTACTGCCGCACTGGAAGTCGTCGGAGGCATGATCAGACAGGATGCCGACAATGCTCGTCAGGCAGACAATCTTATGAAGGAGGCGAACGAGGTGATCTTAAGCGCGGATGAATCCATGAAAAAACTCACCGCCTCCATGCGTGAGATTTCCGCCGCCAGCACGGAAACTCAGCACATCGTAAAAACCATCGACGAGATCGCCTTTCAGACCAACCTGTTGGCCTTGAACGCCGCCGTTGAGGCGGCCAGGGCTGGCGAGGCCGGGGCTGGATTCGCGGTGGTTGCCGATGAGGTTCGGAATCTGGCCATGCGGGCGGCGGAGGCCGCCAAGAATACCTCGAACCTTATTGAGGGCACGGTGCAGAAGATCACCACCGGCAATACCCTGGTCAGTGAAACCAGTGAGTCATTCAACGTTGCCTCGCAATCCACGGCCCGCATCGGCACTATCATCACGGAGATGGCGGGGGCGGCAAGCCGGCAGGCCGATGCCATCTCCGAGGTTACCAAGGCCATCCACGAGATAGACGCCGTGACCCAGAGCAATGCGGCGGCGGCGGAAGAATCCGCCGCTGCCTCCGAAGAGTTGAACGCTCAGGCGGAAATGATGAAGAACTCGGTGGGACAACTCCTAGCAATGGTGGGTGGCGAGTCTTAGGCTCCTTAATTGCGTGTCTCCTCGGGCCGGTAACTAAAAGGGGACGGAGTCCCCTTGCACGTCCCTAGCATACAGCAAATCTATGTTCAACAATTAAACAATGTCCCCTTGGCTTCTCCCAGTCAGTGCCGGTCTCCTCAAGCAGGGAAAAGAAGCGCTTAACAAACATGGGGTAGTCGCTATCGTTACGGAAGATTTTCTGCCTCTCAATCCCACGCACGATGACATGCTGCAATAGTCCTGGAATGTCTAGTCTGGCTTTTCGTGGCATGATGGTGAAATTACCATGCAATTTTTGTTAAGTCAATAAAGCAGCAACGTCCCCTTTTGGCTCCTGAAGGTCCGCAAGGAAAGCATGCGGGTCAACCAGGAGTTCGCCGCCA
>DYDL01000053.1 GCA_020717925.1 Desulfocapsa sp.
TGACTGCTTCACCCTGTCAGCCCCAGCCTTTGCAGGAAGGCGACGGGGTTGAGGACCGGCACCGGGCAGCCGGCGCAGGCGAGCAGGTGGTCGTCGCCGGAAACGATTATCTCGGCGCGGCCGGCCAGGGCGCACCAGACAAACTTGTCATCGCCGGGGTCGGCCGCGATATAACGCGCCCCTACGGGCGCCTGGACCGCTTCGAACCAGGGCAGGATTTCATTGAGGAGGAGATGGTTGATCTCCTCCTCGGTAAGTTTAAATTTTGGATAGGCAAGCACCCGCAGATACTCGGCTATGATCGGTGCCGACACCAGGGGCGTGATCCGCCCGTTTTTCCAGAGCTCAATGAGTCGGCCAGGGACACCCCCGAAAAGCAGGGCCGACAGCAGGACATTGGTGTCGAGGACGACCTTCACTTATTTTTTCTCGCCCAGCGGACCGCCTTGGCAACCGACTCCTCGGTAAGCCCGAGCCGGCTCAGTTTGGCGCGAATCGCCTCGGTGCCCTTCGTGCTGATCTGAGCCGGGCGCATGGTGACGACGCCGTCCCGCAGCTCAACGTCAAAATAGTCAGCCTGCGGAAGAAGCTTCATAATCGCCTTGGGAATGGTGATCTGGTTTTTCGAGGTAAGTTTTGCCAGCATGCGGTAGCCTCCTGATTGTCTGAATACAAGGAAATCTTACTTCCTTTTTCATGGAAAAACAAGGAGGGGAACGACAGTATGAAGCATCAAGAAATCGCGGGGAGAAAAACCTTGACACCCTTTACAGGGCCATGGTATTCAATCCGTTCGAAATTCACGGGGTAGATGCAACCCGGAACGGCCATGGTGTGGGGGTATAGCTCAGCTGGGAGAGCGCTTGAATGGCATTCAAGAGGTCAGCGGTTCGATCCCGCTTACCTCCACCAACTTTTCGCCGGCCTTTTCGAATTTCCCAATCCGAATCCGAATCCGCTTTTTATACCACAAGGGTATAAGTTTCGTTTGAGCAGGCAAGCTGCTCAACTCAGCTTTAGGGAGGGCCTGAACGGTTTTTCTTAAAAAAAAGCCTCTGTCCGCTCTCAAGAATTGGCCTTCTTCCCGCGGCAGAGGCTTTTCTCATGCCGCCTCTCATCATGACCAAGCCAAAAACCATGGATAGCGCCGAGACCCACGAGGGCAAGCCGGTCACCGACGATGCCATCCTCAAGGTGGCCAAAGAGGTGGTCATCAAGTTCATCGAGGTCGGCCGCCTCACCCCGGCCAACTTCGACGAGACCTTCAGCCTGATCTACCGGGCCATCCAGCACACGGTCCGCTCCTGAGCCCGTTGCCCTCCACAGGATTCCCGGTGCCCACTCCCTCTTCCCCATCACCGGCAACCAGCCTCCTTGACCCCACCCTCAACCAGGCGCCGGCCAAAACCCGCCATATCCATGTCATGGGCATCTGCGGCACCGGCATGGCCGCCCTGGCCGGCATGCTGAAAGAGGGTGGCTTCCAGGTAACCGGTTCGGATCAGCAGGTTTACCCGCCCATGAGTACCTTCCTGGCCGGGCTGGGCATTCCGATCATGACGGGCTACCGGGCCGAGAACCTGGTCCCCGCGCCCGACCTGGTGGTGGTGGGCAACGTCATCACCCGCATCAACCCCGAGGCCCAGGCCCTGGCCGCGGCGCGCCTGCCCTTTCTCTCCTTTCCCCAGGCCCTGGCCCACTTCTTCCTGCAAGGCAAAACCCCGCTGGTGGTGACCGGCACCCACGGCAAGACCACTACCGCCTCGCTGCTGGCCTCCATCCTTTATGGCGCCGGCCGCGACCCGGGTTTTCTTATCGGCGGCCTGCTCCAGGGTTTTTCCCGCAACTTCCGCCACGGCGCGGGCCAGGAATTCGTGGTAGAGGGCGACGAATACGACACCGCCTTTTTCGACAAGGGGCCGAAGTTTCTCCATTATCGCCCCGAGATCGCGGTGATCACCAGTATCGAGTTCGACCACGCCGATATCTACGCTGACCTCGACGCGGTAATCCACTCCTTCCGGAAACTGTTGCGTATCATGCCCCCTGCCGGCTGTCTGGTCGCCTGCCTCGACGACCCGGTGGTCCGCGAACTGGTGCAAGAGGCCATCTGCCCGGTGGTGGGCTACGGCGAGGGGCCAGGACTTGACTGGACCTTGACCGCGCTGAATAATGGTGCGACCGCCACCTCCTTCATTGTGCTGAAAAACGGCCAGGAATTCGGCCGCTTCAGCAGCCCCCTGCCCGGCCGGCACAATGGCCTAAACGTCCTGGCCACCCTGGCGGTCCTGGACCGGTTGGGGGTGGATCGCCAGACCATGGCCACGGAACTCGCCCGTTTTCAGGGGGTCAAACGCCGCCAGGAGGTGCGCGGCGTGAAGGCCGGGGTCACGGTCATCGATGATTTCGCCCACCACCCGACGGCGGTGGCCGAGACCCTCGCCGCTTTGCGCGGCAAATACGCCGGCCACCGCCTCATCGTGGTCTTTGACCCGCGCACTAACTCCACCCGGCGCCGGGTGTTCCAGCAGGCCTATGTCTCGGCCTTTGATCCGGCCGACTTAGTGATCATCCGCGAACCAGAACCCCTGACCGCCGTGCCCGAGGCGGAACGCTTCTCGGCCCGGCAACTGGTGGCCGACCTCTGCCAGCGCGGGGTCGCGGCCCATTACGGGGGCGACACCAACGCCATCCTGGCCCACCTAACGGATCTGGTCACGACCGGCGACGTGGTTGTTATCCTGTCAAACGGAGGATTTGACAACATCCACCAGCGGCTCCTGGAAATTCTCTCGGCAAAGGACAAAACCACGGCACATCAGGCAAAGCCCTGACCTGCCATATACCCTTACCCACCTAGGCCAGCAAAAGAATGAATGCCCATTCATTACTGCTTGACATCAGCCTTGGAATGCGTTATTCAGCACCGACTTAAATTATTCAGGATCGCTCGGCACGACATAACCGTAAGGAGCACCTACCCGTGGCACAACAATCGGTAATGGATCTTCTCTATGTTGCGGCCTTTTTTCTTGGCGGCCTTGGATTCGCCGCTGGCCCCTTCATCCTCGCCTTCTTTCTAGCTCCCCGTAAAACCCGTAACTATATCAACAAGACCTCCCAGGCCATCGAATGCGGCATGGTGCCCATCGGCGACGCCTGGATCCGTTTCGGCATCGTCTACTATCTCTATGCCCTCATCTTTCTCGCCTTTGACGTGGACGTGCTCTTTCTCTTCCCCGTGGCCATGACCTATAACCAGGGTTTTGTGCTGCGGGATTTTGTCGAACTCTTGATCTTTGTCGGCATCCTGTCACTGGCGGTGGCCTACGCCTGGCAAAAGGGAGTATTCCGGTGGGAAAGGAAAATCTACAAGACGCGATAGTCCAGTTTGCCCCGTTGGACAAGCTGTTGGGCCTGGGCAGGGCTAACTCCCTGTGGCCCATGACCTTCGGCCTGGCGTGCTGCGCCATCGAGATGATGGCCACCGGTGCTTCCCGCTTCGATCTGGCCCGTTTCGGAGCCGAGGTCTTTCGGCCTTCGCCCAGGCAGTGTGATGTCATGATCGTTGCCGGCACCATCAGCAAGAAGATGGCCCCGGCCGTCCAGACCCTCTACGACCAGATGCCCGAGCCGAAGTGGGTGATCGCCATGGGCAACTGCGCCATCTCCGGCGGCCCCTTCGTCTTCGAGGGGCAATACGGCATTATCGAGGGAGCGGACAAGCTCTTCCCAGTAGACGTCTACATCCCGGGCTGCCCGCCGCGACCGGAGGCGCTCATTGAGGGCATCCTGGAACTGGAAGAAAAAATAACCGGTTCGCGGCGATGGCCCCGGGTGGAGGCTGGCTGACCATGATTTCCCTTGCACTGAAGAGCGCCCTGGCCGCGCTGGCCGTTAACGAGGCCGTGGTTACCGATTTCGCGGCCCGTGGCTTTCACTTCGACGTGACGGTAGCGCCGGACGCGGTGGAGGCGGCCGCCGAGATTCTCAATCTGGAAGGATTTTTCCTTGAGGCCATCACCGGCGTCGACTGGCTGGCCGACGGGCAGATGGAGGTGGTCTACGACTACAACCATAGCACCACACCAGGCCGCGTCGTGATCCGCGCCCGGGTCTCTCGCGCCACCCCCGAACTGCCCACGGTTTCCGCAATTTATCCGGGCGCCCTCTGGCATGAGCGCGAAACCCACGACTTCTTCGGCATCGTCTTCCTGCGCCACCCTGACCTCTCGCCGTTGCTCCTGCCCGAGGATGCCGATTTTCACCCCCTGCGGAAGGATTACACCCCATGAGCGTCTTGGCGAGTAGCGACTGCAAGGAAACCTTCGTCCTCAACCTGGGGCCGCAGCACCCTGCCACGCACGGAGTGCTCAGGGTCAAGCTCACCATGGACGGCGAGTACATCCGCCACGCCGAGCCGGTGCTGGGCTACATCCACCGCATGCACGAGAAGATGGGCGAAAACCGCACCTG
Organism: Desulfocapsa sp.; assembly: GCA_020717925.1. Classification (GTDB taxonomy): domain Bacteria; phylum Desulfobacterota; class Desulfobulbia; order Desulfobulbales; family CG2-30-60-27; genus CG2-30-60-27. The sequence continues at coordinate 4,477 of DYDL01000053.1, forward strand.
GGCTCAGTTCATGCCCAACACCGGCCGGCTGGACTACCTGTCGGCCCTGTCGTACAACCACGGTTACGTGCTGGCCGTGGAGCGGGCCGCCGGTATCGCGGTGCCGGAGCGGGCCGAGTACATCCGGGTGATCACCGTGGAGTTGAACCGCATCTCTTCTCACCTCGTCTGGTTCGGCGCCTTTATCCTCGATCTGGGCGGTTTCACTCCGCTGCTCTACGCCTTTGACGACCGCGAGATCATCCTCGACCTGCTGCAGGCGGTGACCGGCTCGCGGCTCACTTACTGCTACTTCCGCTTTGGCGGCGTCTACAACGACATCGAGCCCGACTTCATCACCGGAACCCTCGCCTTCATCAAGCGGCTGCGTGAGCGCATGCCCATGTACCACAACCTGGTGACCAAGAACATCATCCTCATCAAACGTCTGAAGGACATCGGCTTTGTGCCCGCCGAGATGTGCCGCAAATACGGGGCCACCGGCCCGGTGCTGCGCGGCGCCGGCGTGGGCTACGACGTCCGCCGGGCCGAGCCCTACTCGGTCTATCCGGAACTGGACTTCGACATTCCGACTTACCCGGAAGGCGACTGCATGGCCCGCTACATGGTACGGCTGGACGAGATCGAGCAGTCGATGCGGATCATCGAACAGGCCTGCGCCAAACTGCCCGACGGCCCGGTGATGGCCGAAAAGGCGCCCAAGATCATCAAGCCCGCCAAGGGTGATTACTACGCCGCGGTCGAGGCGGCCCGCGGTTCCTTTGGCGTGCGGCTGGTAAGCGACGGCACCACCACCCCCTACCGCCTGAAGCTGCGCTCGCCCTCCTATTCCAACCTGAGCCTCTTCGGCGAGGCCAGCCGCGGCATGCTGCTGCCGGATGCCCTGGCCCTTATGGGCAGCCTGGATCTGGTCATTCCCGAGATCGACAGGTAAAGGAGCCATTGCCATGAATCTGCATAGCGAGCCCATCCGCCTCCTGGCCTTTCTAGTTGGCATCATTGCCTTCGCCGCCTTGAACGCCGCCTATCTCGTCTGGCTGGAGCGCAAGGTGGCCGGCCATGTGCAGCGCCGCATCGGACCCAAGGAGGTGGGGCCCTTCGGGCTGCTCCAGCCCCTGGTTGACGGCATCAAGCTTATGACCAAGCAGGTTCTCATCCCGGACAACATCGATCCCATCCTCTTCCGCCTGGCGCCGCCGCTTTTGCTCATTCCGGCGGTCATGAGTTTTGTCACCATCCCCTTTTCCGAGACCCTGGTGGCCCGCGACATCAACCTCGGCCTGCTGATGATCTTCGCCTTTGCTTCGATCAACGTCCTGGGCATCCTGCTGGGCGGCTGGGGCTCCAACAACAAGTACGCGGTGATCGCCGCGGCCCGTGGCGTGTCGCAGAACGTCGCCTACGAGATCCCCATGCTGATCACGGTGATCACCATGGTCATGATCACCCATACCCTGAACCTGAATGAGATCGTGCGCCAGCAGGGTGGCGGTATCTTCAACTGGTACATCTTCCGCTGGTCCGCCAACCCGCTCATGCTGATCTCCTTCCTCATCTTCTTCACCTGCTCGCTGGCCGAGACCAACCGGGCGCCCTTTGACCTGGGCGAGGCGGAAAGCGAACTGGTGGCCGGCTATCACACCGAATACTCCGGCATGGGCTTCGGCATCTTCTTCATGGGCGAGTATGCCAACATCGTTATCGGCTGCTCGCTCGCCACCATCCTCTTCCTGGGCGGCTGGCAGTGCCCCTTCGGCCTGTGGCCCGGGGTGCACTGGTTCCTTATCAAGCTCTACATCCTGATCTTCACGGTGATTCTCATCCGCTGGACCTTTCCGCGCACCACGATCTACGGCCTGTTGAACCTGTCGTGGAAGGTGCTGATTCCTTTTGCCCTCTTCAACCTGATCCTCACCGGCGCCATGATTAAGATCTGGCCCATGATCTTTCCTTAAGGACGACGAAGAGCCATGAGCGGTTATTTCGCAGAAATCTTCTCCGGCGCCAAAAGCCTGGCCAGCGGCATGGGCATCACCTTCAGGTACATGTTCAAACCGGTGGTGACTGTGCAGTATCCGCATGCGACCCTGAAGATGCCGGAGCGCTACCGGGGCCACATCGAACTGGTCAAGGATCCGGAGAGCGGCGAGCCCAAATGCATCGTCTGCGGCATGTGCCAGCGCGCCTGCCCATCGGGCTGCATCACGGTGGCCGGCGACAAGCTGGAGGGCGAAAAGAAGAAGGTGCTGAGCAAGTACGTGCTGAACTTCACCACCTGCAGCCTCTGCGGCTCCTGTGTCGAGTCCTGCAAGCCCGGCGCCATTCAATTTTCCAGGGAATACAACCTGGCAAGCACCCGGAAGGAAGACTACACCATCGACCTTCTGCAACGTTTGAGGGAACAACGCTGATGACAAGCCTGTTTTCGCAAGAGGGTCTGACTGGTCTGATTTTTCTGGTCCTGCTTGGCATCACCGGCAGCGGGGCGCTGGTCGCGGTCACCGCCGGTCGCCTCATCCGCAGCGTGGCCGGGCTCTTGCTCTGCCTGATCGGCGTGGCCGGTATCTACTACTTCCTGAACAGCCCCTTTGTAGCGCTCATGCAGCTCTTGATCTATGTGGGCGCGGTGGGCGTGGTCATCGCCTTCGCGGTCATGCTGGCCGACCCCAACCCGGACAAGCAGCCAGCCCGCGGCCGCAATCCCCTGATGGGCGGCCTGGGCTTTCTCACCAGCGGCGCGGTTTTTGCCGGGCTGGCCTTCCTTGGCGCGTCCACCGCCTGGAAGCGCCACATGGGGCCGCCCACGGACAGCGGCATGGCAGCAATCGGCAAATCGCTGCTCACCACCTACAGCATGGTCTTTGAGCTGATCTCCATTGTTCTGCTGGTCGCCATCATCGGCTCGCTGGTTCTGGCCCGGGCCGGTCGGGAGAAAATATGACACTCCTTACCCTGCATACCATCCTGACCACCTATCTGGTGCTAGGCGCCTTTTTGTTAGCAATCGGCCTTTACGGCATGTTTGCGCAACGCACGCTGATCGGCATGCTGATCTCGGCGGAGCTGATGCTGGCCGGCGCCTCGGTCAACTTCATGGCCTTTAACCGCTTCCTGGCCGCCGACCCCACCGTGGGGCAGATCTTCACCCTGTTCATCATGGGCATCGCCGCGGCCGAGGCCGCCATCGCCCTCTCCATCGTGCTTGCGGTCTACCGGAATTACAGGTCGATTGACACGGAAGACGTCACCGACCTGCACGGGTAAAGAGAAGGATACTTAAAGAATGATCATTGAATCCCCGCAACTACTGTTCGCCCTGCTGGCGCCCGTGGTCGGCTCTGTTCTGGTCATGCTGACCAAAAACAAGCCAAACCTGCGCGAGACCTGGTCGTTTCTCTCCTCGGTCGCCATGTTCCTGCTGGTGGCCTCCATGGCCCGCACCGTATGGCATGGCGACACCCTGCATTACACCCTGTTTACCTTGCTGCCCGGGCTTTCCATCACCCTCCGGGCCGACGCCTTTTCCATGGTCTTCGCGCTTATCGCCTCCTTTCTCTGGATGCTCGCGGTTTTCTATTCCATGGGCTACATGCGGGGTCTGAAGGAACACGCCCAGACCCGTTTCAACGCCTGCTTTGCCCTGGCCCTGTTCGGCGCCATGGGCGTGGCATTCGCCGACAATCTCTTCACCCTGTACCTCTTCTACGAGATCGTCTCCATCGTCACCTACCCGCTGGTTGCCCACCACCAGGACGAGGAGGGCTACGAGGGCGCCAAGAAATACATCATCTACCTGACCACCACGGCCAAAGGTTTGCTGCTGCCGGCCATGATCCTCATCTATGTGCTCACCGGCACCCTCGACTTCGCCCCGAACATCAGGGATGGCATTTTTAGCGGCGATATCAACAGCAGCCTGGTGGTCATGCTCTACATCTTCTGCCTGATCGGCTTTGCCAAGAACGGCGTCATGCCGATGCACCACTGGCTGCCCGGCGCCATGGTGGCGCCCACGCCGGTCTCGGCCCTGCTGCATGCCGTGGCCGTGGTCAAGGTCGGCGTCTTCTCCACCACCCGGGTCATGCTCTACGTCTTCGGCACCGACACCATGAGCGCCCTGAACCTGGGCATCCCAACCGCCTACTTCGTCTCCTTCACCATCCTGGTGGCCTCGATAATCGCGCTCACCAAGGACAACCTCAAGGCCCGGCTCGCTTATTCCACGGTCAGCCAGCTCTCCTACATCATCCTGGGCGCGGCGTTGCTTACCGTTCCCGGTATCCAGGGCGGCATCGTCCACATCGCCAACCACGCCTTTGCCAAAATCACCCTCTTCTTCTGCGCCGGCGCCATCTACGTGGCCACCCACAAAAAGAACATCTCCGACATGAGCGGCCTGGGGCGCGCCATGCCCTTCACCTTTGGCGCCTTTGCCCTCGCCTCGCTCTCCATGATCGGCGCCCCGCCGGTGGGTGGCTTTATCACCAAATGGTACTTGCTGATAGGAGCGCTGGACGCCAACCAGATAGGCATTATCCTGGTGCTGCTGACCTCGACCCTGTTGAACGTCGCTTACTTCGCGCCGGTCTCCTTCAAGGCCTTTTTCGGCAAGCCGCCGGCAGGCGAACCCTATGCGGGCATAAAAGAGGCGCCGTTGAGCATGGTCATCCCGATCATGCTGGCGGCGATCATCTCGCTCGTCGTCGGTATTTACCCTGATTTCTTCATGCATTTCGTCCGAACGGTGACCGGTTAAGGACACCGGGGGAGGCAGTCATGCTCGTTAGATTTATCGATTTTCTGCGCGACCGGCTAAAAGGGGTTATCCGGCTGTGCTATGTCGGCCTGGCCCTGCTGGTGGCCTGGGATATCGCTCTCGTCGACAAGCACCACGCCCACACCGCCCCCGAGCACTGGCCGTTGTTCTGGGCCCTGTTCGGCTTCGTCGCCTGCGTGCTGATCATCATTATTTCCAAATGGTTCGGCCATCTGGGGATCATGACCCGCGAGGACTACTATGATAAATAATCTCTGGGTGCATCCCACCCTGGTCCTGCTCTTCGGCGCCCTGCTTATGCCCCTGGTGCCGCGGGTGCTGAAGAAAGCCTACCTGCTCCTCGTGCCGGTGTTGGCCTTTGCCAGTGTTCTGCACATGACGAACGGCACCTTCGGCGTGGTCTCCTTCCTGGACTGGACCCTGACTTTCGGCCGGGTGGACGCGCTGGCCAAGATCTTTGCCTACATCATGACGCTGATGTGCGCCATCGGCACGATCTACGGCATGCACGTCAAGAACGACTGGGAACACATGGTCGCCTGGACCTATGTGGCCGGCTCGCTTGGCGTCATCTTCTGCGGCGACTACCTGGTGCTCTTCCTTTTCTGGGAGATTATGGCCTTCTCCTCGGTCTTCCTCGTCTGGTTCCGGGGCCGTAAGGAATCGCTCTTTGCCGGCTACCGATACCTGCTGGTACACACCGCCGGCGGCCTCATCCTGCTGGCCGGCATCGTCCTGCGCTTTCAGGCCACGGGCGGCGACCTCTCCTTCGGGCCCATCGGCGTGCATACCCCGCAGCTCTATACCTGGCTCATCATGATCGGCTTCATCCTGAACGCCGCAGTGCCGCCTTTTCACGCCTGGCTGCCCGACGCCTACGGCGAGGCCACGGTTACGGGCGCGGTCTTTATGTGCGCCTTCACCACCAAGACCGCGGTCTACGCCCTGGCCCGCGGTTTTGCCGGCATGGAGATCCTGGTGCCACTTGGCGTCTGCATGGCCCTTTACGGTGTGGTCTACGCGGTGTTGGAAAATGACGCCCGCCGCCTCTTGGCCTATCACATCATCAGCCAGGTCGGCTACATGGTGGCCGGGGTTGGCATCGGCACGCCGCTCGCCATCAACGGCGCCTGCGCCCACGCCTTTGCCCACATCCTCTACAAGGGGCTGTTGTTCATGGGTACCGGCTCGGTGCTGTACATGACCGGCAAGTCCAAGTTTTCCGAGTTGGGCGGCCTTTACAAGAAGATGCCCATGGCCTTTGTCTTTACCCTGATCGGCGGGCTGTCGATCTCCGCCTTTCCCCTCTTCTCGGGCTTTGTGTCCAAATCGATGATCGTGGCGGCGGGTTTTGAGGAGCACAACTACTGGGCCGGTTTCCTGCTTACCCTGGCCTCGGCCGGTACCTTCCTGCACACCGGGCTCAAGGTTCCCTATTTCATCTGGTTCGGCAAAAACCACTGCAGCCAGGAGACTTGGGACAAGGCCGCTGATCCGCCCTGGAATATGCAGGTGGCCATGCTGATCGCCTCCGTGCTGTGCATCTTCATCGGCTCGTACACCCCGTATCTCTACAACATGTTGCCCCATCAGGAGGCTGCGGTTGCTTACAGCAAGGTGGTCTACAGCTCCTACCACTTGTCGGAATCACTGCAGATCCTGCTGTTCACCGCCGTTGGCTTCTTCCTGCTCATCAAAAAGCTGGCGCCGGAGCCCACCATTTCCATCGACCTCGACTGGTTCTACCGCATGGGCGGCCGTGGCTTCCTGCGGCTGGCCAAGGGGCCCATCCAGTGGGTGGACACCGGGGTGAGCGAATTTTACCGGCTCCTGGGCCTAATCCCGCTCATGACCACGGCCCGTTTCTCCAGTTGGTTCGACTGGCACGGTATCGACGGCGTGGTGGACGGCACCGCCAGTGGAGTGCGCGGACTGGGCACTGTTCTGAAAAGGTTGCAGAGCGGCCAGTTGCAGTACACCATCTTTTACGCTGTTACTTTGCTGGCGCTGTTTCTGGCCGCCTACGTCCTGGCCTAACCTGAGAAGAAAAAGGCATCTGACATGGACTTTCTTATTCTGAATGAAGGCTTCCGAACCCTGAGCGCCCTGCTCGTGGTCCCTCTGCTCGGGGCCCTCGTGCTGCTCACGACCTCGTCGGCGTCCTTTGCCCGTTTCTGGACCCTGTTGATCACCACGATCACCGCAGCCCTCTCCCTGCCCCTGTACTGGGGGTTCGACGCCACGACGGCCAAGTACCAGTTCGCTGAACACCTTGCCTGGATTCCGGCCCTGAACATCAACTACACCCTGGGTATCGACGGCATCAGCCTGCTGCTCATACTGCTGACCACCTTGCTCCTGCCGCTCTGCGTGCTGGCCTCTTGGAACTACATCAAGACCCGGGTACGGGAGTTCATGATTTGCCTGCTGATCATGGAGGCCGCCATGCTCGGGGTCTTCATGGCCCTGGACTTCGTGCTCTTCTACATGCTCTGGGAGGCCATGCTCATCCCCATGTACCTCTTGATCGCCATCTGGGGCGGGCCACGCAAGGTATATGCCTCGATCAAATTTTTCCTTTACACCCTGGCCGGTTCCGTGCTGCTGCTAGTGGCCATCATCGCCCTCTACCTGCACAACGGCACCTGGTTCATCCCCATGATGATGGGCCAGGAGTATTCGACGCTCTTTCAGACCGTGGTCTTCCTCGCCTTTTTCCTGGCCTTTGCCATCAAGGTGCCGATGTTCCCTTTCCACACCTGGTTGCCGGCCGCCCACGTCGAGGCGCCCACCGCCGGCTCGGTGATCCTCGCCTCGGTGCTCCTGAAGATGGGCACCTACGGTTTCCTGCGCTTCTGCCTGCCCATCACCCCGGCGGCGACCCTGACCTTCACGCCCTATATTCTGGCGCTCTCCGTGGCCGGCATCCTTTACGGCGGTTTCACCGCCCTGGCCCAGAGCGATATGAAGAAGCTTATCGCCTACTCCTCGGTCGGCCACATGGGTTTCGTCACCCTGGGGATCTTTGTGCTCAACACCCAGGGCGTGGAGGGGGCGCTCTTGCAGATGATCAACCACGGCGTCACCACCGGCGCCCTGTTTCTCTGCGTGGGCATGATCTACGAACGTACCCACAGCCGCGAACTGGACAGCGCGTCCGGACTGGGCAAGTTCATGCCGATCTACGTCACCTTCCTGGCCTTCTTCTCCCTGTCGTCGTTGGCCTTCCCGGGCACCAACAGCTTTATCGGCGAATTCCTTATCCTGGTGGGCGCCTTTACCAAGTCCAAGATCGTGGCGGGTTGCGCCATCCCTGGCGCCGTGCTGGCCGCCGCCTATATGCTGCGCATGCTGCAGCGCATGATTTGGGGGTCAAAACCCAACCCGCATCCGGAAATATTATCCGACCTCAGCCTGCGCGAGATCGTTACCCTGGCGCCGCTTCTGGTCTTTGTCTTCTGGATTGGCCTGCGGCCCGAGCCGTTTTTAAGTGTTATGCACACCAGCGTGGCGCACCTGCTGGCGCAGGTCCATCAAGTCACCCCGCAAGTCATGACAGTTGGCACTCTGCTGCCCTAGCGCTTATTAAACACAAGCAAGCCGCCGCTGCCGGCGTCTTTTTATGAACGTGGTCTCTTTGGATACGGAAGGAAGACGATGAAACTTGAGTTGTTCGCTCCCGAGCTATTCCTCCTCCTGGGCAGCCTGGTGCTCTTTCTTTTGACCCTGGGCGAATCGCGAGGCAATCAGTCCAGAGCCGTGGCCATTGCCATCGGCGTCATCAACCTTGGTCTCTGCCTCGTCTGCCTTGACCAGCAAGGAGTACTATTCTTTCGCGCTTACCGGGTGGACCTGTTCTCACAGTTCTTCAAGCTCATCATTGCCGTGGGCTTTCTCGTTGTGCTGCTCATCGGCCGCTCACTGAAGGGGGTGCGCGACGCGGTGCGGCCTGAATACTACCTCTTCATGCTGCTCTCGGTCCTTGGTCTGGTCATGCTGGTCTCCAGCGTTGAACTGCTTTCCCTGCTGGTGGCCCTGGAACTCTCCTCCTTCTCCCTTTACCTGCTGGTGCCCATGCGTGACGAGGCAACCGGCGAACGTACGCAGATGGAGGCGGCGGTCAAATACATCCTCTTCGGGGTGGTGGCCACCGCTATCATGCTCTTTGGCATGAGCTACCTCTTCGGCCTCACCGGCACCACCTACCTGGCCACCCTGCTGCCGCATCTGCGCGGCATGGCGGATCAACCAGCCGTGCTGGTCGGCATCGTCATGGTCATGGCCGGCTTCTTCTACAAACTGGGCGTCTTTCCTCTGCACTTCTGGGTGCCGGACGTTTACCAGGGCGCCTCCAACGAGACTACCGCCTTCATTGCCACCGTGCCCAAGCTCGGCGCCGTGGCCCTGCTGATCCGTTTCGTCACCCTGGTGCTGCCCACCGACCAGACCATGCCCATGCTGCTCACCGTGCTGGCGGTTGGTTCCATGTTCTACGGCAACCTGCTGGCCTTGGTGCAGAAAGACATCAAGCGCATGCTCGGCTATTCCGGCATCGCTCATGCCGGCTATCTGCTGCTCGGTCTGCTCACCTTCAAGGACGCCGGCTATGTTCTTGCCATCTATTACATCCTGGGATACCTGGTCATGAGTCTGGCCTGTTTCCTGGTGATCTGCAAGGTTTCAACCCAGGGCGAAAACCTCAAGATCGAGGATCTCACCGGGCTGCACCAACGCGCCCCGCTCCTGGCCCTGACCATGGCGGTGGGCATGTTCGGTCTGGGCGGCATCCCGCCCTTTGTCGGTTTCATGGGCAAGTTCATGCTGCTCGCCCAGACCCTCTCGCACGGCTACCTCACCCTGGTCATCCTGGCGGCAATCAATACCGCCATCTCCATCTATTACTATCTCTCCGTAGTGCGCGTTGCCTACTGTACCGACCCCGAGGCGCGGCCAAAGGTGGTGATGGACGGTATGACCAGGCTGGTGAGTGTTGTCCTCATGCTGCTTATCCTGGCAATGGGGGTGGCCCCCTCCAACATCCTCGCCATGGCGGCCAACGCCATTCTTGCCCTGCAAGGCACTCCGTTACCCTAGTCAAAGTTGGTGCCGGCCCACCACCTCTCTTGACAGATCAAGGCGCAAGGACCACGGGATGAACCAAACCATGCCATTCATAAAAAAAATCACCGCCAACCTGCCGGAACTGCGGCTCAACTGTTGCTTCTGCGACGGCGAAAGCCACATCCAGGGCCAATGAAGTAACGCCCGGGTGGTTTGCACGGTGTGCAAACAGGAATCGCCGTTTGAGCGTTACCATGACCAGATGGAGTCATGGCGGGAGGCGGTATGCCAATACCTGGCTGTCCGTCCCGACCATGACCACTAGCAGTGCGTGCACGCCCCCTCCTCCCCGATCCCGGGAAAAATCTCCTCCCCGCTTTACGGAAGCCGCGCTTTAAGGTATATACAGTGTTTTCCAGCGAAACGACTGCGGGACGTTTGCTGCTAGCCGCTAGCAGCCAGCGACTGGCAACGATGATTCCATGACAGGAGGAATAGATGAGCGCGACCTTCACATCCAAAGTTTTTCAGACCGAGACCATGACCCTGGCCGATACCCAGGAGCTGGTGGTGCGCGGCGGCCGGGACCAGTTTCATCTCCTGCCCCGTGCCTTTGAAGGCATTAAGCAGATCGGTGTTATCGGCTGGGGCTCCCAGGGACCGGCTCAGGCCCAGAACCTGCGTGACTCGCTGGAGGGCACCGCGGTTCGAGTAAAGATCGGCCTGCGGCCCGGCAGCTCCTCCATGGCCGCGGCCCGCGCCGCCGGCTTCACCGAGGCGGCCAACACCCTGGGCGAGATGTACGAGGTGGTGCGGGAATCGGACATGGTGCTCTTGCTCATCTCCGACGCGGCCCAGGCTGAGAACTATCAGCAGGTCTTCGACAACATGCGCCCCGGCACCACGCTGGGTCTGTCGCACGGCTTCCTGCTCGGCTATCTGGAGTCAATTGGCAAGGATTTCCCCAAGAACATCAACGTGGTGGGCGTCTGCCCCAAGGGCATGGGCCCGTCGGTGCGCCGCCTCTACGTTCAGGGCAAGAAGGTCAACGGCGCCGGCATCAACGCCAGCTTCGCGGTGCAGCAAGACATCGACGGCCGCGCCACCGATCTCGCCCTGGGCTGGGCCGTGGGCGTGGGTTCGCCCTACGTCTTCAAGACCACCCTGGGCTACGAGTTCCGCTCCGACATCTTCGGTGAGCGCGGCATCCTCCTGGGCGCAGTGCACGGCATTGTCGAGGCGCTCTACCGCCGCTTTGTTATGCAGGATGGCATGGCGGAGGAACAGGCCTTTCTCGCCTCGGTGGAGAATATCACCGGTTCCATCAGCCCCACCATCTCGCATGAAGGCATCCTGGCGGTCTACGAAAAATTAGATGCCGCGGGCAAGAAGGTCTTTGAACGCATTTACTCCCACAGCTACAAACCAGCCTTCGACATCCTGCTGGAGATGTACGACGAGGTCTCCACCTGCAATGAGATCCGCTCGGTGATCATGGCCGGCCGCCGCCACGCCCGCTTCCCCATGGGCAAGATTGACGGCACCCGCATGTGGCAGGTGGGCGAGAAGGTGCGGGCCACGCGGAGCGCGACCCCGGCGCCGATCAACCCCTTCACCGCCGGCATCTACGTCGCCACCATGATGGCCCAGATCGACCTGCTTATGGAAAAGGGCCACTGCCTGAGCGAGGTGGCCAACGAGTCGGTGATCGAGGCGGTCGACTCCCTGAACCCCTACATGCACCACAAGGGCGTCGCCTTCATGGTGGACAACTGCTCCACCACCGCCCGCCTGGGCTCAAGGAAGTGGGCGCCGCGCTTTGACTACAACCTGTCGCAGCAGGCCCTGGTGAACTACGATCTCGGCCTGCCGGCCGACCCGGCCCTGATCGTTGCCTTCAAGTCCAACAAGATCCATCAGGCCCTGGCCACCTGCGCCTCCTTTAGGCCACCGGTGGACATCGCCTTTGTGGATTGAGCCACCGCGGATCCTCTTTTGTTTGACCTATAAAAAGGGCCGTTCAGGTTGACTCCTGAACGGCCCTTTTGTCCCTTGCTGGCTGTTACTTTTCTGTTTGTTGTTTTTTAAAAAAGACAACAAACTCGTTGGGTGAAATAACTTTGGCGCCCTGGCATCGTTCTGCTGGGAAATGTTTTTGATTGCCGGTAACCAGACAGGCGGCTTGACTCGCCAGCGTCACTTCGAGGAACGGTTCATCATCCGGATCAGGCAGCGCATGGGACAAAGGGGAGGGTGCAACAGCCTGGCCACGACAGACAATATAATCAAGCAAGGCGGCGACCTTTTCTTCCGCAAAGCCAAACCTTGGGCGACGCAGAACTTCGTTGTATTCCGATAGAATCCGGGCATCAAAGGCAAGTGTCAATTCACCGGCCGATACCATGCGAACGATCTCGCCACAAGCCCCAAATGGCGTTAAGAGACCAGCGACAAGAACATTAGTGTCAATGACAATGTCCATCAGGCGCGCTTTTTACGAACAGCCTTAATCTCGGCATTGATTTCAGCCAACGAAATCTTGTCTGTGCCTTGCTCCGCCGACCTCAGTTGGAGAGCAACAACGGCTTCAACGGCGCGTGCCCGGCGAAAGGCCGCAAGCGCTTCCTCAAGGTTGCCCTCGTTTATTGCCGCAAGAATGGCGATGGGCCGACCATTGCTGGTAACCACCATCTCCCTTTCAACCGGCAGCTCTTT
>DYDL01000054.1:0-15333 GCA_020717925.1 Desulfocapsa sp.
TACGCGTGCGTGCCACGAACTGTCACACACTGCGGAATCCGCAACAGCTTTTTCTGGGGCTTCAATCTGGAAGCAGGGAGGGCCCGGAGGGCAGCAGAGAGTGGCAGGCTACAGGTCCTTGTAGTCGCGGGTCAGGGTGGTTCCGGGCTTCAGCGATCGGGAGTCCCGGACGGGACGCTTCCGGGTAGTGGGGGAGGGGGTGGTGGCCCGGTTGTGCTTCGCCCCCTTGAACCACGCGGTCGGCGGGGTGGTGCGGAACTCCTCCTGCAGCTCGTACAGGCGCGCCTTGGCCTCGGGTGACAGTTCATCCCCGAAGTGGCGACGCTGGAGCTCCCACGAGATCCGCTTGACCAAGTACTGCTTGTGCCGCTGGGTGGTCGGTTCGCCGAAAATCTCCTGCCACCGGACTCGCAGCTCGGCGACTGACAGGTGGGTCAAGGCGACGACCTGGGCGGCGATGCTCGGCTCGGCCATCACGACTCCTTCGCCGCCTTCTGGCCGGTCAGCTTGAAGAATACCGGACCGCTGATCTGGTATCCGACGATGTGCCGAGCGAGGCCGGAGATGCTCTTGTAGGTCTCTCCTTCGTAGACGTACTGGCCATCGACGATGTCGACCACGATCTCCTGGCCCTTGTAGGTGCGTCGGAGCTGGTTGGCGGCGGTGGGTTGCTTGGCTGGGTGCTTGGGGGCAGCCGTCTTCGCCGTCGGACGCTTCTTGGCCGCGGGCTTCCTGGAACTGCCTGTGGCCGTCTTCTTCGTCGTGGTCTTCTTCTTGGTCGCCATGATCAATTCCTCCAAGTAGGTGGTGGTGCTCAGAGCCCCATGCTCTGGGCGAGCCGTTCGCTGTCGGCAGTGGGTGCCGCATCAACGCACCCCAGCGCGATCATGACCTCGGCCGCGAACTGGGTTGGCGACAGGCCGTCCAGGCAGCCGTGTTCCAGTCGCATCCAACCCTCGACGTGGCGGGGGTCGGCGGCGCCGACGCGTCCCAGGCGGGCCATGCCCTCGCGGATCAACTGCTGGTAGCCGGTCATCGCCCAGCCTCCTGGCCCTCGAGGTGGATCCGGGCGGCGGCCGGGAACCCGACCCAAGCGCCGTTGCGGTCGAGGCCGCGGTTGGCGAGCTCGCGCCGGGCGAGGGCAACTGGGTCGATCGCGCCGGATTCGATCGCCAGGAGCAGAGTTGTGGAGGTGAGCGAGAACAGAAAATCGGGGTTCTCGCTGTCCGGGCATTCGGTGGGCCATTGTGGTTCCGGTGGGCGGCTCTTCATGCTGATCTCCTTCCGTGGCAATGGGTTGTGTCGTTCGACATGACAACCTATTGCTCTGCTGGCGGCGGATAGCAACGGGTTAATGAAGAATCTGGTGACGCTAACTTGGCCCCTAATTGACAGTTGCGAGCACGCTGGCGTATTAGTCGCAGATATGCCTCGCCTAGCAGACGGGCGACCTCGCTACGGGCTTCGTTTCTGCCGTCAGGGTGCTTCACTGGTCCTGTGCGTCTTCCTTGGAGACCGCATCTGTCAAGGACGCCATCCGGGCCAGGACGGCAGCTTTGACGACTTCAGCGGCGTTCGAGGAGATAGGGTTGAAGTAGTAGGGCTTGCTTCCACGCGAGGCAGCCTTTGCCGGGTAGGTCAGGAAGAGATTGCCGTCGCGTCCGCGCCGAACCGCAATCCTGTCGAGCTTCACTGAGTTGGCGATGATGAGTGAAGCCCATGCGATCAGGCCATCGGTACCATTCTCAACGAAACGCACGCTGACGTTGGTCACGAGAGAAGGCGAGAGAGATTCTGAATGGTTCATCATCGAGTGCTCCTATTGCTTTCGTTGAAGTAATCTTCGTTAATCAGAATGTTCTTGTTACCAACGCCCCCTCTCTAAAGCCTTCTTCTAGTTAGACCGGTTACCGTCTGCCGTATCCGTTCGGGCGGATGTCGCACCATCTTCATCGCAAGCCACTGTTGTTAATGGCGCTGAGTGATTATCGTTTGGAACGGGGGGTGCGACATGGGAGCGACACAGGGGCGTCACCGGAGCGACGGCGGTGCGACAGATGTATCCACTGCTTCCGGGAGAATTGAAAATCGCAGCGGCTTGTTGCCACACTTGTCGGGCATGATCGTTGAAATCACTTGTCCACCATGCAGGTGAGTAGCTGCGCAATTGGTCGCTGCCGATGCCTCGATTTATAATCAGGCCGAGTTGATCTAAACGGCGGATAGATCGTTGATAAGTACGCGGACTCTTCTTGTTGCCATGCCACGAAAGTTTCGCAGGAGAGAGTGGAATGTCTTCGTATAAGCCCCGCAGCTCGTCCTTGAGCCCCCAGCCCTTCCCTTGAATAACTACTCGGTCGATTAGGTCGAGTATCTCGACTTCTGCCGTTCGGAGGCTGTTAATCGGGAAGCCAGCTGAGATGGCCACGATCCGCCAAGGATCTACCGTGAACTTGCGTGGCAAGAGTTCCTGAATACGGGCCTCTTTGACTTTACCGTTTAGCATTCCTGAATCGGCATGACAGGGAGAGTTGGTCTCATTCAACACGACTCGCCCTCCTTCGGGGCGCTATCTAGGTCGGACATGAAAGCCTGACACGGGCAGTGGCGTCCTTTTAGTCGCTGTGAATGCAGAGATCGAGGGTAGCCGCGAACGGAGGCTCTGGCTGAGATTGTCAGATCCCCTGTTGTGAGGAGCATGCTGTTTCGAGCACGCGTTGGTTGGCTAGATGCGGCGAGATTCTCGTTGAAAGGCGTGTCGGGCATCTCATTCTCCTCAGTTCGAATGCCTGGGTAGAACCCGGGCCGCATGAACGTGAGAAGAATATGGAGAAGTTTCTAAGTGCCGTCTCCACACACAATTAAGAAATATATTGGAATATCGTGTGGTCTAAATAGGGCCCTGCTTCTTGCAGTTCTCGATAGCCTTTATGATGCCCTTGTCCCAGCGCGCTTGGAAAATGTTGGCATATCCGAAGAGCGTATGAACGAACTTTTGGAATTTCGTGTCTCGTCCGTACGGTGGAAATACGCCAAAGTGATTCCAGTATGACCATACTATTGGCTCAAGTGCCGATACCTGAACACTCAATTGAGGGCGGCCGCACGGTGCACTTCGGAAGTTATCCACGTATGGTGCAAGTGCGAATGCAATTATGTTGAGATCAGACACAATGCGGTGGATAAACTCCGATGCCATATCATCGTAATCACACTCTAAATCCAATTCTGCATCTCTGCTGGCGTCGTCGTTCAAATCGGAATACTCGGGTACATTGTCATTATTGACACTAAGTGACCACGATATTGCTTCTGTAAACTGCTGCAGATCACCATCATCATCGCATGTGGATAGTATTTTACGCAATTTCGTGGCGGCCTTCAATGCGTGTGTCATTCGGGCCTTACATTCAGCACTCGTTGGGGGTGGGTCGTCCTGGCGATCGTTGATCATGTGGCATGATCGAGCAAAATTGATTCGGACCTCTTCGATGAAGCCATAGGCTGCATCGTCTTGTCTGCCCAGAATATCTATAAGTTGGTCGCGTTGTGCATCAGTGAACATGAATGCGAACCCGCGATATTCTCGAAGTTTCATGGCTAACCTCCCGAGTTAGGTTGTGCTCCTAGATTGACAGCGCCAATTTCTTGTGTCTACACTAACAGTAGATCCGGGTAGGCCTATTGTGTGGCCTCTCGGCTACGGTCACAACCTGCCTAATACTCGCCTCCCTGCTCGTTTTTCTCTGAGCAGATTTTCACTCGCCTTGCCCGTGCGAACTATGTAAATGCCCGTCCTTCCGGGCGGGCGGCAAGGAGGCGTTTCCATGCCCGGAACGAAGCTGTGTCTCGAATCCAAGTCCATCG
The DNA here is from genome assembly GCA_020717925.1 of Desulfocapsa sp. Taxonomy (GTDB): domain Bacteria; phylum Desulfobacterota; class Desulfobulbia; order Desulfobulbales; family CG2-30-60-27; genus CG2-30-60-27. The sequence continues at coordinate 3,868 of DYDL01000054.1, forward strand.
CCGATCTCGTCCCCGCGCCCTACAACCCGCGGGCTATCTCGCCCGAGGCCCTGGCCGGCCTGAGAGCGAGCGTCGAGCGCTTCGGGCTGGTCGAGCCCGTGGTCTGGAACCGGCGCACCGGCCACGTCGTCGGCGGCCACCAGCGCCTCAAGGCCCTCCAGGCTCTCGGTGAGACTGCCACCCAGGTCGTGGTCGTCGACCTCGACCAGTTCGAGGAGAAGGCGCTCAACGTCGCCCTGAACAGCCCGGCGATCGCGGGTGAGTTCACGCCTGAGCTTCATGCCCTGCTGGCGGAGATCGAAGCGGCCCTGCCTGACCTGTCGGACGAACTGCGCTTCGACGATCTCGCCGCCCAGATGCGGCACCTACTGGCCGACCTCGTCCCCGAAGACGGCCTGACCGACCCTGACGACGTCCCGCCGCTTCCTGACGAGCCGATCACTTGCCCCGGCGACCTGATCGTCCTCGGCAACCACCGGCTCGTCTGCGGGGACAGTGGTGATCCGGCCACCCTGGCCCGGCTGATGGACGGCGCGAAGGCGGCGCTCTACAACACCGATCCGCCGTACGGCGTCGGCTACGATGGCACCTCCCACCCCCAGAACCAGCGCGATAAGGAACTCGGCCGCGCCCCCGGCACCCAGAACCGCGACTGGTCCGGCGACTACGTCGATCTCGACGCCTGGGATCACTTCGAGGATCAGGCCGAGTTCGACCGCTTCCTCGAGGGCATCTTCCGGGCTGCCCTGCCTCACGTCGCCCAGGACGCCGCCTGGTACTGCTGGCACGCGTCCGCGACCAGCGACAGCTTCCGGCGCGCCTGGCAGGCGGTCGGCGTTCGGTACCACCAGATGATCCAGTGGGTCAAACCGACCTTCGTCCTGGGGTTCGCGATGTGGAACTACCGCAGCGAGCCGTGCCTGATGGGCTGGCAGCAGGGCCACAAACCCGCCGCCTACCCGGTCGAAGGTGAGAAGTCGAACGTCTGGGAGGTCGACTGGGAGGGGAAGGCCCGCTGCACCGACGGCCTTCATCCGACCCAGAAGCCGGTCCGGCTGTTCGAACTGCCCATGCTGAAGCACACCCGTCCGGGCGATGTCTGCCTCGAGACGTTCGCAGGCTCAGGCAGCCAGGTCATCGCCGCCGAGCGCCTGGGCCGCCGGTGCTTCGCCGTGGAGCGCAATCCGCGATTCTGCGACGTGATCGTGGCGCGGTGGGAGCAGTTCACTGGACGCAGCGCCGAGCGCCACTCCGCGGAGGAATCCTAATGGGCGCCAAGGGCTACTCGGACGAGATCCGACTCAAGGCCAAGGCGATGTCGCTCATCGGCAACTTGACCGATGTCCAAATCGCCGAACAGCTCGGTATTGCAAGGGTTAATACGATCGGCGTCTGGCGCAAGCAGGACGGCTGGGAGCGTGAAAGCAAGATCATCGCCCAAGTGGCTGAGGAAAAGGTCGCCCGTGCCGTCGGCGAGTCGATCGCTGAAATGAATACCCGGCACCTGAAAGAGTGCCAGCTGCTCCAGACCAAGGGCGTGCAGGCCCTTCGGCAACTCGCCCCGTCAAAGGCAACAGAGGCCGCCGCCATGGTCGAATCCGGCCTGCGCACCGAGCGGTTGGTTCGCGGTGAGCCTACCGAAATCCTTGCGACACAAGCCATGATGAAGGCCAACGTCCAAATCCTGGAAGGCGTTGTTGCCCAGGTCCTGAAAGCGCAGTTGGATTCGGGCGAGATCGATGCCGGGATCGCCCGCAGTTTTGCTGATAAATTCGCTAATTTAATTAATAAAACTGACTTCTGCTACAAAATCAAAAGCTGAGGTGCCGTTAGGAAGCTAACGATAATGGGGGAATGGACAACCGATCAAGTCAAGGAGTAGCAAGGATTTGAAGATTACCGTTAGTTCCAGGATCGCCAAAATCCAACGGTAAACTAACGGTATCAGCAGGGGGCCTAACGGCAAATGTCGCACCATGCTTCAAAATCAACGGTAAACCACGCTATGTCGCATACTAGGGAATATATGCCACACAACGACTTACGCGATTCTGGCGACCTCGCGCCGCCACCTGGAGGGATCGATTTGGGCATAAAGCTCGGTCGTGGTGACGTGCGTGTGCCTGAGGGCTTGCTGGACCAGTCGGATGTCACAAGTGGAGTTGTAGAGGGCGGTTGCGAAGCTGTGACGCAGCGAGTGGGCTGTGATCGGCTTGTCGATGCCGGCCTCCAGAACTCGGGCCGTCACGATCCGCTGGATCTGCCGGGTGCTAAGCCGCCGACCAGCGGCCATGAACAGGGGGCCGTCTTGGATATTACCGATGTGGGCTCTGAGGATCTTCGCGAGCGTCGGGCTGAGCATGACCCGGTCGGGATCACCACCCTTGGTAGTTCTCAACACCGCTACCTGGACCTCGAGGTCGATGTCAGTAACATCGAGCGCCGCGGTCTCAGCGAGCCGACACCCGGTCAAGAGCATGAAGCTGATCAGCGCGTGGTCGCGCGGACCATTGTTACCCCGAAGTTGGCTGTTAACCACTTTGGTGATCTCGGCGGCGTCGAGCACCACCGGCGGCAGACCTCTGTGCTTCTGGCAGCGAAGGATCGCCGTCGGGTTGCGAGCCACCACCCAGCGAGCCTCCCAGAACGCGTACAGCGCCTTCACGGCGACGCGATACCGATTGACCGACGCAGAGGCCCGGCTGCAGCCGTTCGTCGCGTAGCGGACGTCGTAGCTCGTCATGAAGCGCGTCAGCGTCTCGGGAGTAACATCGTCCAGCTCGTGCAACTTCTCCCTGGCTGTAAACCGAATGAACGTAGAGAGGTCGCGGCGGTACGCACCGATCGTGTGTGGACTGCGTCCGTCCGCTGCCAAGTGCGCAAGATACTGATTTACGGCATCGCGTGTGGTCATTCGCTCGTCCTCCTGGGGCCGGTGTGGTGGCTGTTGAGCTGCTTCCATCAGGGCTCTTGGGGGTCCAAGTAGCAAGGGATATGAGCCGCCGGTGGGCTAGTTAACGCAGGAGGCATATTGTATGAACCCGACCAAAGGCCTTACCCGGACCATCCGCGGGCAAGAAGGCGACCTTGTCGTGCTGACGACTTCGAGCTCGTTGCTGGCGAAAGTCGGGCTCGGCGCAACACCCACCGACTTCGGCCTACCGGACCTCCTGGTCGACGGCCTGACGCCCGAGGAGCAGAACGCACTGCTCAAGCAGATGGTCGAAATCCACCTGTTTATCTTCAAGGACGGCCGGCGGCTCCCGATCGTGATGATCCCGCCGATGGTCGAGTTCGTCGCCGACCTGTTCTACGAGCGTACCCAGCAGGCAATCTTGTGGAAACCTCGAGGTGGTGGCGGGTCGCTGGCGGCCGCCATCCTGATCTGGCTGATGATGGTCTACCGCGGGCGCAGCTTCCTGGACATGGCGGGTAGCGGCGAGCAGGCGAAGCGCGTTTATGAATACGTGTCTCAGTTCTGGTACTGCGTCCCGCACCTCGCAGACGCCCTGCTGGACGGCGATCCCCTGCAGTCTGAGACGAGGCTGAAGAACGGCGTCACCCTGTCCTGCGTCCCGGCATCGGAGAAAGCTGCCCGCGGCAAACACGTCGCCGGGTTCGTAGCCGACGAGAGCTGCCAGGAGGACGCGCGGGTAGGTCGTGTCCTGCAGGCCGCAGTCCAGGGTGCCTTGTCGGAGCCGAACTTCACGATTGTGTTGCTGAGCACCTTCCATGTCCCCTTTGGGTTCTTCCAGGAGAACTGGGATCTCGCCGAGGAGCGCGGGTACGCCTGTTATCGCTGGGACGTCTACGACTGCATGGCGTGCTGCAAGGTGGGCCTCGAGGAGGCAACGCCAGATGATCCAGACGCCCTGGCCTACTGCCGCCGCAACTGCCTGCTCACCGAGGTCGTTCTCGACCATGGCGCCGACGGCCAGGTAGTGGGAGAACACTTCGAGGGCTGCAACGGCCGGGCGCGCACCTCTTCCGGTCATCTTAACCGCGACAACGTCTTCAGGGCCAAACATCTCAACTCTGGGACCGACGTCTGGGCCGTCGAGCACGAGTGCAAGCGCCCGACGACCTCCGGCATGGTGTACGACGCCGAGAAGGTCCAGGCCGCAGTCACCCCCCTATCGGACCTCCAGCGCCCCGAAGGCAGCGTCCGCCGCGCCGTCGGCATCGACTGGGGGCGGTTCGCGGTGGCGGTACTCGCTGAGCGCGCCGTCGACCACGTCGTCATCAGCGAAGGTCGGAACTTCGATAGCAAGACCATCGGCGACCTCATTCAATACCTCGTCGAACTCCGCGCACGCGTCGGCCACTTCATGGTCTATGCTGACGCTGAAAACGCCTACGGGAACCTGGAATGCCGCAATGCGGGGTTCGATGTGCAGGCGGTTGCGTTCAATAAATTCAAGGACGGCGGCATTGAGAACATAGCTCGGTACCTCAATCACGGGAAGCTCAAGATCGCTGACGAAGGCCCCCTGAAAACGGTCATTCGCCAGCTGCTGCGATACCGCCGTAATGAGGCCGGCAAGATCGTCAAGCAGGACGACCACGGTCCCGACGCCCTGATGTGCGCGATGCTCCACTTCCAGTTCATCGATGAATTCGACACAGCGATCGGGCAGATGCTCAGTGGCAACGACCGCGAGCGCCTGAAGATCACCAACTCCCTATTGGACGGCTGCGTTCACAAGTACGTCCAGGTAGTGCCGGTCGACGGCTACTGCTCCATGGGCGTCTCGATGGGAAGCAGCGGGTTCTACGTCGTGATCTCACTGGTTCCCGAGTACGACGACGGCCGTAACGCCGAGCCGCGGCACGCGATGTTCATTGGGAGAGTGAAAACCTGGAAGGACCTCGATGCGCTGATCGCCAAGTACGAGGTCCGCAACTGCCTGATCTCCCCGCACCCCGAGCCGCACCTCGTCCAGAGATGGATGGAGTCGGCCGGGTACCACGTCGTGCAGCTGGTCAACTATCTCAATGACGGGATCAGTCCGCCTACCTGGGACGAGGCCGCCTGTCGCGTAACCGTCGACCGGACGTTCGCCCTGAACGCCGCCTACGAGGAGATCCGCAACGGCCTCTGGTGGATCCCGGCGGAGGCTCGTGACGTCGACAACGGGGACTTCTATGCCCAGATGAAGGCCCCTACCCGGATCCGGGATGCCGCCGACGGCCAGGTGCGCTACCGGTGGGTGGAAACTGGACCGCTGGAGCACTATCGGCACGCCCAGGCCTTCGACTACCTGGGAACGGACATCGCTCGGAGGAATCCACCGGCGGCGGGCGGAGGGATGGCGGCTGGGGACAGGGAGAGCGGGCTGTGGGCGGATTATAATCGGCATTTCAGTTCTCGGTAGGGGGCGATGAGGGTCTTGGGCTAACCATGGACGCCGAGCCACTGCTGAGAACTCCAGACCACTATTGGACTTATCTCTGAATAACGCTCGCGACAACTGCGGCGGAACTTCTGCGCCCAGATGAAAGCTCTTACCCGGATCCGGGATGCCGCTGACGGGTTGGTGCGCTATCGGTGGGTGGAGACGGGGCCGCTGGAGCACTATCGGCACGCCCAAGCTTTCGACTACCTGGGCGCGGATATCGCTCGGAGGAATCCCCCGGCGGCTGGCGGGGGGATGGCGTGCGGGGACAGAGGGGCGGATGGTTTCCTAGCGGACTATGGTCGGCATTTTGGGTCCTGGTAGGGGATGATGGTCGTGGGCGAATCTCAACATTGGGTCACTGCCGAAATCTTCAGACCACTATCGGACTGTCCTGGATCGATATCCACGTCCAGAGTAACTCACCGGCCATTGTCGGAGAAATCCGATCTCATTACCTATGGGACCGTCCTGGTTGATCTTCGATATTGGTGGAGGCCAGATATCCAGTAATAGGCTGAGGTACTCATACAGGACAATTAGCATCTCCAGCGGATTGCAAGACTTGGTCTATCCAGTATCCAGGTACCAGAGGCACGAGAATAATCCGAGTGACTCTGGATACTGATTGACAGCCAACCGGTTTTCTCAATAGACTTCATCGTTGCCTTCGCCCGGGGTGACTGAATTGAGCCAGCCGTCGTATAACGGCGTGTGCGTTTGATCCCGGAAAGCGAGGCTGTCATGTTATTCCTTCCCAATAACGCATCTCATTTGTGCTTGTGTTCACGAAAACAATTCGTAGCAACGTGTGCAATTATTAGTGTAATTCTGATTTATTCTGCTAATACTCAAGCCATTGGTTTAACGGCAACGGGGCCTGGTGGTGGTGGCTGGTTATATGCTGGAGCATTTGATCCAGCAAACAGTAGTACTATGCTTATCGGATCGGATATGTGTGGTGTATTTCGTACTGATAATGGCGGGTCGAATTGGGAGCCTTGGAATAGAGGACTTATAACGGAACGCCCTACAGTTCTGGATCAGGTTGGGTATGTGCAAGATTTAATAATAGTCCGTCGCAATGGTGGTCCTGAAGAGTGTTATGCAGCAACACTTGGCGGTATATTTAAAGCAGTTGATAAGGGATCATGGGAGCGTGATACTGTCGGAAGCAAGTATCAACACGATTATACTAAATTACAGTATGGTGATGGCGGCCAACCCCTATTAGACGCCTCTATACCATTTTCTTGTTTTGCATATTGTGGCGGTGATATTCTTTATGCAGGTGCGGGATCCAATAGAACGAGTTACGCCATTGATAATTGGAAAGGTGCCGAAGTAGAGCGTTATCCGAGTCTTGGTGATTATACAAAGTGCAGTAACTATCAATACTGTAGATTTGATGATTCCTATTATGGCTCCAATAATCAATATACTGTTTGGGTAAAGAATTTAAATTCATCCGCTAGCGATGCTTGGGAGCCGCTTATTCCAACTGTTGGTGATCCTGGAGATGGCTTAAATACACATGGTGCTGCCAGAGACATTTCTGTTACTTCGATCGATGGAATAACCTACCTAGTAGTAAGTACATTGCAGGGCGTATGGCTATACATAAACAACAATTCAATTTGGATAGAAACAAAATTGAGTGATAATGCGCTATATAACGACATTGGAAATTATTCGACAGAGTACTATCGAGACGAACTTCTTTGCTGGAATGTATATATAACTAAGCGAGGAGTTATCTATGCTTCAATGAATGCGATTCGATTTGATGGTGACTTCCCTGAATATCCTGGTGGCGTGTATCGGATGTTTCTTTTTCCGATTGCGGCAGGTGAGGGAATGAAATGGTTTTGGGTTGGCAATGATGCCGCCATTGATAATGGTGAAGAATTGCCGCCGCCAGCCTTACATCGAAGTATGTCTTATGTGGGTAGAGATACTATTAGAGTTAAATGTGGGGCGGAGCTCCATTACCCTACTGGAAAAACGACCTGGGTTATGAATGTCATCGAAGGAACCGATTCAAATCCAGATATCATATTGTTGGGAAGTCGGAAGTCTAGCGATTACAGTTTAATCCGGGGTGTTCAGCCTTATGCCGCTCAGTCCGACCCAGAAGGATTGGCAACTTGGAAATGTCGTGTATTTAGGAGTGGCGGCGTTGATTATATGTATGATACGCCGGGATTGCCGGCGGTTCCGCTTTCTGTCGGGCATCTTAATTTCTGGGGTAGTCAGACGATATTTCAGCCAGTTGTATTTAATCCGGTTCAGAGTGGTAGTGTGTCGCAGAACGAGATACCTGCACTTGTTCAGTTCAATGGTATGGTGCATCGCTCAAATGATGCAGGATTAACTTGGGGTAACGTATATTGTGATTGGGAAGTAAATGGCTGGCGTGGGCGTGGATATGAAGAGATGCAAATTCACGATCTAGATTTTTATAGTGATGGTCGAGTTATCGAAGCGGCTCAGGATGATGGCATATATTCATCGACTGGCGCTTCACATCCATCATGGATTCGCCATTCAACTCCGGCAGGAATTCCCCAAGGGACTCCCCGGTCTGGAACTGGTGTGGCTGTATGGTCAGATAGTCCGGTTGGTGAGCTTATACTGGCAACTATTGGTTCATATACAGCAAATGATATATTATGTATGTATTATCCTGGGTTAGTAGCCCCGGGATCTATGCAAGTAATATCATTATCTGAAGTATTGCCATCGCCTGTCGGAATCCATGATATTGAATTTACATCACCAGGGATCTGTTTTGCGACATATAAATATAAAGACGGCTCAAATTTTGTATATGGAGTAATACGCGGAATTTGGGATTATAATAACAATGCGTGGGTGTGGGCGCGCGTTGATAATAATTTGACATTTACGACGAGTAGCAGCATAGATGATATTGATAATGTCGTTATGGATTTGGAGTATATGGAAGGTACGAATCGTTTATTTTGCGCAACTGGAGATACTCCAAAACTGTTTATGTTAGAATCACCAACATCTACAGTATGGACACAAGTTCCTGGTGAATGGGATAATCTCGAAGATTATAGTATTCATGAAATGTCATCCTGTACACAAAGCGGGTTACATGTACTTGTGCTTGCAGCAAGCCCTAATGCCAATGGTATAGATGGTACAGTTGAAGAGTGGAGTGGACAACCTGGAATTATATATAGAACAGAAAATGCCGAGGCCGCTATTGGACAAATTATATGGAGCGTTATTCAGCAACCAGAAGCAATATCTTCCGACGAGTCGCCAAAGATTCAGACAGTAGCAATATCACCATATGATCCGACGGTAATTTATTTCGGAATAAATATAAAGGGATTGCATGTGCCGGAAATGACAAATATTGGCTGTTTACATTCTAATACTGGATTATGGAAGCTTGATATTGATGGTGATGCTGGTCAATGGACTCATACATGGACATACGAATTATCTCAGACAATGGCAGAAGGAATTGTCGTAGAGGATATCGCATTTAATCCATTTGTGCAGGGACAGTTGGTGATCGCGACGGGCGGCCAGGGCCTATACTACTCTCAATTACCACCCCCAGACGAACCGCTAACCGCGAAGTACGTAAACAAATCCACTAGCGTCGTCGGTCTCGTTTATCCCGGCATCCCATATAGCGAGATCACGCTTGACTACGACAACGACGACCGCGAGGATCTACTCGTCACATTGCAGTCGGGCTCACCTAAGTTGTATCGAAACAAAGGAGTTGGCAATAACGGCGTGCCGGAATTCGAACTCTTAACGGATGCGTTTGACAATACAATCAACAACCTATTATCCGCTCGTGGCTGTGCCGCCGCCGACTACAACAACGACGGCCACGTCGACCTGTTCATCGCCCACGAGACCTATCCGATGCTGCTACGCAACAAGGGTCCGGACACCGCGCCTCGATTTGAAAACGTCGGTAATCTGCTGACATACGTAGAGCCAGATCACCCAATTCAATATACTTTAGAAAAGAGCTGGGCTGGAAGTTGGGTAGATATGGACGGGAATGATGATCTCGATTTGCTGGTCACGAGAGCAGATGCCCCTGGTGCCAGCAAGCTGGAAGGATCACATTCAAAATTACCATTAGCGCTTCTTATAAATACGGGCAATCAAGGCGGCATACCGTTCGTATTGATGCCACATTTGTTTGGCAGCAGTTCTACAGATCCTGTAACAGCATCATCCGTTGCAACGGCAGACATTGATGGAGACGGGTGGAGTGAAATACTCATTCCATCTCTTGGTGGCTCGGCCGATACGCGATTGTATCGAAGAACGGCAGAGCTGCCGTACTACTATAGCGAATTCAATGAGCGTTTCCCTGGTGCTGATTTAGGTGGAGTCGACGCGGCGGTCTGGATAGATCTGAATCGTGATGCGCACCCTGATCTGGTTGCTTCAGCTCGCTACAATGATGCGGAGAGAGTGAGGATATTCATGAACGACCCGGCCGACCCGGGTCACTTCATCGATTGCACGGCTTGGGCTGATGAGATAGGCCCGACCACCGACCTGCGGCCGGTGGACTTCGACCTTGACGGCTGGATCGATCTGGTGGCGGTAGCCGATGCAACGACCGCAAACCCCGGGGTTCACCTGTTGCGCAACACCGGCGATGCGGGGCTGTCGGTTGGTATCCCGTACTTTAGGGACGTGACGGCGGAGGTCGGCTTCGCTGCAGATAGCGAACGGGTGTCCGGTCTGGCTGTAGCCGATTTTCTGGGCGACGGGGACGTCGATCTCCTGTTGGGCCGAGAACTGGACCACGACACGTTCTACTTCTCGGCCGTGGCCGCGGACGGCGCCACCGAACCGCCCTCGTCACATTGGACCGGCGTCCGCCTCAACGTCGAGTCGGGAGCGAACAACCGCAGCGGGGTCGGCGCGGTGGTGACCGTCGAGGCTGATGGCGTCACGACGACGCAGGCAATCGATGGCGGCAGCGGACTGGGCAGTCAGCAGTGCACGGCTTTGCGGTTCGGCCTGGGCGATGCCGTTATCTCCCCAGAGGTGACGGTGCGGACGCGCTGGCCTGGCGGCTTCGAGCAGATCAATGACAATGTGACTGTCGATAGCGAGGTGATAATCCAGGACGAGACCGACCCAACGGTAATCGAGTCTAGCCTTGTGGCGTACGTGTACTACATACCCGACAATACCCTGACATGGATGGTGACCTGGGACACGGCGTACAGCTACGCTATGGATCTGGATAGGGTATTGATCACGGTACCGCATCAAGGGACACTAATCTACACTCCTAGCAGTGATCATGTCACCGCTTCGACTGGCCGAAAGAGCAGCGGCGGCTACTGGCATCGCTTCTATATCGAAAAAGTGCCGTGCGAGTTGGGTACCTACATATTCACGGTCGTGAGCGACACCCACGCGCCTCAGTTCACGGTGCACACGACGGCATCAGGTCAATACCTGTCCACATACTGTGCCAGCGGGGAGGGCGAGCCTAATGTTATCCAAGAGTAGTGTTGCCTTGGCGATCGTCGTGGCCGTGGGAGCCACGACAGCGGGAGCCGTCGGTGAGATCGACGGAGTGGTGGGGATGTCGGTCGTCCACTGCAACAGCTTCATGGCAGTCTGGGTGCCGTTGCAGGCCGATCAGGCAATAACTGGCGTGCGCTGGTACCACAACGATGGGACTGTCCCGTTTCCGGCTCTGCTGGCGACGGCAGGTGGGACGGGCGACCCGGGCTCGTCGCAGGTCGCGGCGGTGATGGCGGCCGCTGTAACCGGCGCCTCCCAGCAGTGGTGCGCACAGTCGTTCAATGAACCGGTGGCGAGTGCCGAGAACGGCATGTACGTGCTGTTCCAGCTTCCCTTCGGAAGCGCGTTCGACCATGCCGGGACCGGCGGCGGGGCCGCGCTCGGCTACCGCCACGCGCCGGGCGGCGCATGGCTGAGCCTGGACGGCGAATTGTGGGCTCAGCTGCACCCGGACTATCAGCTGGCTGTCGAGCCGATCCTGGTCGACGCCGACGCCATGACCCTCAGGCTG
>DYDL01000054.1:15343-17041 GCA_020717925.1 Desulfocapsa sp.
CGGACAAGCGGATCGCGGCGACGGAAGACAGCCCGCCAGTGCGCACCGAGCTGCTGCCGCCAATGCCTAATCCGTTCAACCCGCAGACGAAACTGCGGTTCAGCCTGGAGCGCGCTGGTCGGATCGACCTATCGGTGTATGACCTGCGCGGCCGCAAGGTGGCGACGCTGGCGTCGGGGCCTTATGCGGCGGGACCGCATGAGGTGACCTGGCAGGGCCGCGACAATGAGGGCTGTAGCGCGGCGAGCGGCCTGTACTTGGCGAAGCTGGCCGCCGACGGCCTGGATTCGACTCAGCGGCTGACACTGGTGCGGTGAATAGGGGAACCGGCATGTTGAACATTCGACTGCTGTTGTTGGCACTGCTGCTGGTAGCGAGCGCCCAAGCGGCGACCTGGCGGGTGGAGAAGGATGGCAGCGGCGATTTTGCGATCATCCAGGATGCGGTCGAGGCGTCGGCCAGCGGGGACACGATCATGATCGGGCCGGGTCGCTACGACGACACGGTGACGTTCACGACCCCGTACGTGACATGGACGGTGTGCGTGAGCCTGTCGGGCCAAGACCTGACGTTCATCGGGGCGGGCAAGGACGCGACGTATATCGGCCCGGCCGTGCCTGGCGAGATGACGAACGACGGATGGCGGGGGTTTGCCAACTGGCCGAACGGCGTAGCAAGGTTCGTGATCGAGAACGTCACCATCGAGAACATGTTCGTCGGAATGAAGGTATATCCATCGTTATTCGAGGCAAGAGACTGTAGATTCTCCGTGTGCTATGATGGTATTAATATTCATGAAAGCGGCAACCCCACGCTGATCGAGCGGTGCGAGTTTGTCGAGACCCACACGGGGATCGATATCAGAGGCTGTTCAGGCCCTACGATCAGAGATTGCAGCTTTGTGGATAGTGATATTGGTGAAGCCACGTATGGGGTGTATTGTTCGAGCGTCGAGGATATTCTGGTCGAGAACTGCACGTTTGAAGTCCCCATGCCTTACTTCCCATTATCTTCAGGCACAATCCGCAATTGTACTGTATTGAATAGTTGGGGGTATGGTATCCTTATGGAAGGATCGAATCTCACCATCGAGAACACAATAATCGATGGGACAGAGCATGAGTGGAGTATTAAGGCGGCCCTCATGTCTGAAGTCCAAGGCAGAGGGAACATCCTGCGTGGGTCATCCTGGAGTGCTGTGTCTCTCGCTTGGTCGACCGCCAACTTTTCACAGAATCACATCTTTTCCGAGGCCGATTTCGTCACCGTCGGTGGATTTACCAGCCCGCCCGCGGTCGAGATCGATTTCCGCAACAACTACTGGGGGACGACGGATCCATTGGAACTTGCGGCACGCATCAAAGATGGAAATGACGATCCTAGCATCTACGCGCACGTGCTATACGAGCCGTATTCGAATGTACCGATGAGTAATGAGGAGCGATCCTGGGGGGAAATCAAGGCACTGTACAAACAGTAGTGGCTTCCACGCCTCACCACAGCCCCGCTGCAGGCATTTCTCTCGGCCCTTTAGGATCGCGTTGCCTTCGGACGCGAAATGCCCTGGAATCGGCCGAGAAACCCCAGTTGCTAATATTCGCATAGACTCCGCAGTTCTCGACATCTCTCTTTTCCGTCACGCAGAGCGCCCCGCCCGGGGAGCCAATCCTTTTTCAGCGGAATTCGACATACCTTCCG
>DYDL01000055.1:0-13325 GCA_020717925.1 Desulfocapsa sp.
TGGTTCTTTCTCCTGCCATTTATTTTATCAGCTTCATGAGCAGAGCGATGTCGGAGAGATCGATAGTACCGTCCGGCGCACCAACAGGATAGAGATCAAGGTGGGAAAGCTCAAGGGCGGACGGCGCAAGATCTCCCGTTACGATACGCAGGGCCAGGGCGTAATCCGCCGCATTTGCCACGCCATCCGGATGGCCAAGGGGTGCGATATCGCCATCCTGATAGTTTAATAATAAAGGCAAAGGGTCGGTATTGTCCGGGAAGCCGTCGCCGTCAGTGTCAGTGGCAAGCGGGTTGAGGTCTGTTCCAGTATTGTAAACACCTGGGTAGCCGCCATAGGCCAACTCAATGTAATCATTGAGTGTATCCCCGTCGGTATCCTGGGCCAGCGGGTTAAGATCAACCCCAACGGTATAGGCGGCCGCGTTACCACCAAAGGCGACCTCAAAATAATCACTCAGCCCATCTCCATCCGTGTCTAGCAGAAGCGGGTTGGAGCCGATTTGGATTTCCAGGGTGTCGGCCAGGCCATCGTTGTCGTCGTCGGCATCACAGGCGTTCCCGAGGCTGTCGTTATCAGTGTTTAATTGATCTGCGTTGGTAATTAGCGCACAGTTGTCCTGGTCGTGATTCCAGCCGTCCTGGTCCGCGTCCAGACTGAGCCGGCCGTAACCGGTGCGGGAGTCAAAGCCGACGGTGGAGACGTCTTTGGCAGTCTGAATTAGTGCCTGTCGCAGTTGCGTTGTTGTCAGGGAAGGAGTCTGACCAAGCACGAGGGCTCCGGCCCCGGCCACATGTGGGGCGGCGGCCGAAGTACCATAAAAAGCCGAGGAAAGCGAGGTTCTGACCCCGTCCGGACCAGCGATTTCCGGTTTCAGTCGGCCATCGGTGGTTGGGCCCTCCGATGAAAAACCTTCGGGTGTGTCACTCAGATTGGTGGCGCCGGCACTGAGTACCGCATTGCCATCCGCGGGCTGGGCCACGCTGCTGGCATAAGTTTTGACCCCCAGATCAGGGCCTAAGGAAAAGATGGTGAAAGGTTTGTTCGCGGTACTGCTATACTTTTTAGTAACCACGAGATAGTAGGTGCCGGTCGCCGGAGCGGTATAGGTGATTATTTCATAAGGAGGGTACCATCCACCCACACCCTGTATGTTAGTGGATTGTGCGACTATGCTGCCGCCGGCGCCGGGTACGCCGTTGTAAAGATAAAGGTCGTAGTTGACCGTGGCGCTGGCATAGTCATCCCAGTTGAGGACCAGGTCCACCGTGGCGTTGGCGTTGAGGGTAATCGTGTTATAATTTTGGTTCGCTGCGAAGTTGTGCCTTAAGTCACCATTCGTATCACTGAAGGTGGCCAGGTAGTGTTTGTTGCGGTCATTACCATTGGCGTTGACCCACAGGATGTCGTTGGTGGCAGCGCGATCAGCAATGGCGCAGATCGAGCCGCTGCCATCATAAAAGGCCGCCCCATACCAGGCCACGGAATGGTTGATAATGCGGACACCAGCCGCAATCATGGCGGTGAGCGCCGCATCCATCTGGGTGTCTGAGTTGATCTTGGCGAGAACAAGAGTGGCGTTAGGGGCCATATCGTGGACGATTTGCGCGACGTTGGTGCCATGATCAATGCCGCCGGTGCCTGTGCCGGTGTAATCTGTCAAGGTGAGGTCGGCGGGCAGTTCGCCAGCGGCCTGGGCCGCGGCTATATTGGCGAAACCGAGATCTATTATGCCGATAGTGACACCCGCGCCGCCATTGTCGAGCGTCTGCATGTCCAGTGCCCCGGTCAGGCTGACCCCCTGGCTGGTGACCAGAGCTGGGGCATGGGGATAGGGCAGGCGCAACAGGCTGGCATCGGGCAGGCCATTGCGGAGGGCCTTTAACTTGCCGGCCGGGATGGACACTTCATGGCCACCTTTGGTGCTGAATCTGACAGTCCCACTCAAGTTTTTGATCAGTCCGGCCGCAGCATTGTCCAAATTACCTTCCAGGATTACCGTGACCTGGTTGGAGCGAACCCCAGGCTCCCTGTCGGCGCGGTCCATGAGTTGCGCGACTCGGCTCTCGAACTTGGAACCACGGGCTGCAATGGCCGGTGATGCCGCCCAGACTGAACTCCACGAGGCAAGGCAGACAGATAGACTCAGTGTGAGTAAAAGATTTTTTAACATATCATGCAATAGGTGCTTAGTGTTCCTTGGCAGACGCATCTCAAGACAAGGCAGCACATAATATTGTTGCCATCATCGTAAAATATGCAATTTTCGCGCCATGCTGTTAATTTTATATGTTTGAGCCTTTTGCAACGTCGTCACCCCGGCGAAAGCCGGGGTCCAGATTGTACGCAATACCAAACAATTCCAGGATTCCGGCTTTCACCGGAATGCAAGATATATTCAAGCATTGCGGAAAGTTGTCCGGTGTTCCGGAATTCAACGAGAAAAAGGCGGAACCCAAGAGGGCCCCGCCTTTCAGCACGTTCTGACAGGTAATTGCAGGATTTTGCAACGACCCTATTTAATGCCGATCCCCAGCTCCTTTTCCTTTTTAGCCACTGCCAAACGGGTTCTGATTGCCGTGTCCGGAATAAGGCTCATGGAATCGATGCCAAGTTCCACCAAGAAGGTGGCAAACTCAGGAAAGTCGGAAGGCCCCTGGCCGCAGATGCCGATTTTTTTGCCCCTCCGCTTGGCAGTGGTGATCACCATGCGGATCATGTCCTTGACCGCATCATGCCGCTCATCGGCTATGCCGGCTATGAGACCGGAATCGCGGTCAAGGCCATAGGTAAGCTGGGTAAGGTCGTTGGAGCCGATGGAAAAGCCGTCAAAGATGTCGGCAAAAGCGTCGGCGGAGATGACGTTGCTCGGGATCTCACACATGACGTATAATTCCAGGCCGTTTTCGCCCTGCACCAGGCCGCATTCCCTCATAACCTCGACAACCTTCTTGCCTTCCGCGGGGGTGCGGCAGAATGGAACCATGAGCTTGATGTTGTCGAGCCCCATGTCATTGCGGGCCTTTAGCAGACCCTTGCATTCCAATTCAAAGGCAGGCCGGTATTTAGGATCGTAATACCGGGAGGCGCCGCGCCAACCGATCATAGGGTTTTCTTCATGCGGCTCATAGAGGGTTCCGCCAACCAGGTTGGCATACTCGTTGCTCTTGAAATCCGAGAGGCGAACAATGACATCTTTTGGGTAGAATCCTGCGGCAATTCGCCCGACCCCCTCGGCAACCTTGTCGATGAAAAACTGCTTCTTGTCAACATAGGCGCCGGTCTTCTCGTCAATTTTTCTGACGATTTCCTGTTTGTCGGGATCGTTCGATTTTTTCAGCTCTTCGTAATTAAAAAGGGCCAAGGGGTGAAGACCGATATGGGAGTTGATGATGAACTCCTCGCGAGCCAGGCCGACACCATCGTTGGGAATCTGGCACTCGGTAAATGCCTTCTCGGGAATGGCCAAATTCAGCATTATTTTGGTTTTGGTGGCCGGCACGTCGGCAAGGTCCACTTTTTCTATCTCGAAGTCAAGCAACCCCTCATAGACATAGCCGGTCTCGCCTTCGGCCGATGAAGCGGTAATCTCCTGGCCGGACTTGATCACCTGGGAACCGGTGCCGGTGCCGATAACGCATGGAATACCGAGCTCGCGGGAGATGATGGCGGCATGGCAGGTACGGCCGCCGCGGTCGGTGATAATAGCGCCAGCGATCTTCATGATCGGCTCCCAGTCGGGATCGGTCATGTCGGTGACCAGAACCTGGCCGGCCTTAAAACTATGGATGTCGGTCACGCTGGCAATGCAGTTGGCTATGCCCTTGCCGATCTTGGTTCCAACCGCCAGACCTTCGACCAACACTTTGCCCTTTTGTTTCAGCTTATAGGTTTCCATGAAACCTTTGGTGACCTGGGAGTGAACGGTCTCCGGACGGGCCTGGACAATGAAAAGTTTGCCAGTACCAACCTTGACGCCGTCACCATCCTTGGCCCATTCGATGTCCATGGCCTTCTTGTAATGGTCCTCAATAATGCAGGCCCATGTGGCCAGTTGCAGGATTTCATCGTCACTGATCACGTACGAGACCCGCTCCGCGGCCGTGGTGGCAATATTTTTTACCGGCTCCTTGGTGCTGGGGTCGTTATCGTAGATCATCTTGATTTCTTTGGAGCCCACCTTTTTGGAAACAATGGGACGCTTCCCTTGTTTCAGGGTCGGCTTGAATACAAAATACTCGTCAGGGTTGACCGCGCCCTGCACCACGTTTTCACCGAGGCCCCAGGCGCCGGTAATAAATACGGCATTCTCAAACCCTGATTCCGTATCAATCGAGAATATGACACCGGAAGAGGCCGAGTCGCTACGCACCATTTTCTGCACGGCAATGGAGAGGTAGACGTCAAGCTGGCCGAACCCCTTATCGTGCCGATATGAGATGGCCCGGTTGGTGAACAGGCTGGCAAAGCAGCGGCGGCAGGCATCGATGATGGCCTCGGGCCCCTGAATGTTAAGGTAGGTTTCCTGCTGGCCGGCAAAGGAGGCGTCGGGCAGGTCTTCGGCCGTGGCGGAAGAACGCACGGCCACCGAGGTATTGGCGCCGTAAAGCGCTTCCATTTTTTTATAGGAATCCAGGATGGCGGTGCGGAGATCGTCCGGAAAGGTGGCGGTACGGATGATGTCTCTTACCTTTTCTCCGCGTTCCTGGAGGTTATGCAGGTCGTGGGTGTTAAGGTCGGCCAGGACATCCTTAATTGCCACCTCGATGCCGGCGGTTTTGAGCAGATGCTTATAGGCAGTGGCGGTGATGGCAAAGCCATTGGGAACGGCCACACCCTTGGAGGTGAGTTTCTGATACATTTCACCGAGAGAGGCATTCTTGCCACCGACCAGCGGTACATCCTCGATAAAGATATCCTCGAACCACAGAATAAATTCCTTTTCATGCTTATGAGCCATATTTTCTCTCCTTTTCCCGTGTCGGAATTGATTGGGGTTCGTGTGAAAACTGATTGGGATCGTGTGAAAGCTTCTGCGTAGCACGCTTGTTATATAACTTATTAATATTTTATAGCGAATCCGCTTCGTAATGGCAACCAAAACCTTGCCCGGGCTTTGCCCACTTTTTATGCCCTGCCTGGATAATTTTCTTTCCGTTCGACTGGAATTTCCCTACTATGCGCAATAACGGTGTCTGGTTGCAGGTGATATCAGGATGCAATTGTTGTGGGAAAAAAGGTGGGACCATGGGATTCGATGGAGCGAGAGATCTGATCAGGGAATACGTGGTCGAGGACGACCATGGCGGAAGCGATTACTTCAGTCTTATCAAGATGTTGGTGTCGCAACGGAACCTTGCGCAACAAGATGCTGCGAACCGTCGGGAATGGAACAAGGAGATTGATGCAGCCTACGCCCTTGTCCATGATGAATTGCAGAGCAATCAAAGGGAGCCGGTAACACCGGTCAGCTTTGGGACTTCGGGCTGGCGCGGCATCCTTGGCAAGGATCTGTTTGTGAAATCAGTTGGCCAGGTCACCTTGGCGGTGGTCGCTCTTTATGACGAACTGCAAGATAACGCAGACCTTGCCGGTGAGCTTGGCGTAGCAAGTCTGGCGGAAGCCAGGGCCAGGGGCGGGGTGGTTGGCCACGATAATCGCTTTGGCGGCGAACTCCTGGCCCGAGCGGCGACGGACGTGTTGACGGCCAACGGTTTTATCGTTCACTATGCCGGCGAGGCCACGACCGGTACGCTTTCCGCCACGGTTTTACAGTTGGGCGCGGCCTTTTCCATCAACCTTACTCCCAGTCATAACCCGTTGGAATACGGCGGTTTTAAGTTTAATGCCGCTGATGGCGGCCCGGCGGCCCAGGCCATTACCGCCAGGATCACTTGCAACGCCAGGCGGATTATAGCGGCAGGGCTGAGTGAACAAGGCAGGCCGGATCCCTCCCTGGTGCGCCCATGCGACGCCCTGAGTCATTGGCATGCCCTTGTACGGCAAGGCATGCCGCGGCACGGGCTTGATTATGACAAGATCATTGCCGGCTTCCAGAACAATGCGGAAATGGTTGTGGTGGTCGATTGCGTGCATGGCGCCAGCCGGGTCGATATGGATCGGCTTTTACCAGCGGTAAGCGGCGACCGGCTGATCCTGCTGCGCTCCACCGACGACCCCACTTTTGGTGGAATCTCGCCGGAGCCCTCCTCGGCCAATCTGGAGCAGGTGCTTGCAACGCTGCGTGGCCGCAAGGAAAGGCTGAAACTCGGCGTCATCATCGACCCGGATGCGGATCGCATCCGTTTCACGGACGGGGAGCGCGAGATCACGATGAACCACTTCGGCGCCATGTCCTATCATTTCCTGCATGAGATTGTAGGTAAAAAGGGGATGGTGGCCAAGAGTGTGGCGACTTCCAATTTTGCCAATCGGCTGGCTACCAGCTTTGGCGAAGAGGTTTATGAGCCGCGGGTTGGTTTCAAGGAATTCAAGCCGGTCATTGACCGCGCCCTGGTCTGCTTCGAGGAATCGGATGGCATCACGGTTCTTGGCCATACTCCGGAGAAGGACGCCTATATCGGTCTGATTCTGGCCCTGGCCATGATACAGCAACTTGGGCAAAACTTGGGGGAGTACCTGGGGCAACTGGAGGAGAGGTACGGGAGGTTCCGTCCCACCAAGGGCGGCATCGGGGTCAGTTGCAAGGGGGAGGAACTCATGCGCATGCTGACCATGCTCGCTAGATTCCGGCCAGGCCAGAAACTCCTGGTTGGCGCGGAGGAGAAGGAAATCGTGCAACTGCTTGATATTGACGGCTACAAATTGGTGTTGGAGGACGGTTCCTGGCTACTGATCAGGCCGTCGGGCACCGAGCCCAAGGTGCGTTTTTACGTGGAGGCAGGAAGTGTTGAGGCTCAGGCCGACCTTCTGCGGACGGCTGAATGCCTGCTTCAGGAGATCGGCCTGACATGAGTGCGGATGATCAGACGATTTTCTGGTACTGAGCAGCCTTTGTTGCCGGGTTAATCAGGGATCTGGGCCCGGATCTCATGGGCTCTCGCCGTTTTCCCCTGGGCATCCATAATTTCTGCAAGTTCTTCCAAGGCGCGGGCATGATGGGGAGAGATTTCCAGTATCCGCTGGATGCATCTTTCCGCCTCCATGAATTGTTTGCGTTCGCGGTGAATTTTTGATTGTCCGAGCAATGCGAAGGCGTCGAAACCCGCGTCAAGACTGAGCTGGTAATGTTGAAAGGCCTGGTCCATCTGGCCGGTATTCAGCAGGGCGTCACCCACCCGGGAGAGGATGGCCTGGTTGTAAGGCTCCTTGGTCAGAATCTGTGACCACCAGTGGATCGCGCCGTCAAAGTTTTTCAGCCAGCGGTGACAATCCCCCAGTCCATAGAGGGCGAAGGTGTTGGTGGGCTCATAGTGCACGGCCTTGTTGAAATACTCGATGGCCTGTTCATATTCGCGGCGCCGTCTGAAGATGTTGCCCACCATGGTGAGCACCGCAACGTAAGAATCATCAAGGGAGAGGAGGGTGAAGAAGTATTTGAGAGCCTTTTCTTCCTCCTTGGCCTTGTAATACAGACTGCCGATACCAAGGAGGGCGAACTTGTCATCTGGCCGAATGACTAAGGCCTTCAGGTAGTATTCCTCGGATTTTTCAAATTTTCCCATTTTTTTGTATGAATCAGCAATCCTCGTCAGCACCTGGATATCATTCCTATTGCAGTCCAGGTAGCGCATCCAATACGGAATGGCCTGCTCAGGCAAATGCATGCCACGATAGCAGTCGCCGACTCCTCGCAGGGCGAAGACATTGGTGGGATCGAAATCAAGGATTTCTTCGTAATAGGCGATGGACTGATTAAAGCGCTTCGCTTCGCGGCACAGGTCGCCCAGTCCACCGAGGATATAGGCATTTTTGGGGTCAAGCATCTTGGCCTGCAGAAAAATCTTCTCCGCCTCTTCGTACTGCCGCAGGCGCAAGAGTTCCCTGCCTTTCTTGGAGAGATCGATAACGGTCTTTTTCGTATGGTGCATGAGGGACAATTTCTCAAATTTTGTTATGTAACTTTGTCGACATCTTAAGTGGTCGGATGCCGGCGCACCTCATCGGTCACTCATGGGACGGTTGTGACCGTTCCTCTCCTGTCACGTATGTAACGCTACAGAATCAGCTTCAATACGTTAGGTGATTATATTTACCGAATAACATACTAGAAACAGATAAGTTTTTCCATGGTTTTTATTCAACATCCCAAAAGAATGCAATTGTTGATGGTTCGCCCGGAACAGCAAGCCGTTGTTTTATGGAAAATATTTCATATCTGACGTTGCATCGTGTGCAGACATGGTAACCATTTTCCCTCCGAAAAAACATGCTGCGAATACCTTTTTCCTTAGGCGTGCTTGTTGACAATCGTTTGTTCTTTGTGATGTAGTATTAATATTCTGAGATCAAGAGTTTTATTTTAATGGAGTCGTTCGTTTAAGTAAAATCCTAACCAGGCATCTCTTGTCACGGAGGGTAAAAACGTGAATATGAAGCAGAGTGGGAAAGAACGGCGGCATAACGTCAGGGTTTCGGTCAATGATGGAGTTTTAGCCATACAAGCCAATAAACCTGGCCGGATTCTTGATATCAGTAAAGGCGGTGTGGCCTTTGAGTATCGCGAGGCCGATGAATGGCCGGAGGGGGAGCTTACCGTGGACGTATTATACGGTGAAAAGGATTTTTATCTCGATCTGCTGCCGGTTCAAACCGTGTCTGATGGTTCTGCCCGCAACGATGGCAAGAGGTGCCATCGACGGAGTCTGCAATTCGGTAGATTGTCCGCTGAGCAACAAAAACAACTTAATTATTTTTTGAAAATCAACTCCAATTGTAAAAAGTCATCACGCCGAGCTTGAGGCGGACAGAAAGATCGACTATGGCACCTTGGCTGGTTCCAGACGAATGCCGTCGGCCGTTTCCTTAGCGGCAAGGCCGAACGGGGCGAGCATGATGAAATAGGGCCGCCCGAAGAGGAAGAGTTCCAGTTCGGGCGCAATTCCAAGTTGTCCGATGGCCTGTGACCTGATGAACAGGTCGATCCGCACTAACTCTTGGAGTTCACGTAAGGCGGCAGAGTCCGGCGTGGCATCAGGAGTCAGGTCGTCGATGCGGTTTGCCGGGCAGTTCTGTTCCTGGTGAAGGATGTATGCCCTTACCGGATCGTCGGGATGGAGCAGATCGTTTCTGGTTAATGTTTCTTGTCCTATGATATCTTTTAATTTGTCAGGCGCCCAGCATTGGAAGATACGGCACTCCAATGGTCGGTAATCATAGATGGAGCATCCGTCTGTCTGCATGGAATAGAACAGGCAGCGCCAGTCGCCTCCCTGGCCTTTTAATTTAACAAGCTCCAAATCGGTAGGCGCCGGTTTCGCGTCGCCGGGCCAGAACACTCTTTCCCCCTTTCTTATGGTGATGAGTTGCGCCAGGGCGAGCTGGTTGGCTATGAGTAGTTCCCGGTCCTCCGCATGGAGGGCGGGGCCGCCTTTCAGGCAGCAATTACCGCATCGGTGGCAGTGGTCGCGTGGTTCGTTCATCTGTCGCCTAGAAAATCTGTCGAAAACAAGCGGGTTTCATGGCAACCCCTGATATTTTTTCAAAAAAGGGGCGAAAAGATGACTGATCTCTTCGAGGGATTCTTTGATAGCGTAAGGCAAGGCCTTGGCAAACATGTCGAGGATGATGATGGCGTTCACGGACGAGTCGGTTTCACTGGCTGCCCTAAGTCTTTCCGCCGTTGACACATTGACGGTATGAACGTCTTGGTAAATTTTCATGAGGCCGGAGAAGTCCTGTTCGAATACGCCACCTTGTCGGCTAATAAAATACTGGGCCAGGAGATACGTTGAGGTAGCCCGATACACCGTTTCCTCTTCACTGGCCATTGGCAGATGGAAGGAGGCCATGGGTTTAAAGAACTGGGTGTGCGGGCAGCCGCAGGTGGCAATAATCAGACCCATCATGGAGCTGACGCCCGCCTGCACCGTGGTTGTCTGGGAAACAGTCTTGCTGCCGATGAGCACCTGCACCATAATGGTCTCGTAGGAGACGAACTTGTTGAAGCGGGCAACTATGTTGACCAGGTTGGCGGCCAGGGGACAAAGGGGATGACGGTCCAGCGTCAATGGACAATGAGGGCATTGATGGAAATCAAGGGCCGTCCATGCTGGCGGATGCGCAGGGATGTTGTCGAGCAGTTCGACCGAGGTGGCATCAAGGATGAGATCAAAAATTTCCTCTTTGCCGTCGGGGAGTTCAAACCGATACTGGATGCAATTTTTCTTCATGACGGAATACCTCGTCAACAGCCCTTTCCAGAACATGCCGAGCATGGTCAATAACTACCAGAATATGCAAAGAAAGGGATAGCGCGCATCCGGCGTTTCTTTTTGTGTTTCTCATGGTACACCATTGTTGTGGTGAAAAAAACCAAAAGCATGCATTGACTGGTTGGCCACCAGAAGCTGTTGCTTGATTTTTTAGTTAATTTTTTTCATGGCTTAGCTCTTTTATATATGGTAGATTCCCTTGTAATTCAGAGGAGTACCCCAGAGTCACGTGCCTTCCAGAGTGAGTTTTTCATGGAATTGACTCTTGTCATTTTTACGGTTGAGGGGCCGCGCCTTTTTGCATTATTTGCATATCTGTTCAAGTTTGCGTCTTAATTGCATCCCCGTTGGCAGACAAAGAGGGCCATATAATGACGTGGGCAGGGAAGTTAAGTAACTTGTCTTTCAAAAAACGCTTTGTCCTCCCCCCACTGGTTCTCATTTTTTTTCTGCTTTTCGTGGTTGCCTTTTCCTATCGCTATTTTATCATCCTCGGTAACGTGGTCGAGAATGTCATAACTCGTACCGAAACGACCATGGAAGGTGAGCGCTCCATGGCCGCTCTCATCTCAGGTGTTCAGCGCACGGTAAGCGCCTATTTTAACAAATTTGACGACAGTAGCTTTGCTCAGGCGACTCAATCCCTGACTACGTTCAGGGAGGCGCTGGCTAAACTTGAAGGAGAAGAGGTGGTTGCCGCCGTTGACAGGCTGGACAAACTTGTCAGGTCGGCTCAGATCAGGAAGGCTAACCTCAAGGAGCAGGAAGCCGAGATGCTTGAGGCGCAAGGGACTATCAGGAAGTATTTTTTCCAGATTGAGCCGTCCCAGGCTTTAGACATCATGGCTCTCATGGATGAGGTGAGCAAGGACATGCGGGCTCCTGATCCTGGCGCCCAGTCTATTTTAGGCCAACGTATTGAAGGGGTTATCGGTTCCGCGCAGGGGGAGTTGCGGAAGACCCTGGAAGATTACGGTGACCTCTGGACTGGATATACGGCGGTTTATATCAAGCTCCAGGCCGACGCCTCGCAGGAA
This sequence comes from Desulfocapsa sp., assembly GCA_020717925.1. Taxonomy (GTDB): domain Bacteria; phylum Desulfobacterota; class Desulfobulbia; order Desulfobulbales; family CG2-30-60-27; genus CG2-30-60-27. The sequence goes on from DYDL01000055.1 coordinate 11,432, forward strand.
CTCAGTCGGACCATGGAAACTCTGTACGCCTTCCAGCAGGGGCAGATCGAAAAAAGCCGTCAGGAAAGGAGCGCCATCCGGTCGGCCACCATTAAGAAAATTGATTTTGCCTCCTACCTTGTCGGCTGCATGAGTCTGGTGGCGGTCGGCATTGGGCTGGCACTGACCTTCTTTTTAGCCCGCAGCCTGGTCGCAACCCTGACCAGTATTACTTTGGGCATTAACGCCAGCACCGATCGGGTGGCTACCCATTCCAACGAACTTGCCGTGGCCAGCCAGGCCATGTCCGACGGGGCTATGAGTCAGGCCGCCTCGCTGGAAGAAATTTCTTCCTCCCTGGAGCAGGTTTCTTCTATGATTAACAGTAGTGCCGAGTCAGCTCAGGAGGCCAACAAACTCATGGGTACGGCCAAGGAAAATATTATGCATGCGAATATGTCCATGGAGCGTCTACAGCAGTCCATGCATGAGATCAATAAGGCCAACGAAGAAACATTTATGATTGTTGAAACCATTAATAAAATCGCCTTTCAGACCAACCTGCTGGCCTTGAACGCCTCGGTAGAGGCGGCCAGGGCCGGCGAGGCAGGGGCGGGCTTCGCGGTGGTTGCAGCAGAGGTCAGGAATCTGGCCGCTCGCTCCGCCGAGGCAGCCGGAGATACCACCACCCTCATCGAAGGCGCCCGCGTAAAGGTGAAGGGCGGTGGCGTTATGCTTACTGAAACCTCCGGCTCCTATGCCGAGGTCTCGGACAGTGCCGCCAGGGTAGCCACGATGGTCCACGAGATTTCCGTGAATTCTCTTGAGCAGGCCAAGGGCGTCAACATGATCAAGGATGGCGTTACTCAGATTGACCAAATTGCCCAGAATAGCGCGGCCGGCTCGGAAAAACTGTCTGAATCCGCTGAATCACTGCGCAGCCAGTCAGGTCATTTGCGGACCTATGTGGATGAACTGGTTGCGCTTATGGGTGAATCAGCCATGCGCGATATAAAAAGAATATCAATGAATAATTGAATGATGGGGCAGGGGTACAAGTAAAAAATGAAATTGACGTGTTGTTTGTTATGCAAGCGATTGCTCGAAATTGGGAAGTGGAGAGGGGATTTTCTTTTGGTTAACGCATGAAGAAGCGAAGAAAAGGAGGGTGAGTTTGTGAAAGGGAGACTCATAGGTATTCTCACGTGCGCAAGTGTTTTGCTGTCGACGGCGGTTTTTGCGGCCGACAGCGCCATGTTCATCACAAAGTGCGGTGGTTGTCACAAAAAGGGGGGAGAGGCCGCACCCGTGAATCCTGCTGACAAGGCCGGGGTGGTGTGGGACAAGTTTTTCAAAAGGGATCGTCATCCGGTGAATATTGCCGGCACGGTCACTGCCGGGGATCTGGAAAATGTTGTGCAATATCTGGTGGCGCATGCCGCGGACAGCGACCAGCCTGAAGCCGCCGCGATCCCGAAATAACGACGACCTTTATCGAAGCAACTCTTTTATCATAGGAGGGGAGACAGTGAGACGAATTTTGTTGACGTTGGGGATTTTGTGCTTCTGGGCTGGCGCTGCCGCTGCCGAGCAGGCGGTAGTCATGATTCCAGAGGCAAACTATAAGGCCATCATGACCCAGATGGACGCCATGCAGAAGCGGATCGATCAGTTGGAAAAACAGAAAGCGGCCCCGCCGGCCGCGGCAGTGGCCGCACCCGCGGCTCAGCCTGCCGTTGCCGGCACGCAGTACGACCAACTGGCCAAGGATGTCGCGACCATCTACGACAGTCTTGACCTGGTTGAAACCAAGTCGCTGCGCGACCGGGTGAATATGGGTATCGAGCTCCGTACCCGCGTGGACAACTGGAAGGTGAAGGATTTCTGGCGGATGACCGACATGATCGGTTATGGC
>DYDL01000055.1:13544-16921 GCA_020717925.1 Desulfocapsa sp.
AACATGGGCGCCGACATTGCCAAGGGTTTGAAGTTCACCGGCCGTCTGGCCGTGTATAAGGACTGGGCCACCAGCGACACCGCGGCCACGGCCAATGACGCCAACCGTGCCCATGTCCCTGGCGATACCAACCTCAAGCTGGACCGCGCCTATATCGACTGGATTCCAGAACTGCCCTTCCCTCTGGCCATCACCTTCGGCCGGCAGCCCTCCTCCGAGGGCCCTGGTAACGAGTTCAAGGAGAACAAGCTGCGTCAGTCCACCTATCCGGCCCTTATATTCGACGGCGAGTCCGACGGCGTCGTCACCACCCTCGGTCTGGAGCGTTATACCGGCCTGAAGAGCGCTGCGGCGCGTTTTTACTATGCCAAGGGCTTTCAGTCGAATGACGACTACAGCATCTTCCTCGACAACCAGCGGCAGGATCTGAGCGACACCAATGTCTACGGTGGTTTCTTCGAGACCGAGGTGCCCGGTTTGCAGGACAGCCTGTTCGTCTTAAGCTATGTTAGCGGCAATGACTTCCCGGACATGTTTGAGAACAAGGTGACCCTGGGTGACATGGATCTGTATGGCGCCCATCTTCAGGCCGGCAATATCATGAGCTCCGGGTTGGACCTCTTCTGCTCCCTGGGCATGAACGTTACCCATCCGAACGGTAATATCTATTCAATGACCGCTCAGAATCCCAGCACCGGTGATATTCTCATTGATCCCAACACCGGCGGGTTCCTCACGGTTCCCATGGGTGGCCTCTTCACCAGCACGTCTGGCGACGAGGAAAGCCAGACCGGTTATGCCGTCTATGCCGGCCTGCGCTACACCCTGCCGGTGGAGGCGCTCAACAAGGCCAAGCTGGGCTTTGAGTACAATCACGGCACCAAATACTGGTTCAGCTACACCTGGGGTTCCTCTGAGCTCTATAACAAGCTGGCCACCCGCGGTAGCGTCTATGACTTTTATTACCTGCAGCCGTTCAATGATCAGCTCTTCATGAGGACCGGCTATACCATGGTTGATTATGACTACACGGGCAGCGGCATGCATCTTGGCGAGCCCATGGAGGCTGATGCCGAGTTGCGCAACTTCTACGTCACCCTGGACGTTCGTTTCTAAGTCGTCCAAGGTATAACATGATGGAAAAGCCCTGGCCGTAAGGCCCGGGCTTTTTTTATTGTAGAGCGGTTTGCAGGTTTGAACGACCATCCTCTTTTGCAATTCCGCAACTTTTGGCTTGACATGGACAGCCTGGTCAGTAACATTGTGCACCCTTATCACGGGATAATGGCAAAATCTTTGTAATGAGCATCTGGCACCTGTGAAACTTAGGTGAGCGGCCGGTAGGACGCCTCTCGAATTCAACTTTTCAGGAGATGGCAAGTATGAACATCAGAAAGCTTGAAAAACTGCGAAGCGAAGGCTTGGAAACAGTGCCTTCCGAGGAACGGCGCAAGTTCCTGCGGTTCGGCTTGGCGGTGACCGGGGTTTTTCTGGGAGGGTCGGTGCTTTCCCTTACGTCGGCACGCCAGGCGGGCGCGGTAACCGGCACCAAACACGCCGAGAAGTTCCCATACAACCCGCATTACACCATGGTCATCCGGCAGAACCGTTGCATTGACTGTGAACGTTGCATGGAGGCCTGCACCAAGACAAACTTCGTTCCCTCCTATGGTTACCGGACCATCATCCTGGAGCAGGAGAGGGAGTTGGGCCCCGAGGAAACCGAGCATCTTTTCATGCCGGTGCTCTGCAACCACTGCAACCGGCCGCCCTGCGTCCGGGTGTGCCCCACCTCGGCAACCTACAAGGACAAGGTCACCGGCATTGTAAGAATGGACAGCAAGCGTTGCATCGGCTGCAAGACCTGCATGGCCGCCTGTCCGTATAATGCTCGCTACTTCAAGGAAGAAACCCGGGCCATTGACAAGTGTGATTTCTGTTTTGAGAACAGGCTGTCCAAGGGCGATAAATTGACCGCCTGTGCCGAGGCCTGCCCGACCGGCGCCCGCACCTTCGGTGCCCTCACCGATGCTCAGGGCGAGGCCTACAAGTTGATCCACCAGCCCGGCAAAATGGTCTGGGTGCTGCGGCCCGAGACAGGTGCCTTGCCCAACGTCTTCTACATGAACGACTAACCAGATACTGGAGAGGAAAAGAATATGAACCGCAACGTTACGAAAGCATTCCGCCTCTTCATGCTGCTCTGTGCGGCCGGGCTCTTCGTCATGTCCGGCATTGCGCGGGCAGCAGACGAGGCTTACGACGAATCGACTTACGGACCCGCCGCTCCCATTGTCTGGACCAAGCCGGTTAAGTCCGTGGTTTTCAATCACAAGCGGCACACCATGGACGCCGGTCTGTCGTGCGACAGTTGTCATGACACGTTGTTCCAGATGGCGGCCGGCACGGCCGAGGCCAGCGATGATTTCACCATGAAATCTCTTTACGCCGGCAAGTATTGTGGCGCCTGCCATGACGGCAGCACGGCCTTTGCCTCCAATACCCGCTGCGCCACCTGCCATATCGGCGTGAAAGGGCACAAGCGCTTGACCGGCGCGGGCCAGGAAGGCGAAGGACACGGCGGGGGGCATCACTAGGGCTCTACCTTTTTCTTCTTACCGGGGGCAGCGTATTTTTGCCATCGGTAGCCAGCACATGATGAAGCGGCAGGGTATTTACCCTTGCCGCTTCCTTATCTTCATTTTCCAGATCCCCTAATACCTCCTCAAATCACGGCAAAGTTGACAGCGGTTATTGTCAAGTCGTTCGGGCCTTGCCGGTCGTTTTGCTTAAGCAGCCCCGCATTACCTTATTGCAAGAGCTTGTGCACCAAGATGGTGGGGCGCACAGGTTGTTTCCGTCTCGACCATGGTTGGCAATGCAATGCAAATTGGGAGCAGAATGCGCGGCGCAAAATTATAAAATGGCGCATTTTGTGTCCATATTGCAAGACTAGATAGAAGCGACTGCTGGGATGGTTTCTCTGAGCGCTGTTTGACAGGTTGACAACTGATTGTTTTTAAATTGATAAAATCATTTTGTCTCGGTTTCTCTAGAAATGCGCTGAATAACCTTTTTTATGGCACAGTAATTGCTTTCTTCCCGAGTGGAGCATGGGACATCATGCCAGACCAAACGAGAAAATGATAAAGGGGTAAACAGGAAGGCGGCGTTTCTGGTGGCAGGGGAGCAAGGTGCTTGCCCATCCACCAGCCGGGTGGCGGCCCGGCGGCAGCCTTTTTTCAGGAAGAAATCTGGCCCATGAACGTTTCTGTTCATGGGCCAGTTTCGCAAGGAGTGCTATTTTTTTATTCTGATACCAATTTGATGAGGAGGTAGAAAGATGTCCAACGGATTTTCGATTACAGCGGCGGCCG
>DYDL01000267.1 GCA_020717925.1 Desulfocapsa sp.
AACTCGCCACCCTAAAAAGAGTCATCCCCCCGAGAAATAGTAGATAGAGACCGCCAAAATTCGCAGGCGTTTTTTATCAACTCCAAGGGAGGACGACCTTGTGCACCACATCATAGCCTCACTTACCGGCAAACACGGCCTCACCAGGCCAGAAGTCATGGCAGAGATCGAGTCCGTCTTTGCCGCCCAGCTCTCCCAATGGTACCACCTTCCGGTCATGGTCTTCTTTCGGGATGATCTGCGCTTGGAGGCCGTAGCCTATAACAACAGCGGCGGGGTGGTCATGCAGCGCCTCGTCGAGCTCTCGAAGCTCAAGGGGCGGGGAACGCTGGCGCGACAACTTGAGGCGAACCTGGCCAGGGCGGCGGTGTTCAAGCAGACAGCCCGCTACAAGTGCTTCGAAAAAAGGTTGCTCTGGGGCGAGATAACTGCCTGCGATCCTGAGCAGACCCTCTATGTCGAGACCGAGGTCATTGCCGGCGAACCGATAACGGCGATCTGCCCTGTGAACCGGATCGGCATGCATGAGCGGTACTCCGGCAAGTTCGCCATTGGCAGCAGGCGTGCCTTTCATCTGCGCCGGGTGGAGCCGGTGCTACTGAACGGCACGCCCCGTCTCAAGGTGGTGGTGGACCGGGTGTCAAAGACCCTGGTCGAGAACCTGCTCCGCAGCCAGCTTGGGCCTGGCGCGGATATGATCAAGATTCGTTGCGTCAAACGCTATGTGGGCCACAAAAGCCTGGTGCTGGCCACCAGGAAGCTGCCCAAGGCGGCCATCATCGCCGTGGACCGGGAGTTACGGGAACGAGTGCAGGTCCAGATCGTCCGGGCTTTGCCATGAAGATGTTCAAAAAGAAGAGCAAGCAAGCGCCGGAACCCTGGACCCATATCGGCACCGGCGTCCATCTAGATCATCCTGATGCCGTTCTTAAGCTGGGCTTTCCGGACCGCGTCCGCAAGGGGCACTTCTGGTGCTTCGGCACCACCAGGGTTGGCAAGACCAGGGTCATGGAACACATCATCGAGCAGGATATCCGCAAAGGCTATTCCGTGGTGGCCATCGATCCCAAGGGCGATATCGACCTGTTTTCAAAAATAACCCAGATTGCCAAGGAAACCGACCGCCTCAACGACCTGATGCTGATCACGCCCATCTTCCCCGAGTACAGCGCCATACTCGATCCCCTCTCCTCGTACTACATGCCGGAAGAGTTGGTGGCCCACATCACCGCCGGTGTGGCAGTGGGCAAGGAGCCATATTTCTTCGGCGTGGCCTATGAGGTGAGCCTGGTCGTGGTCCAGGCCCTGATCATGCTGGCCGAGATCGCCGGGGAAAAGCCTTCCTTCAACCTCAACGACATCAAGAACCATATCAGCCATCAGGATCTGGAGCGGCTGAAGGAGAAAATCGACTATATCGACACCCTGGATGCGGCGCAGCTTTCCATGGATATCCAGAAGATTCTCTGCACCCCGGCGGATTATTACTCCAAGGTGGCCAGCTCGCTCAGGGTGGCGCTCACCGAACTGACCTCGGGCAATGTCGGCAAGATCATCGGCAAGGCGGATGAAAACCGTTTCATCCAGCGCCTGGAACAGGGGGAGGGCATCATCCTGGTGGTGCAGCTTGGCTCGCTGCTCACCAAGCGGGCCGCCTACACGGCGGGCAAGGTGATCATCTCCATGATCCAGGCCTTTGTCGGCCGGGTCTACTCCAGTGGCAGAAACGTCACGCCCTCGCTGGTCCTGCATATCGACGAGGCCCAGTCGGTGCTGTACCAGGGCATCGAGGACCTGTTCGCCAAGGCTGGTGGGGCCGGGGTCTTTATCCATGGCTACTGCCAGTCCATCAACCAGCTCTATGCCGAGGTCGGTGATGACCGGGCCAACACCATCCTCGATAACTGCAACACCAAGCTCTTCATGCGGGTGCCGGATGCCACCACCGCCACCTACGTCTCCGACCATCTTGGCGAGGTGCGGCATTTCTCGCCCATCATCTCCCTGGGCGGCGGCCTGGCGATCCGGGAGACCGAGGAGGTCAGGATCAAGCACACCGAGATCCTGAACATGAAGCCCCGCGAACTGTTCCTGCACACCTATTCCGGCACCTACAAGGGCAAAACCGCCGAGGTGAGCAAAGGAACGCTCAAGGTGCAATTCCCGGACCTGGCTGACGAGAAGCTGGCCGGCAAAGGTGGCGGTTGATGCGGGTGCTGTTGGCCTGGCTGGCGTCAGTACCCTGGGTTGATGGTCTGGTGCGGCTGGCGATTGCCCTGGCGTTGATTCTGGCGGCAATCGTGGTCACCTTACTGGCCTTTGCCAGGAAAGATGGGGTGCTGATGCAGGAGGTCTCCCTGCGGGCCTTGGCTAAGATGTTATGGGGCAATCAGAACGACACGATCCACATCTCGGAACTGGTTACTTATTGGCGGAAAGCGACCTCACAGCCGGTCCCCGAGGCAGAGGAGGTTATTGAACTGCACCAGCCGCGGGCCGTGGCTTTCCTGGAGAATATCCGGGAAAGGGCCTGGTTTAAAAAGTTTCCCGACCAGCAGGCGGTGTGCGGCCAAATTCTGAAGATCCTGGACCAGGAAGGGCATTGCCCGTCCGTGGTCAACCTGAGCAGTGATAACGAGGGGAACTGGGATGAAAACACCTACCGGATTCTGGGGCAGACCACACTGCTCGACCACTCGCTCAACGTGGCCGAACAGGTGGTCAAGTTGCTCTCCGAGAGCAAGGACTGGCATGTGATTCCCGACACCATGGTGGCGGCCCTGGCCCATGACTTGGGCAAAATCGAATCCGTGCGCGGTTACCTCTATTCCCTGGGCGAGCACCCCCTGGCCGCAGGCCGTGTCCTGGCCAGCCTGAAAGGATTCAAGCAACTGCTCAGGAAGGAAGAGATCGAACGGGCCATCAAGCTGCACCACAAGATGCCCGAAGGGCTACTCGGCAAGACCTTGAAAAAGGCGGATCAGAATGCCCGGCAGCAGGAACTGGAGAAGGTGGTGGCAGAGCACGAGGCAGGGGGGGAGACGGCAGCGGTGGCTCCAGAGCCGCCGCCAGCACCACCCCCGGCGCCGACGGCAGGAAGTAATAATTGTCTTGTCCCGTTGTTGACCGGCCAGGACAGGGCGCAAGCGGCCTGGCAGGCCCAGGCGGA
>DYDL01000056.1 GCA_020717925.1 Desulfocapsa sp.
CGGGCTCATAACCCGAAGGTCGTTGGTTCAAATCCAGCCCCCGCTACCAGCAAGTTCATGAGAGGGGTAAGCGAAAGCGCTTACCCCTCTTTTTTTATGTGGCGCAGGCAGCGTAAAGAGTTGACGCGCTCTTGCCCGAAAAGCTATAGTTTTTCTCTGGCCGAGGCTTTCAGTCCGCATCCTTACCAAAACGTGAACCATGAATCCCTACCGTCCGCATTCGCCTCGAAGACCGCTTATCTCCACCTGGGCTGTGCTGCTGCTGGTGGTGGCCGGCCTGTGGTGGTACAGTCATCCGTCCGACCGGGTAACCCGCGATCCCGAGGCTGAGCCCAAACCCGTTGTTGCCCGCGGTGATCTGGCCGCGGATGAGCAGAACACCATTGATCTCTTTCAACTCGCCTCGCCCTCCGTGGCATACATAACCAGCATCGAGGTGCGGCGCAGTCTGTTTTCCTTGAACGTCTACGAGATTCCGCAGGGCACCGGCTCCGGCTTTGTCTGGGATAAGGATGGTCACATTGTCACCAATTTCCATGTCATTGGCGGGGCGAGCCGGCTGGAGGTGACCCTGGCCGATCATTCCACCTGGGAGGGGGTGCTGGTGGGCGCGGCGCCGGACAAGGATCTCGCGGTCTTGCGGATCAAGGCGCCGGACGGACAGCTCAAGCCCATCGTAGTCGGTGATTCGGCGAATCTGCAGGTCGGGCAGAAGGTCTTTGCTATCGGCAATCCCTTTGGCCTGGATCAGACCATCACCTCTGGCATCGTCAGTGCCCTGGGCCGGGAAATCAAGGCGGATAACGGCCGCACCATCCAGGGCGTGATCCAGACCGACGCCGCCATCAATCCTGGCAACTCGGGCGGCCCGCTGTTGGACAGCGCCGGCCGGCTCATTGGCGTCAACACTGCCATCTACAGCCCGTCCGGCGCCAGCTCCGGCATCGGTTTTGCCGTGCCGGTCGCCTCGGTGAACCAGGTGGTTCCCGAACTCATCAAGCACGGCCGGTTGATCCGGCCAGGTATTGGCGTCAGCGTGGCCAACGAAAGCATCATGAAGCGTCTTGGTCTGGCCGGGGTTCTCGTCATGGAGGTGCAACCGGGTGGTGCCGCGGCCAAGGCCGGGCTGCGAGGGACGCGCCGTCTCCCGGGCGGGGTCGTGCTGGGAGACATAATCGAGAGCGTCGATGGGCTGCCGGTGGCCTCACTGGACGACATGTTGACAATTTTTGACAAGCACAAGGTGCTGGAAGAAGTGGAGCTCGGCATCCGGCGCGATGAGCAACGTCTCGGCATCCGGGTAATCTTACAAGAGGTTGGGTAGGCTTTCGTGACCTGGTGGACCAAAGCCATTCGGAGTCTGATCTCTTCCGGCGGAGGGGAACGGCTCGATCTCTTCCGGGTCTTTCCCGGTATCCGCCGTTTTCTTGCCGCCCGCTACCACTATGTTTATCTGCGCACCGGCGCTGACCTGATCTTCGTGCTGGTGGTCATCTCAGGCCTCTTCGGCCCCCAGGATCCCAAGCGTAACGTCGCGGTTTTCCTCACCTGGGGGGTGCTGTGGCCCTCGATTGTCCTCTCCTGGTTCTTTGTGGGCCGCATGTGGTGCGGCATCTGCCCCTTTCCCGGGCTTGGGGTCTTTTTGCAGCGCCGCGGCCTCTCTTTCTCCGGCAAGGTGCCGCGCTTCCTGCAGAGGTACGGGGTCTACACCTCGGTACTGCTGCTCGCCCTGATCATCTGGGCCGAGGTGGTGGCGGATCTCGACCGCTGGCCGGCTGGCACCTCGTACCTGGTGCTGTCGATCGTGGTCGGCGCCGCGGTGCTGGCTGTGCTCTATTCCGGTCAGGCCTGGTGTCGGCATCTCTGCCCGCTGGGTCGCATCTCCGGCGCGGCCGCCACCTTGTCGATCACCGAGTTTAGGCCTGATCATGAAAAATGCAAGGGTTGCGAGACCTTTGCCTGCAAGAAGGGGATGGCAGGGAAAAGAGGCTGCCCGGTCTATCTGGGGGCCTACAACGTGCAGCACAACCTGCACTGTCTGGTGTGCGGCCACTGCCTGCCCCTCTGTCACCGCGACTCGCCGCAACTCTTGTTCCGCAACCCTTATTCCGAACTCATCCGTAACAAGGGGCGCTACATCACCTGCGCCTATATCGTGCCCTTTCTCATCGGTTCCCAGTTGGCCCGCTTTCTGCGGCAAAAGACGATCTACCATCAGATTACCGCCGCCATTGGCTGGCCCGACGCCGTGGTCTTCAGCCTCCTGCTGGTGCTGGGGTTTTTCGCGGTCATGGCCATCATCAGGCTTGGTAACCAATTGATCGGCGTGACCGAGGATCCGATACTCGGCAGGTTGTCGCCCATGGTGCCCATCTTCATTCCCATGGCCTTTACCGGCGAACTGGTCTACCGAATGGGCTATTTTGCCAGTGGCATCGGCGATTTCCTGCCCACCGTCGGCCGGCAGGTCGGAACTGGAGCACTTGAGCGCATCGCCTTTGCCATACCGGACTTTCCCGTGCAGATCCTTTCAGCCTTTTTCATGCTGAACGGCGCCCTGGCCGGGTGCTACATCTTCTGGCGTTTCTGTCTGGAGGACTTTGAAGGGATTGTAAAATTCAAGAATTTCGTGGCCGTTAACCTGGTAATCGCGGCCATGTTGATCTGCTATCTTACCGCCATCTTCTAGCGGCCGGCGCGCTGTCGGGCCAGGGAGTCGGCCGGGGCGGTCAAACGCTTGCGCCGCTGCCTGGCCAGTTCCCGCATGTCCGTGGTTTTGTCGGTTTCGTCGATGATCTCCTGGCCCATGATCTCCTCTATGATGTCCTCCAGGCTTATCACGCCCGTGAAGCCTCCGTATTCATCGACCACCACGAAGAGATGGAGACTGTATTCGATAAACTCAAGAAAGACCTTGTCCAGGGGCGCGGTTTCCGGCACAAAGTGCACGGGTTGCATGAGCGCCCCCAGGGTGGTGCGCTCCTTGTCCTCGGCCGCGCAAAGCAGCACGTCCTTGCGCATGACAATGCCCACCATGTCATCCAGATCCTCGTCATAGACCGGCACCCGGCTGTGCAGATCCCATTTTTCCCGATGTTGCAAGGTCTCGGCCACGGTCATTGCCTCGTGCAAGGCAAAGGTGACGGTGCGGGGGGTCATGACCTGGCGCACCGTCTTGCTGGCCATGCCGAGGATATTGGTTATAACCCTTTCCTGATGGGTGTCGATTTCTCCGCTTTTGCGACCAAGGGCGGCGATGACTTGGATCTCCTCGGCCGAGACGATGGCCTGCTCATTTTGGCCCAGGACGAGCTTGATAATCGCGTTGCACAGCCAGATGATCGGGGCGAGGATGTGTACCAGCCCCTGGACGGGAATGGCGATCAACCCCGCCAGTTGCCGGTTGTGGATGACGCCAGCGGTTTTGGGCAGAATTTCCGCAAAGAGCAGGAGGACCAGGGTGAAGGCGACGGAGAAGAGGCCCAGGTATTGCTCGCCGAAAACGGCCACGGCCGAGGCGCCGGCCACGGCCGCCCCCACGGTGTTGGAAATGGTATTCAAGGTGAGGATGGCGACGATGGGGCGCTGGATGTCATGCTTCAGCCGCTTCAGCGTGCGGCCCGAGCGCCTGCCCTCCTTGGCTTGCACCTCTACCTGGCTTAAGGGTATTGAATAGAGTGCTGCCTCCGCGATGTTGCACAGGGCGGCAATGACCACGGCCAGCACCACGGCCGTGATGAGCGTTGTTAACAAGGGGAACCTCCTTCATGTTTTGCCGGCCGCTACCAGCCATGTTCACTTATGGGATACGACCAGCGGGGCGCCATTGAATTTTGAACAGAATGAAGTATACTAAATTTTTTACTTTTCCCATACCTCCCTTGTTGTGGTTTGTCACCTGGCGCGGCGACCGCGGGCGTGTCAACATGTCCAAACTGCTTGCCGCATGGTGTCATCCGCCTGTAACTCTTTGGGTGTGCGGACTTTCGCTGGCAATGGGCGTTGCATCGCCTATAATTGAGCAAGCGGTGCGGATATTCCGTTCACGGACCTTTGGGCAGCGCGGCAGGACATGAGCAAAAAAAACCACATACCGGCCAAAGCAGGCACGCACCGCAACACCATTTTCGTGGTGGACCATGCGACTGACAATCTTGACCGGTTCAAGGCCCTTTTTCGCAAGACGCCGCATATGGTCTATTATTCGACCTCGCCCGAGGATATCAAGGCGATTATGGTGGGCGTTTCACCCGACATGGTCATTGGCAACTTTCACATGCCTGGCCATGCGGCGATTGACTTTTTCAGCCTGATAAAAAGAGAGGCGCCGCACGCCATCCGCGTCGTCTTTGCCGAGGAGGCGGACGCCGGGCTGATGATGCGGCTTCTTGCCTGCGGCACGGTGCATCGTTTCTTCTGTCTGCCCTGGAAGAAGCACGACGTGGACAGCCTTCTTATCCGTGACCTGGCGACCCGGGCGCGTCTGCGGACCCGAAAGGTCTGGGATTTCCTGGAGGCGGAGAGCCGGATTCCGGTTCTGCCCGAAGTAGCCATGCGCATGGAAGAGGTGTTGCATGATGCTGAGTTCTCCATGGAGCAACTGGTAAACGTGATCAAGCAGGATCCGGTCGTGGCCGCCAAGCTCTTGCAGCTTGTCAACTCCTCGGCCTTTCCCAAGGATTATGCCATTACCTCGCTGCAGCGGGCCGTTACCTATCTCGGTATCAGGCAAGTGCGCGAGCTGGTGCTCTTTCTCTGCGCCCGGGAGATCTTCCCGCCCTCCAGGCAGTGCAGCGACGCGTCGGTGCAGGTGGCCAAGCAGAGTTTCCGTTGCAGCAAGCTGGCCTGCTTGGTGGCCAAGACCGTGGCTCCCGGCCTGGAGATGGAGGCGGCCACCGCCGCCTTGCTGCAGGATATCGGCAAGCTGGTGTTGTTTACCCCGACCTTTTGCGAAACCTATCTCGCCTCCCTGGCCCTGGATCCTCTTTTTGGCGTCCTGGGCGGGGAGGTGGAGGAGGACGAGGCTGCGTTCGGCATCTCCCACACCGAACTCGGTTCTTGCCTGCTGCTCTGGTGGGACATGCCTTTTGCCATCGTGGAAACGACGGCCAATCATAATTTGCCGCTCGCCGAGTTGCAGGGTATTCCCAAGAGCGTGGCCATCGCCCAACGCTGCCTGCGGGAAGCCAGATTCGGCGACCAGGTGGTAACCGATCTGGCGTCACTTGACCCCACTCTGCCGCTGGCGCTATGGCGCAAGGGCGCTAAAGCCATTTTGGGTGGATAGTCTGTAGGTGTTTAGGTGGATAGTTGGAATAAACAGTTTTGCTTTAGTCTAACAGACTACAGTCTAAACAACCTTAATCGCTAACATGGAACCTGACATGAAAATATCCGTCTCGAGCAAGGGCCCAGCAGAATATACCGGCGACATGATTATATTTTTTGTAAGGCAGCCAGAAAAGGGCCAGCCGGTCTGTCCGGTGCCCGGCGTGGCCCAGGCCGTGGCCCAGGCCAGCCTGGCCGGTGATTTTCTGGGCAGGGAAGGACAGACCTTGCTCTTTTACCCGGCCGCTGGCACGGACAAGCAGCTCGGCGCCCGCCGGGCCATGGTCGTTGGTCTGGGCAAGGATACGGTCAGCCGCGAGACCCTGCGCAAGGCCGGCGGCACTGCCTCTTGTGCAACCATGAAGACCAAGGCGACCAAGCTCTTGGCCGTGCTGCCCGAGGAGATCGGCCTGGATATCGCTGATGTGGCCGAGAGTCTTGGCGAGGGGCTTATCCTTGGGGCCTATCGGTTTCGCAAGCACCAGCATGACGCTGACCCGGACGAGGCGCCCGGCGTCATCACCGAGATCACTTTTTTTACCAGCAAGGGGGGGGAGGCCCGCCAGGGTCTTGGACGCGCCAGGGTGGCGGCCGAGGCTGCCTGGGTGGCCAGGGACATGGCCAATGAGCCGGCCAACTACTGGACGCCCAGCAATTTTGCCCATTTCGGCCGCACTCTGGCCAAGGATGACGGGTTGAAGTGCACGGTGCTTGGCAAGGCGGATATGATCAAGCATGGTCTGAATGGCCTGCTGGCCGTCAGCCAGGGCAGTATGGTGGAGCCGACCATGACTGTCCTGGAATACCGGTGCGGTGTAAAAAAGGCGCCGACCCTGCTGCTGGTTGGCAAGGGGCTTACCTTTGACTCGGGTGGCATTTCGTTGAAGCCCAGCCTTGGCATGGAGGAGATGAAGTACGACATGTGCGGCGGTGCCGCGGTCATGGCGGTCATGCAGGGTGTGGGGCGGGAAAAACCCAAGGGGGTCAACGTGGTTGGGATCGTGCCGGCCACGGAAAATATGCCAGGATCTGGCGCGGTCAAACCCGGCGACGTGATCACCATGCATAACGGCAAGAGCGTGGAGGTGGTGAACACCGATGCCGAGGGCCGCTTGATTCTGGCCGACGCCCTGTCATACGGGGTGGCTACTTTTAAACCCGATGCCGTAGTCGATATCGCTACCTTGACCGGCGCGGTGATCGTTGCCCTGGGCCATCATCGCACCGGCCTGCTGGCCAATGACGATGCCCTGGCCGCCAAACTCTTGGCCGCGGCCGACGAGGCCGGCGAGCCGGCCTGGCGCCTGCCCATGGCCCCGGAATATCGCAAACAGTTGCAGAGTCAGGTGGCGGACCTGAAGAACGTCGACAACAAACGCGAGGCCGGCACCATCCTGGGCGCGGCCTTTCTTAAGGAGTTCGTGGACAACACGCCCTGGGTGCACCTGGATATCGCCGGCACCGCCTGGAACTATACGGAAAAATCCTATGTGCCGAAAGGCCCCTCCGCGGTCGGGGTTCGTACCCTGTTGTCATTGATCCGTTCCTACTGAGCCGCGGCGCTGAAAATCGATTTGCGTCCGGGTCGAGGTGTGCTAGGTTGGGGGGGGATCGCATTTGCAATTGTTAAAGGAGGATGCCGTGAAAAGATATGGGTGGGTTGTGGTGGCCCTGGTGCTGGCAGGCGCCTGTATGGCGTCTTGCAAAAGGCAGGATGGTGGTAAGGTGGCCGGCGAGGTCGTGGTCAGGATCGGTTCGGTGGCGCCGCTAACCGGTCCGCAGGCCCATCTTGGCAAGGACAATGATAACGGCGCGCGGTTGGCTTTGGACGAGATCAATTCCGCCGGGCTCACCCTGGGCGGCAAGAAAGTGCGCCTCGAACTGATCAGCGAGGACGATCAGGCCGACCCGCGTACCGCCACTATCATTGCCCAGAAGCTGGTGGATAATGGCGTGGCCGGTGTCATCGGCCACCTCAATTCCGGCGCTACCATCCCGGCCTCCAAGATTTACCATGACGCCGGTATCCCGCAGATCTCGCCGTCAGCCACCGCCATTGCCTATACGTCCCAGGGTTTTAAGACCGCCTTCCGGGTTATGACCAACGACGAGCAGCAGGGCAAGGTGCTGGGGCAATTCGCGGTCAGCAAACTTAACGCCACCCGGATCGCCATTATCGATGACCGCACCGCCTACGGCCAGGGACTGGCCGACGAATTCGCCAAGGCTGCCAAGGCAGCCGGCGGTGAGATCGTGGCCCGCGAATTCACCTCGGACCGCGCCACCGACTTCATGGCCATCCTGACCTCCATCAAGGGCAAGGAGCCGCAGCTCCTGTTTTACGGCGGCATGGACGCCCAGGGCGGCCCCATGGCCAAGCAGATGAAGCAACTTGGGCTTAACGTGCAGTTGCTTGGGGGTGACGGTTTGCAGACCACGGAGTTCGCCAAGCTCGCTGGCGCCGACTCGGAAGGTGTGGTGGCCTCCTCTCCCGGGCTTTCTCTGGCGGTTATGCCGGAGGGCCAAGCCTTTAAGGATAAGTTTAACGCCCGCTATGGCGCGATTCAGACATACGCCCCTTACGCTTACGACGCCATGCAGGTGCTGGTGGCGGCCATGCGGCGCGCCGACTCCGCCGACCCCGCCAAGTATCTGGCGGCCATTGGCGCCACGGATTACCAGGGGGTCACCGGCCATGTCCGTTTCGACGCCAAGGGCGATGTGACCGGCGGCAGCGTCACCATCTATCGCGTGCGGAACGGCGCCTGGCAGGTCATGGAGACGGTGCAGAGCGGGCAATAGCCCTGGCCCGTGGCGCTATGGAAATTCTCGCGCAGCAACTGATCAACGGCCTGGTGCTGGGCAGTGTTTACGCCTTGGTGGCCCTGGGCTACACCATGGTCTACGGCATTCTGGAGCTGATCAACTTCGCCCATGGCGAGATCACCATGATGGGCGCCATGGTCTCCTTGGCGGTGATCGGCGCCCTGGTCGGGGCAGGGGTCGATCTTCCCGGCCTGGCCATTGTCGGCATCGGGCTCTTGGCCGCCATCCCGGCCTGCATGGCGCTCGGTTTTTGCATCGAACGCATCGCCTACCGGCCGCTTAGACAGGCGCCCCGGCTGGCGCCACTCATAACCGCCATCGCTGTTTCCATTATCCTGCAAAATACCGCCATGTTGATCTGGGGCAGGCGCTACATCTCCTTCCCGCCGATTCTGCCCGTTGGGCGTCATGAGGTGCTGGGCGCCACCATCTCCGACGTGCAGCTTGCCATCCTGCTTGCCTCGACGCTTATCATGGCCGGCCTGGTGCTTCTGGTGCGGCATACCCGCCTGGGGTGCGCCATGCGCGCCACGGCCCACTCTCCGCAGATCGCCGGGCTCATGGGGGTGAAGGTCAACGTCATTATCTCGCTCACCTTTATCATCGGCTCGGCCCTGGCCGCGATAGCCGGGGTGATGGTGAGCGCCTACTACGGCCTGGCCCATTACTACATGGGCTTTCTCCTGGGCCTTAAGGCCTTTTCCGCCGCGGTGCTGGGTGGTATCGGCAACCTTGCCGGCGCTATGCTGGGCGGCCTGCTGCTCGGGGTGATCGAAAGCCTGGGCGCCGGCTATATCGGTGATCTCACCAACGGTTTTTTGGGCAGCCACTATCAGGACGTCTTCGCCTTCTTTGTCCTGATCCTGGTGCTGGTGTTGCGGCCGTCCGGTCTGCTCGGGGAGAGGGTGGTTGAGCGCGCCTAAGGTTTTGTCTGCCGCGAGTCGGCGTTCCGCCTGGCTCTTCTTTCTGTTGCTGGGCGGGCTGTTGGTCGCACTGCCCTTTCTGGTCGACGCCGGCCTTGGCCGCTCCTGGGTGCGAGTGCTGGATTACACCCTGCTCTACATCATGCTCGCCCTGGGCCTCAACATTGTGGTGGGTTATGCCGGATTGCTGGATCTTGGTTACATCGCCTTCTATGCCGTAGGGGCTTACCTTTACGCTCTTCTGGCCTCACCGCATTTCGGCCTGCATCTGCCGTTCTGGATTTTGTTGCCGCTGGGCGCCTCGGTCGCGGCCCTGTTCGGGGTGCTGCTCGGCGCCCCCACCCTGCGGCTGCGCGGCGATTATCTCGCCATCGTCACCCTGGGTTTTGGCGAGATTATCCGCATTTTCCTGAACAACCTGAACGCTCCGGTGAACATCACCAACGGCCCCCAAGGCGTCAACCTCATCGATCCCATCAGCTTTGGCGGTTTTTCCCTGGGACAGCCCCATAACCTGGCGGGCGTCCTGTGCAGCGACGCGCACCAGTATTATTATCTCTTCCTGACCCTGACCCTGGCTGTGATCTTCATTGCCCTGCGGTTGCAGGACTCGCGCATCGGCCGGGCCTGGGTAGCCATTCGCGAGGACGAGGTGGCGGCCGAGGCGGTAGGGATCAACACCCGCAACATCAAGCTCCTGGCCTTTGCCATGGGCGCCACCTTCGGCGGCGTGGCAGGCGGGCTCTTTGCCGCTTTTCAGGGTTTTGTCAGCCCGGAGAGCTTTAATCTCATGGAGTCGATCATGATCCTCTGCATGATCGTTCTGGGCGGCATGGGCAATATTCCGGGCGTCGTTTTGGGCGCGGTGCTGCTCACCGTTTTGCCCGAGGCCCTGCGCTATATTGGCGATCTGCAGCGCGCCACCCTGGGCCACGTCGTGGTTGAACCATCTGATTTGCGCATGCTGTTGTTCGGCTTGGCGCTGCTCCTGGTCATGCTCTATCGGCCGGCCGGGATTCTGCCTTCGAGCCGGCGGCGGCGCGAGTTGACCGCGGTGTCCGGGGTGGCTGAACAGGAACAATCCTCGGTGTATGATGCCCAGCGTTGAGGATACTGACCTGGGCGCGCCGCTGCTTACTGTTTCCGAGGTTGGCAAGCGTTTTGGCGGGATCGTGGCGCTGGACTCCGTCTCCCTGGCCGTGCAGCCAGGGGCGATTTACGGGCTGATCGGCCCCAACGGCGCCGGCAAGACCACCTTGTTCAACGTGCTCACCGGCCTGTATACGGCCAGTGCTGGCACGGTCTGCTTTGCCGGACAAGTGCTGCGTGGCATGAAGCCGCACCAGGTGTTGGAGTTGGGGCTGGCGCGTACTTTCCAGAATATTCGTCTGTTCGCCAACATGACGGCTTTGGAAAACGTCATGGTCGGTCGCCACGTCCGTACCCATGCCGGGGTGATCGGCGCCATCTGTCGGGGCCGGGGCACGCGCGCCGAGGAGAGTGGTATCCGTAACCGGGCCGGTGAGTTGCTGGAGCTGGTCGGCATTGGTGGCCAGCGACCCACCCTGGCAAAACATCTCTCCTATGGCGACCAGCGTCGGCTGGAGATCGCCCGCGCCCTGGCCACGGAGCCGTTGGCCCTGGCCCTGGACGAGCCGGCTGCTGGCATGAACCCCGTCGAACGACAGGAGTTAATCCGTCTCATCCGGCGGCTGCGCGCTGAACTGAAGCTCACCATCCTGCTCATCGAGCACGACGTGCAACTGGTCATGGGATTGTGTGACCGTATCGCGGTGCTGGACTTTGGCCGCAAGATCGCCGAGGGCACGCCGCGCGAGGTGCGGAGCGACCCGCTGGTCATCGCCGCCTATCTTGGGAGTGAGTCGCCATGAGCCAGCTTGCGGTGCGCAACCTCTCCGTGACCTACGGCAATATCCGGGCCGTGCGCGCGGTCAGCCTGGAGCTGGCCCAGGGCGAACAGGTCTGTCTGATCGGCGCCAACGGCGCGGGCAAGACCACGCTGCTCAAGGCTATCGTGGGCATGCTGCCCGTGGTCGGCGGCAGCGTGCATTTCGAGGGCATTGCGCTCACCCGGCGGCCGAGCTTTGAGATTGTCAGGCATGGTGTCGCCCTGATTCCGGAAGGACGCGGCATTTTTGGCCGGCTGTCGGTGGCCGAGAATCTCGCCATGGGCGCCTATTTCCGCCGCGACCACGCCCAGGTGCGCAGTGACGCGGCCATGGTCTATGACCTGTTTCCGCTTCTTGTCGAACGCCGGAGCCAAGCCGCCGGACTGCTTTCGGGCGGCGAGCAGCAGATGCTCGCCATCGGTCGCGCCCTCATGAGCCGGCCACGTCTGCTGCTGCTCGATGAGCCGAGCATGGGGCTGGCGCCGCTCCTGGTGCAGCGCATCTTTGACACTATCAAGATTATCGCCGCCCGCGGCGTTACCATGCTGCTGGTGGAACAGAACGCCCGGCTCGCCCTGCGGACCTGCAGTCGAGGCTACGTCATGGAGAGCGGCGCCATTACCATGGCTGATAGCGCCCAGCATCTCATCGACAATCCAAAGGTGAGGGAGGCGTATCTTGGCGAGTGAGGCCGGCTGTTTCGCGCTTCATCATGCCTCTTGTCCGTCCATGATCGAGAAAAGGGTTGCTCCCTGGGCGGGATGTGCTAGTGTGCGGCCAACAGACGAAGTCAACCTCAGGCAGGTAAACGGCCCTGCCATTACCTTTACCTAAAAAATATTATGATGCTACCAGCGGAACAGCAACAAATTTCGTCCCTGGACGAGGTGCTGCGAGTCAGCCCCGAGCCCTATGGCTATTTTACCGAACAGCAGGTGCATCGGCTCTTGACCGATGATCCTCGGGACTACTTTGCCTACATCAAGGCCGCCTTTCATGAAATTGCCCATGACCGCGCGGCCGTGGAGCTACCGCCAAAGCAATTGTTCGAGGATTTACCGGTCGGGATTGGCGATTTCCGGGTCATGCCCTGCGTGGTACGCCGTGAGGGCATGGTCACCAAAACCGTCAAGGTGATCGGCACCAACCGCCAGCAGCAGGTCGTGCCGGATCAGATCACCGTGGGCAAGGCCTTTGCCTTGCATCCCACCGACAACTTTATCAGTCATGTTTTTGAGGCCTGTTTGCTGTCATCGGCCCGCACCGGGCTCTGTGCCAGCATTGCCGCCGAACTGCTGGCCAAACCGCGGCCGCGTTGCACGATCATAGGCTGCGGCCGGGTTGGGTATTACGCGGCTTTCTATATCGGCGCCTGTCTTGGGGCTGAGCGGATCAACTTCTACGACTTGGACCGTGCCCGGGCGGAGAGTGCGGCTCAGGCACTGACCGAGAGCCTCCCCAACCTGGAGTGTCTGGCACTGGAGACGCCTTACGCGGCCGAGGCCGATGTCATCGTTCTGGCCACGACCAGCCCGGAGGCGTTATGCGCGCCCGCGGACACTACGGCGTCC
This sequence comes from Desulfocapsa sp., assembly GCA_020717925.1. Taxonomy (GTDB): domain Bacteria; phylum Desulfobacterota; class Desulfobulbia; order Desulfobulbales; family CG2-30-60-27; genus CG2-30-60-27. Next base: position 12,559 of record DYDL01000056.1, read on the forward strand.
CTGGTTATCAGCCTGGGCGCGGATACCGACAATCAGCACGAGCTGGACGCACGGTGGAGTGGCGAGGCGGCGATCTATGTCGATACGGTGGATTCATCGCGCTTTGGTGACCTGCGGGCCTGGCTCAATCAGGGCTTGATCGACACACGGAGGATGACGGATTTCTGCCAGTTGTTGCGTGGCGAGGCGGTGGCGCGGGACAACGGCCGCAAGATCTTCGTCTCTACCGGCTCGGCCCTGTTCGACAACCTCACCATCGCCTATATCCTGGCCAAAGGCGTTGCCTGACCATCAGGGGGCGGGCAGCTTGGAGATAAAGTCCTCGTATTTCCAGTTCGCGCCCCTGGGGATTTCGTCCAGATAGCTGATGTCGATGCGGAAGGGGTGACCAAATCGTTCGACCAGGATCTGGCGCAGCCGCTCCTCCTCCTCTGGCAGCAGCGGCAGAGCAGCCACGATGCGCGCCTCGATCCGCTCCAGATCATGCTGTATCAGTTGCATCTGGCGGATGGTGCCGATGGCGGACCACTGTTCCGCGGGAAAGCTCGGCCAGTGTTGCCGTCCGTCCGGCAGGGTCAAAAGATTGCGCACCCGGCCCATGATTTGCTTAAGCACCGGCAGGCCGCGGCCGCACGGGCACGGCTCGCCCACCTCGGCATAATCCCCCGACTGATAGCGGATCAACGGCATGGCAAAGTTATGCAGGTTGGTGACCACCACCCGGCCGACCTCGCCGGCGCGGCACGGCTGTCCGGTTTCGTTAAGCACCTCGGTGAACACCCCCTCCTGCAGGTGGTAATGCTCGTGCTCGGGGCACTGCAGGGCGATATAGCCCACCTCCTGGGAACTGTACATATCTGTGACCGGCACGCCCCAGGTTTCCCGGCAAAGCCGGCGCATCTCGCCTCCAGCCACCTCGCCATAGGTGCGGACCTCGCGCAGGGTGGGCAGGTCAAGGCCGGTCGCCTGAAAGTGTCGGGCCAGGGCCATGATGTTGGAGGGAAAGGAGAGCAGATAGGCGGGCCGCTGTTGCACCAGCCAGGCGGCCTGGCTGGCCACGTCGGTACGGATGTTGAGGGTGGCCGACGGGCCGGTGGTAAAGAGTATGTCCGTGGCTGGACCCCAGCCTTGTCTTTCGGACCACTCGCCCGCTTGCCGCCCTCCCTCGGAACGGACGGCGACAAACTTTGCCGTTAGATCGCGCTGGTGCCAGAGGTGGTCGCGCAGGGTGGCGGCGCGCCAGAAGAATTGCGACAGGTCAGTGACAAAGGCAGTGATCGGGGAGCCAGTCGAGCCAGAGGTCTGGAGCTGGTTGATCTTGCCGTGGGCAGGCGGTATTTCCAGGGCTCGCAACGCCTGGCCGGCCTGTTGCACCTCCGCGCGGGTGAGGATTGGTAGCTTCCGCCACTCTTTCAAGGAGAGGCGCTTGCCGGTGGTTCGCCTCAAACGTTTGTGGTAAAAGGGCACCTGCGCGGCGGCGTGGGCTAGCAGTTGACTGGCCTGCCGCAGTTGTAGTTCAAGCAGCTCATCCGGGGGCAGCCACTGCGACCTTTCAAGCTGATACTGCACCGCCAGCATGGTGGCGCCCGCTGGCTCCGGGATCGCGGGCCAGATATTGCCAGGTATGTAGCTTTTCATTAGGGAAAACATTGTAGCCGTGTTCCTTTAACTTGAGGGAAGATGGAGTTTTCCCTCATAAGGTAGCATGGCCGCCGTCTGGTTGCCAGCACAACCCGCGCTACTTGCCATCCTTGCTGGAAGATGTTCCATTGTCATGGTCGCTACGTTTGGCGGAAGCGTATACCGGAAAAAGTCCCTTAACGGCAAACACCCGTTGCCGCGTCACAAGGAAGCACGAACCATGCCTGAGATGCACGACATACGTCCAGGACAATCCATAGGGTTGCTGAAGGAGCTGCACATCCTGACCCGCGACGGCAAGATGAACCAGGACAGCCGGCGCAAACTTAAACAGGTCTATCACCTCTATCAGTTCATTGAGCCGCTGCTTGGCGAAATTCAACAGGCGCATGGGGAGATAAATCTGGTCGATCATGGGGCGGGCAAGTCGTATCTGGGCTTCATCCTCTACGACCTGTTTTTCAAGGGGCTCAACAATGCCTCCAGGATCTATGGCATTGAGACGCGCGCGGAGTTGGTAACCAAGTCCCGGCTTTTGGCGGAAAAATTGCATTTCCCCGGCATGACCTTTCTGCACCTGTCAGTGGCCGAGTCCACCGCGTCCAATCTGCTGCCGGGGCGGATCGATCTGGTCACCGCCCTGCACGCCTGTGATACCGCCACGGATGACGCCATCTCTTTCGCCTTGCGGAGACAAGCGCGTTTCCTGGTGCTGGTGCCCTGCTGTCAGGCGGAGGTGGCGGCGGTACTGCGCAGGAACAAGGGGAGGATGCTGGCCGGCAACCACCTGACCGAGCTCTGGCGCCACCCGCTGCACACGAGGGAGTTCGGCAGCCACGTCACCAATGTCTTGCGCTGCCTGCAACTGGAGGCGCACGGCTATCAGGTGAATGTCACCGAGCTGGTGGGGTGGGAACACTCCATGAAAAACGAACTCATTGTCGCCACCTACAAGGATTTACCGCGCCGCCGGCCGGCCGAACGGCTGCATGCGATCCTGCAAACCCTGGGGCTGGAAGAGCTAAACCAGCGGTTTTTTACCGAGCCATAGCAGGCCCCTGCTCTTCCTCGTCAGCGTCCGCGTCGTCATCCTCTTCGTCATCGTTATCCTGCATTGCCCCTGGCTCCTGTTTCACCAGCAGGATCGAGCAGGGCATTTTCCTTACCAGTTCATCGTTGCTGCGATTGAAGAAAAGGTCTTCCAATCGGCCCTCTTCATGGGCTGGCATGACCAGCAGGTCGATCTGTTCCTCGGCAATGGTTTGCAGGATCTCCTCGGTTGGTTCCCCTTCCCGGATCAGTTCCCTGATCGTAAGGCCTTTTGTCTTTTCGGCCGCGACCAGTTCAGACAGTTGGAGTTTGGCCTCAAAAAGTATCGAGGCATACTCTTTTTTAAGGGAGATGGTTCCCATGCTCCAGCCCCTGAGGCCAAAGGGATTGTGTATGCAATGCATGACAAAGAGTTCCGCTTCATATCTTCTGGCAAGCGACACTCCGTAATGAATGGCCTTCCTGGAGGATTGAATCATTCTGCAGACCACGAGGATACGTCGGTATTCGAGCATGATGCCCTCCGATTGAGTTACTTGTTCATTATGATAAGGGGATCGCATCGAACCAGTCAAGCAAGGATCCAACCAGGGACATATCCAGGGCTTCCGCTTGGCAGGGGTAACGGGTTAGGTAAAATATTGTCAGTATGCAAGTAAAAAAGGATCGTAGGCAAGAGCCCAGACGCGATCCCACGCCGCTTCACGCCGTTCTTCTGGGAACCGCCTAGTGCGGACCCGCATGCTAGGTGGTGTGGGGAGGGCGGGAGAAAGACCCGCCCTTACCCGATTAGGCACCGCCGTTAGCTAGGACTACCGGCTTCGGCGTGTAATTTTAGCCCTAAAGCTCCAATGACTTTGAGGATGGTGTCAAAGCCAGGACTACGTTCTCCAGAAAGGGCCTTGTACAAACTTTCACGGGATAGCCCTGCATCTCTAGCAACTTGCGCCATACCTTTGGCACGCGCAATGTCGCCAAGCGCCTTGGCTATAAATGAGGCATCTCCATTCGCCTCTTCCATGCAAGCTTCCAGGTAGGCAGCCATTTCTTCTGGAGTTCTGAGGTGTTCGGCAACGTCATAGCGAGTGGTAGTGGTTTTGCCCATTGTGGTTACTCCGAAAGGTTGCGTGCGAGGCGCAAGGCTACTTTGATGTCTTTGGTCTGGGTGCTTTTGTCTCCACCGGCCAAGAGTATGATGAGTTCTTGCCCTCGTTTCTTGAAATACACACGGTAGCCAGGCCCATAGTTGATTCGTAACTCTGACACACCTTCACCAACAGGCTCAACATCACCTGGGTTTCCAACGGCAAGTCGTTCGATTCTGGCTTGGACTCGCGCTCGCGCATGGATATCACGCAAGTCGTCGAGCCATTGAACAAAGATGTCAGTTTTCCGAATTTCAATCATAAAAACAATGTATCCGGTTGGCTACAAATTGTCAATGCCACCCATTGAAAATGCCTGAAGTGACGAACGACCTGTATCACCAGCGGCCCACCAAAGCTTGCCGCTTTGGCACCGCCGCGCTTCTTGCCGTCTGGTAAATGCAATGGTGTACGCCCGGCATGGGCGTGATCTTATGGGGTGAAAGTCCC
>DYDL01000268.1 GCA_020717925.1 Desulfocapsa sp.
TTGTCTGGCTGCACCGAGATCGTCTGTTTGTTATCGGCAAATATGAGAGCAGTCTGTTGTTCGAACTGCATCCGGATTTGCCCTTTACGAAAACCTTGCTCGGCGAAGGGCCAAGTGGCGAGACGGTGGTTATTGAGATCGACAAAAAAGATAATAATCTCAAGGAGCGGTTGCTTGTCCAGTTCAGGGAGATCGCCTGGCCGCTTGCCGTTCACGACAATAATTACTTTGTCTGGAAGTATCGGGGAGATGTCTACCTTTTGGGCAACAAGGCGACCAACCACCATTTTGCCAGGAACCGCCTCGTTGCTTGCGCGCACAAGGATCGGAACATGGCGCATTGTTTCGTCGCGGAAGAGTTGCCGAATTCCCGGCTCTATTTCAAGGCTGGACCGCGGGGCGAGACGGTGGTGGTCGAGGACGATCCCCGCCAACCGGAAATGGCCGCAAGGCTGGCCAAGGAATATTTCGGGGAAGATAACGCCGCGGCTCTGTTTCAGTAAATTTTAGGCAACCTGGAAAAATTCATTTGTCGTCACTCCCGCGCTCAGTTCAGTCCCCGCTTGACGGGGGGAAAGCGGGAATCCAGTCAAGCCCGGAATGACGAATTGTTCAAGGTTGCCTTTACTGTTCAACTCGAAAGCAGCCTTCCAAGGCTTTCGGTTCGCTGTTCTCGCCCCGACCGGCCAAGTAAAGCTTAAAGCGGTCAGGCGCCCCGTACTCATATCGTACTTCAACGAAGAAGATATCCTCTTCGTGTTCATTGGCAATGGTCAATGAGCCGCTGCCATGCATGGAAAAGCTGGCGTTAAAGGTATGGGTGCCGGGTGGTATGGCGTATACCCAGTATGTTTTTTGCGGCAGGGTGGCAAGAATTTCCTTGCCGCCTTGTGAGATTCGCGGGTCTGGGCCGTTACCCGAGGTGGCCAGGGAGCGGTAAAAGTAAACGAGCGAGTGCCCGGCCGGCGGGGTGTCGGTGGTTTGATAGCGGCGGTCGAAGGCGGCACATCCAGGGAGAGTCAGCAAGGCGGCGCAAAACAACGCCGACATCTTCCCCAGCAGACAAGAGGGGTATGGCGGGGCGGTTGGGGGTTTCATGGTCATGGTTTTGCCAAAAAAATGAGTTTGAGGTGGGAACCGTGGGCAGGAGTCGTTGCGGGAGTTTTCCCCGCCGCGCCACATTACTCCGGCAATATGAGATTGGTGTTTGGTATTCGTTAAATTTTCATTATGAATATTTCCTTGTTCAAGACGTCTTGCGCTTAAATTTTAACTGTCTTGTTACCGGGAACTAACGATTTGCTAACAATCATGGATTAAAACCACCCTGGATTCAATCATCGGCATGCTTTTGCAATAGTGATTTGGAAACGCCAGGAAGGGCGGCTGGCGGCAATGGGTCCATACCATTGGATAAAACCATGGGCCACTGATGTTCATCGGCCAAAAGGTGTTGAGCAATGGAAAAGAAAACGATTCACGTCACACCCGCAAAAAGCAACAACAACATTAAAGGTGAAGGCGACAAGCTTGCAAGGCTGGTGGAATACCTGGAGGCGATCAAGGACGATGCCTTTACCGGCTATATCAAGATTAATTACAGTCAGGGAAATATCGGCCGCATCGAGAAGTTTGAAGAAATCTTGCGCCGCTAGCTCATTGTTGTCATCGCATCATGGAGGTCCGGAAAAATGAACCGAAACCTGGTAATCGTCGCGTTAATGATTTTTTCCTTGCTGGCTGGGGGAGACAAGGCCCTGGCATTTTGGGAGCAGTATCAGCTTATTCAGGCGGTCTATGATGATGCCGGCCCCGCCCAGGCCCAATATGGAAACGCGGAATTCGTTTCCTCTCTATTGGATGTCTCCCCTGTCGCTGATCTCGGCCGCAGCTTCGAGTTGATGCCCCCGGGCTCGATCAGCCCGCAGCAGCAGTTCCAAAAGACCTGGGCAGACCTGCGGCTCGGGTTTTTTGCCTATTATTTTAAAAACACCCCTCCTGTGCAGGTTGATTTTTATTTCACCACCACCCTGCCGACGACACCGGCAATCAGCAGTGCCATGCTCAGTGCATTTCAATCAAATGCCAAGAAGATACAAGACTCCTATGCGGGTCTGGCGGCAAGTGGTCAGAGCTACTTGCTTGCTCCTCCAGACCCGACCATGTGTTATGACGCAAAAATGAACGGGGCTTCAGCGAGCCCGGGGCAATACTCGGGCTTTAACAGGGATCTTGTGTATGGCGAGGTCAGCCTTGCATCCCTGGCGGACGGCGGCAAGATTGACATGTACCTGTACCGTTTCTCCTATAACCTTGCCACCAAGAGCATGGTGCCGGTGCCGGGTGCCGCCAACCCGTATCTTTGCGTCTTGAACATTTTTCCCGACGGCTCGACCTGGCTGAATTCGACCCAACAACCGCCGACGTTGAGCAATCCCGACGGCACACAGCTTGCCGATCAGACCATTGAGGCCAACCTGCCCTTTGTTCTGGACATCAAGAGCGTTGATCCCAATGGTGCCGACGCGGTCACCCTGTCGGTCTCCGGCCTGCCGAGCGGCGCCAGCCTCGACCCGGCCAGCGGCAAGCTCAGTTGGGCCCCGAAGACCAGTGATATCGGGGAATATCACCTGACCATCAAGGCGACCGACGATGGTGGACCCAATGGTGAACCCCCCCTTGCCACCACGGCAACCATGACCATTACCGTGGTGGAGGGGATCAACAGGGCACCAACCATCGCCCCGCTTGCCGCGCAGCACGGCCAGGAGAATGCTGTCCTCGCCTTTACCGTGGCGGCGACTGATCCGGAAGGCAACCCGATAACCTATGCAGCCAGCGACCTGCCCGCCGGCGCCACCCTCAATCCGTCGACCGGGGTTTTTTCCTGGACGCCAATTTACGGGGAGGCTGGAATCTATACGGTACCCTTTATTGCCACCGACTCCCTGGACGCCGCCAGCACGCCGGTGACCGTGACCATTACGATTGCCCACACCAACCAGCCGCCGATATTGACTCCGATCAGCAACAAGAGCGTGACCGCGGGCAGCCTGCTGACCTTTACCGTCAGCGCCGCTGATCCGGACGGCGATGCGATCACCCTGTCGGTCTCAAGCTTGCC
>DYDL01000269.1 GCA_020717925.1 Desulfocapsa sp.
CGCCTTTTTCACCAGCATGGAGCGACCGCGCAGAACCTCGGCATAGGGGTGGCAGACCGCGGGGTACTGCTCCACGTCCGCCGTAATCAGGTGATTGGGTACAATGTCCTTGAGCAACTCGAACCAAAAGAGCGACATCTGGGTAAGCACCCTGCCCTTGCCCGGGATGGGATCGTCCATGACTACGTCGTAGGCCGAAATGCGGTCGGTGGCCACCATGAGCAGTTTGTCGTCAACCGCGTAAAGGTCGCGGACCTTGCCGCGGTGCACCAGGGTGAGGGTGTCGAACTGGGTCTGTTGCAGCGCTTCCATGAATGGTTCCTGTTATGCTAGGTTTGGAGATGACCTGGTTGATTTGATGTCAAATTGAACGGGGCAATTATATCTGGTCATGAGCACCAGCGCCGCCCTTTTTTTGTGTCTTCTCCTGACTCCAGAAACGCCAAAACCCCAGAGGGCTCGACCCAATAAAAAATTGCATTTTCTCCAACACTGCGGATATATTTAAAGTAGGAAAGTAAGCCAATAGCGAGGTTAACATATGCCAGCAGTCAAGATCGGCCCGAAGCATCAGATCACCATCCCCAAAGAGGTCTTCACCTCCCTCAAGTTGGAGGCTGGCGATTTCCTCGACACCCGCGTCCAGGACAACACCATTGTCCTGACCCCCAAGAAACTGGTGGATAAAGACCAGGAGTGGTTCTGGACCAAGGAATGGCAGGCACGTGAAAAAGAGGCGGATGAGGCCATCGCGAAAGGTGAGGTGACGGGGCCGTTCGCCAAGGCATCCGACGCGCTCAACGCCCTGAAGAAGCGATGAAGATTGCCTTCACCAAACCCTTTATTCGCGATTACCAAGGGCTTCCCGCTCATATTCAAAAGCAGATCGACGAGCAGATAGAGCGCCTGCTGGATAATCCGAGGCATCCGTCCCTGCGCATGAAGAAAATGGAAGGCCATCCATCCGTCTGGGAGATAAGGATTACCGGCGGCTATCGCCTAACACTCCAGATCGACGATGACACCTACCTGCTCAGAAGAGTAGGAAGCCATGATATTCTCAAAAGACCGTGAGAAATCTCGCGCCGGTATTGTCACTGACCGCCTTAAAGGAGCCACCCGTTGTCGGGCATGACAAAGATGAATTGTGTACTCGCCTGACGGATGATTTACCTCTCGGAACCCTATCGTTTTTACGTTAGATGGTCCATAACAATTCGTTCCCCCGGTAAAAACCGGGGTCCAGACTTTCCGTAACTATCCAAAAGAACTGGATTCAGGCTTTCGCCGGAATTACGGTCAAGTGCGATGGAACCAGCGTTGGATGCTGGCCAAATCAAAATGCTTGAGCACCGGCCGGCCGTGGGGGCAGTGAGAGAAGAGAAGGTTTGGTTTCCTAGCTCAATCTGTGCGGCTTGCTCCGCAAGTTGCTTTGTAGTAAAGTTGAAATCTATGCTACTGCCAACCCGTCAAATTCAGCGGACATGCTCTCCAGCGCATGAGGGATGCACATGAATACGCAACTGCTTGAAAAACTCAAAACCATTCCGGTGCCAGAACGTATCCAACTGGTCGAAGACCTCTGGGACTCCATTGCCATCCCCCAGGCCGATTTCGGAACAACCGAGGAGCAGCAGGCCGAACTCGACCGCAGGCTTGATGCCCTTGAGCACAACCAAAGCCCTTTGGTCTCCTGGGACGACGTCACCTCGAAGATCCTCGCAGACCGATGAGTTTGTTCGTGTTTACCGCCGAGGCGGATGCTGAAATCGCCGAAGCGTTTGCCTGGTATGAGCAGCGATCCCCGGGGCTAGGCCAGGAATTTCTGCGCGCCGTTGAAGTTGCCGTCACCTCTGCCGCCCATGCGCCTCTGCGCTATCCGGTGTGGCGGCGAGGGGCACACAGAATGCTGTTGCACAAGTTTCCTTTCGCCATTTTTTATACTGTCACTTCCGATGGCATTATTATTTTTGCCTGCTTTCATGGCAGACGTAATCCCAAAGTTCTCATCAACCGACATTGATGCGCCAGGTTGCCTTGCGTAACTATCCAAAAGAACTGGATTCCGGCTTTCGCCGGAATGACGCTCAAGTGCGATGAAACCAGCGTTGGATACTGGCCAAATCAAAATGCTTGAGCACCGGCCGGCCGTGCGGGCAATGGGAAAAGATCGGCGATTGGTTGAGCTTGGCAAGGAGGTGCGCCATCTCCTCCTCGTGCAATCGCTGGCCGGCCTTGATCGCCGCCTTGCAGGCCATGGTGGCCAGGATATCCTCCATGCGGGTGGCTGCACGGCCGGAGCCCGCGTCCTGGGCCTCGGCAAAGCGGGCCAGGATGCCTTGCACGATTTCTTCCGGTCCAAGATGGCCCATGATGGCAGGCACCGCCTTGACCACATAGGAATCGCCGCCAAAGGGCTCGATAGTTAGGCCCAAGCGGGCGATGTCGTCGCTATGGGCTTCCAGAATCGCCCGGGCCGCAGGGTCTGGTTCCATCATCTTTGGAAAAAGCAGGGCCTGGCTGGCAATGCCGTGGGTGCGGTATTGCTCTTTCAAGGTTTCAAAAAGGATGCGCTCCTGCAAGGCGTGCTGGTCGATGGCGACCAGGCCGTCCACGGTTTCGCAGAGGATATAGGCGTTGTGCAGTTGGCCGATGAGCCGGAAACTCTGGGGAACGGCCGCTGGTGCACTGGCCGGCGCCGGGGCAAAAGGTGGAACAACGGTTGTGGTTGCCTGGCCGACATGGGGCTGCGGCACGTAAGGCCGCTCTGGTTCAGCGGCCGCCCTGGCCAGGGGTAGACTTGTCGGACTTGTCCGACCTGTCTGACCAGTCGGACTGGTCGGTGGAAAAACCGGCCGGCCCGTTGGCACACCAAACACAGCATGCCTGACCTCATGCTGGTAGCTGGCCATGCCCTCCCGTACCGCCCGCGCCACCAGGTCATGAATCTCCGTGGACTTACGGAAACGCACCTCCTGCTTGGTGGGATGGACATTTACGTCCACCGCGTCCGGCGGCAGATCAAGATAGAGGGCGCCGGCAGGGCGCCGGCCCTTGAGCAGAAAACCTGAAAGCCCTTCGCAAACCGCGTGGGTCACCATGCGGTCCCGCACCGGCCGGTTGTTGACCAGGAGCCACAACCGCGCCGCGCCGCCCTGGACACTGTCC
>DYDL01000270.1 GCA_020717925.1 Desulfocapsa sp.
TTTAACGATTGAGCTAAACTGATCATGGTTTTTTGTGAATCTTTTTGACATATTGAAATAAATTCCATACCATGTCAATATGACCGTCAAGCAACGGTTCCGAAACAAATTTACCATCCAACTGCGCGAACGCGACCATGGTCCGGCGCATGTCCATCTCTTCGGGGCCGGGCATGATGTGGCGATCAACCTGCTGACCATGAAATCGGATGGTGAATGGCCGCCAGGGTTGAAGGCGGAAGTGATGGAGTGGATCGCCTCGCATCATGATGAACTGCTGGAGGAATGGAAAAGATGGCACGAATGACCCGCCCTCGCATCAAATGTGTTGAGCCGTTGCCGGACTTTTTAATGAGGATTACGTTCGCCAACGACAGCGTGTATACGGTGGATTTCAAACCGTTCTTTGACGAATCTCCCGGCCTTGCCCCGTTGCGGAGCCCGCACGCCTTTGCCAAGGTCTGTGCCGACGAATCGGGATGGACTGTGGAATGGCCGGAGCTTGACATTCAAATCGGTGCCGACACATTGTGGCTCGACGCCCAAGCGCAAAATGCCACGGATCAGAACACCCGTATTTTTTGCCAGTGGCGGGCGCGATACGGCCTGTCGCTTGCCGAGGCTGCCAAGGCGCTGGGCATGACGACACGCACCATGAGCGCCTACGGGTCAGGAAAACACCCTGTTCCCCGCTATATCGCCCTCGCCTGCAAAGGCTGGGATTGTGAACATCGCGGGCATGGCCATGGCCACCTCGCCTGATCAGCCCGGTGGGAGCGAAGCTACTGTACAATGGAGCCACGACAACATCACAGCAATGCGTTGGTATTTTCCGTGTCCCTAAACGGAGAGTCTATCATGAGCAAGCTTGATCCTGTTACTCCCGGCGAAATCCTTTTGGAGGAGTTCCTGAAACCCATGGGGCTTAGCCAGTACCGGGTGGCCAAGGAAATTGGCGTGCCGGCGCAGCGTATCAGCGAGATTGTCGCGGGCAAGCGTGCGATTACCGCTGATACCGATTTACGGCTGTGCCGTTTCTTTGGCCTTTCCAACGGCTATTGGTTGCGCGCTCAGGCCGCCCACGATACGGAGGTTGCAGAGCGTACCCTTGGCCCATCGCTGAAGAAGATCAAACCCTGGCCTGCTTTGGCGGCCAAATATGCCATTGCCAGCAAGGCGGCATAGAGAAGGGGTTTGGCTGAATGAGCGAACCGCAAACGCATACCGTCACCTTCCTGCCCGCCGGCCGCACCGTGACTGTGAAGCACGGCGACTCCATCATCAAGGCGGCGCGGGCCGCGGGGGTGCATATCAACGCCTCGTGCGGCGGCGCCGGGGTGTGCGGCAAGTGCCGGGTGGTGGTGGAGCAGGGCGGGGTAGGGGGCGGCGTGAGCGAGCGGCTCACGGCCGTTGAGCTTGCGGCTGGATGGCGGCAGGCCTGTATCAGTCTGGTGCAGGGCGACGTCACGGTGCGGGTGGTGGCCGAGAGCGGCCTGAAAAAGGGTGGGCTGTCGACTGAGGTGCCTCAGCGCCATCAGGCACGGATGCGCATCTACAACATCCAGGATCTGCGCGAGGCGGGTATCTTCCTGGCGCCGGTGGCCAAGCTGCCGCTGGAGCTGCCGCGTCCCTCCAAGGCGGACAACATGCCAGATGCCGGCCGCATCATCCAGGGGTTGGCCGACCAGTACGGCGAGCACGGCCTGATCGTCAACCTGCCGGTGTTGAAGAAGCTGCGCCAGACTTTGCGGGCCAGCGATTTCCGGGTCACCGTCACCTTGGCCCGGCCGGTGAATCAGCCGGGCAAGAGCTATCTGATGAACATCCAGCCGGGCAACTGGACGCACCGCAACTTCGGCCTCGCCTTTGACATTGGCACCACCACGGTCTACGGCATCCTGATCGACCTGAACACCGGCCTGGTCCTGGCTCGGGCCGGTGATTACAACGGCCAGATCGCCTACGGCGAGGACGTCATCTCCCGCATCATCCAGGCGGAAAAACCAGACGGCCTCGACCAGATGCAGGGGCTGGTCGTCACTACCATCAACACCCTGATAGCTAAGTTGCTGGCCCAGGCCAAACCACCTGAAGGCCACGGGCACACCACCATTGACCGCGACGAGATCAGCTCCATCACTCTGGCCGGCAACACCACCATGACTCATCTCCTCCTCGGCCTGGAGCCCCACAACATCCGCCGCGCCCCCTACGTGCCGGTCACCACCTTCCTGCCACCCATGCGGGCGGCCGACCTGGGCCTTGACTTGGCCCGCCACACCGTGGCCTTGCCCTACCCCTGCATTTCCAGCTACGTTGGCGGTGACATCGTGGCCGGGGTGATGGGGTCGGGCATGTACCGCACCGACAAGATTACCCTGTTCATCGACATCGGCACCAACGCCGAGATCGTTATCGGCAACAAGGAGTGGCTGGCCTGCGCCGCCTGCTCGGCCGGTCCGGCCTTCGAGGGCGGCGGCATCACCCACGGCATGCGGGCCGCGCAGGGGGCCATTGAGGACTTCAGTATCAACCCGGAGACCCTGGAACCGATGAACATCACGGTGGGCAACAAGCCGGTGGCCGGCATCTGCGGCTCCGGGCTTTTGGCCATCGTCGCCACCCTGCTGGAGCAGGGGGTGCTCGATCCCAGCGGCAAGTTCAACCGGCAACTGGCCACCCCCCGCCTCCGCCCGGGCCGCAGCGGCCACGAGTATGTCCTCGCCTGGCAGAATGAATCCGGCACGGAAGGCGACATCGTCATCACCGAGGTCGATATCCAGAACTTCATCCGGGCCAAGGCGGCCATCTATGCCGGGGTCAAGACCCTGGTGCAGGAGGTGGGGCTTGCCATCACCGACATCGAGCAGATCATCCTGGCTGGCGCCTTTGGCTCCTATATCGACCTGGATGCCGCCATGACCGTGGGGTTGCTGCCCGAGGTGGATCCGGAACTCGTCCTCTATGTCGGCAACGGCTCACTTTTAGGCTGCTGGATGAGCGAACTCTCCAACCACATCCGCCGCGATGTGGTGGCCGTGGTGCGCCGCATGACCAGCTTTGAACTCTCCGAGGTGGCCCAGTTCCAGAACGAATACATCGCCAGCCACTTCCTGCCCCACACCGACATCTCGCT
>DYDL01000057.1:0-13168 GCA_020717925.1 Desulfocapsa sp.
TGTCAAAGGTGAGCGCCAATACCCTCAATTTGTAACGATTGATGAAGATGTCGAGAGTATAGGTGCTGTCCTTGCCGCCGCTATACGCCATCAATACATCATAGCCAGATGACTTACGCTCGGTGGACAACAAATCGATAAACTTCTTTTCATAATTTTTCTTTTGTGCCTCGGATGACTGTTGCCCGCGGTATTTCTGGCACTGATTGCACACCCCGAAATCATCAAAAGATATCCCTGGAAAGGTTGCCGGCAGGATGCATTTGGTGCATAATCGTGGCATTTCTACAGCGTTACGCATTGGTCCCTTCCTTTCCATCGACATAGTCCGCCATTGCGGCAAGTTTTCCCTTACGGATCTTGCCAGTGGCGGTTTTTGGCAAAGCCTGATAGAATTCAACAAGATGTGGAACTTTATAAGCGGGTAAGTTTTGGCGGCAATAAATGGTAATCTCTTTCTTCGTGCAATTCGTTCCCGTTCGCAACACCACGCAGGCCTTGATTAACTCTCCCAGAATATCATCCTTAATACCGACCACGGCCACCTCTTGCACCGACGCAAGTTCATGAATGATTTCCTCAAGTTCCTTGGGTGCGATGCGGTGCGAGCCGCTCTTAATCATATCACTTTTACGGCTGACGATATAAAGATATTCCTCTGCGTCCATTTGGGCAAGGTCGCCGGTTCGCAACCCCTCTGGCCTGAGCGTCTTAGCCGAATCCTCTGGCCGGCCCCAGTAACCAGCCATGATGTTTTCCCCCAAGGCGACAATCTCGCCCACCTCGCCTGGCCCTGCTTCATGCCCAAATTGATTGAGCAGTTTCAGGGTAACTCCGGGGATGGCTTTACCGATAGATCCTGGTTTGCGTTCAAGATCTTCGGGAGGCAGATAGGACAGACGAGCTGACGCCTCTGTTTGCCCATACATGATGAATATATCGACCCCGGGGAAGACATCTTTCAGTGATCGCGTTAATTTCGGCGCCATGGCGGCGCCGGCCTGGGTCAAATAGCGCAGGCAGGGGAATTGATATTTATGAACCGCGGAGCGGTGCAGTAACAGGGCAAAGGTCGAAGGAACACCGGAAAAGCCGGTCACCTCCTCCTTAACCATCTCATCCAGAATGACATTGGGGTAGAGAAAATTCTGATTCACCACCATGCTGCCCCCAACGGCGATGTGGGTAAGCATAACCGAGTTGCCATATGAATAAAAAAAAGGCAGGACGACCATGGCCCGATCCGCGGGAGCCAGATGTAAGTAAGTCACAATGGCATGTGTATTCGCCACTATATTCGAATGACGGAGCATTACCCCCTTGGGTGCCCCGGTAGTGCCGGAGGTATAAATTATCTGGGCGAGGTCATTTCCTTCTACAAGTGGAGAGGCCAGCGATGCGCCGTGGGTCTCTGTGCCGAGAACCTCGGCCTCGGTTATCCATTGCTTGGCGAAAGCGGCGGGCCAAGACTGGGGCTGGGTGCTGCCAGCCACAACCACATTTTTTATCTGGTCAAGCTGGGGCATAAGCTTTTCAAGGTAGCGACAGAACTTGCCCCCGGAAAAAATGACTGAGGCGCCACAATCTTGCAAGGTCGCCAATAGTGAGCGTTCTGAAGTCTGGGTGTTGAGTCCGACGACAATTCCACCAGCCATCTGAATAGCAAAATAACCGCTTATATATTCATACGCGTCATCGGTAAATAGTGCCCCGCGAAACCCTTTCGGGTATTTGGAAGCAAGAAGCCACTGTGCCTTACTCCTGGCCGCTTGCAATAAATCGGCATACGAATACCGTCGGTCACCCTGGATGATGACTGATTTTTGCGGAAATTGTGCGGCTGCTTTGACAAGAAGATCACAGACTAGCAATGCGTTCTCCTTGTCTCAGCATTTCTTTCTGGCAATAAAAACGGCAAGATTATTGACGCTGTCCAAATTTGCAGGAATCATTTCCTCGTCATCAATCTTCATGGAAAAGGTCTCTTCCAGCCAATTGATTACCTCCAGAATGCCAGTCGAGTCAATTATGCCCTGTTCTAAAAACGATGTGTCATCTTGCAGAGCAGTTGCATCGGCATCGAATAAAAAGTTTTCGAAAATAAATTCTCGGATTTGTTTTTTGCAATCATTCATGTCAGTTTCCCTTGCCCTCTCTTGCCGTGAAATTAACACAACAAAGCATTATCCATATACAATTCATATTCATACCATTACCTTGATATTTTCTAAAGCGGCTGGCGTGTCGGCGTTAAAATTCTTGATGAAGGAATCAAAAAGGATCTGCACTGATAATATCCCAACAAAAGCCATGTTTTCTCTAAATCCTTGGCGTGCCACTTTCGTGCATTTAGCCATAAGCTTGGAAACGGCCTGTGGTTTAAAAACTCCTGCCTCGGCCAAAAGGCTCTCCGATAGATAGTAAGCTAGGTAGTCTGGCCGACTTGCCCCGAAAAAGCTTAAAATGTCCGGCGCCATATAAGGCTGTTTCTTCCTCTGCAGGATACTTGCGGGCAGCAAGTTGGCCATGGCCTTTTTGAGGATGTTTTTTTCATTTAAGGCTTTCATGCGCCAGGCGACCGGGATGGTGCATGAAAATTCCACCACCCGATGATCAAGAAATGGAAAACGCCCCTCAACCGAATGGGCCATGCCCATCCGGTCCCCCTGGGAGGAGAGGAGGTAATTGCTCAAAAGAATTTTTGTTTCCACGGCCTGGGCGCGCGAAAAGACATCAAGGCCAGCAAGCATAGGCGCCATTTTTTTTAACAAACGCTCCTCGCCCGCAGCTCCTGCGACATTCCTGAAATCATCGGTGAAAAAAAGATGATTCTGCCCACTGATGTGCCAGCGCGGGCGATGCCCATAAAAGGGATCACTTAACAGAGCATCGGTATTGAAAAACTTTCTTGCATATTCCGCGGATTTTGTCGGAGACAAGGCAAGGTAGGGGTACAACTTTTTCAATAGCAGGGGGCGCAGTTGTGAATCCGGCACTTTGTTGATAAACGCACGAATTTTACTCTCTTTGAAAAGATCATAGCCGCCTAGCAATTCATCCGCGCCTTCGCCGGTCAAAACAACCTTGTAACCATTCCGTCTGACCAGCCCGGAAAGAAGAAATAACGGGGTGGGGGCGGTACGCAGAATGGGGACTTCCGTGTGGCGGATGACCTCGGGAAAATTATCCGCAATGGTCTGGTAGGAGCAGATAATTTCGTGATGATCCGTTCCCAGGTAGCGCACAACCTCGGCTTGTTCTTTGCGTTCATCGTAGACTTTGTCTGCAAAACCTACGGAAAATGTCTTCAAAGGGTTGCTTGTATAATTCCGTACCAGCGAAGTTATGGTGGAAGAGTCTAGGCCCCCGCTTAGATAGGCTCCAACCGGCACATCAGCCCGCAATCGTAACCGGACCGCGTCCAAGAGTAATTCTCGGTACTGCTCGGCGCATGCTTCTTCGGACTCGAACCTGGCGGTATCCGTCTGGAAAGGCACGTCCCAGTATTGCGTGACTTGGAGACGACTGTCGGGCTGCAATTTTGCAAAACAACCCGCTTCCAATTGAAAAACGTTTTCAAAGGCGGTCTCTTCGGCAATCGGAGCCCAGAAAGTAAACACCTCCTGGATCGCCCGCGGGTTCAACACCCTTGGGATGGTCGGGTCCGCCGCAAAAATTGCTTTGATTTCCGAGGCGAAAAATAATTTTTCGCCATGATAACAGTAATAGAGCGGGCGTATGCCTAAACGGTCACGGGCAAAAAACAGTGAGTTCCTTTTTTTGTCGAAGAGCGCGAAGGCGAACTGGCCATTGAAGTCATCCACGCACCGCTCGCCCTTCTCCTCATAAAGGTGGACGATAACCTCGGTATCGGAGTGTGTGGCAAAATGATGGCCACGTTCTTCCAACTCCTTGCGCAGTTCAGGGTGGTTGAAGATTTCGCCGTTAAAAATGACCCAGAGCGTTTTGTCTTCATTGTGGATTGGTTGCCAGCCGCCTTCGAGATCAACGATGCTTAGGCGCGCATGCGCTAGGCCAACCTGCTCGTCGCAATAAAACCCATACCCATCAGGGCCCCGGTGCCGCAGTTGATAGATCATCCGCTCTAACTGACGATGATCAGGGGGACATGGGTGTTTCAGGTTAAAATAACCGGCAATGCCACACATGAAATTAGGGGTTTCCTTGCAAAATTGAATTAGCTTGTTCCGCATCTACAGCATTTGATTTAAGTAAAACAACTAGTTGGTTTTAGTCAATAATAATTACCATAAACCCAGACATTGCAGACCCAAGCGCCACGTCTCGCTTGTGGATTTTTTTAAGAAGGATTGCGACTTTTTATCTTTGCAATTTACCACTTAAGTCTGACCTCTCAAACTTAAGATTTCATGGTGAAGGCCCATTGGTTGGAAATGAAAATCTTTGAGCAGGCGCGCGAAGCGCTGCGCGGTTCTATTCAAATTCAAATAGTGCCGGGTGCGAGAGATAAGGCTGACGCCATGGAGACGGGGTTGTGCCGGATCCAGTTCCCACGGGTGCAGGTAGAAAATGAAGCGCTGCCTTTCCTGTTGGTTGATTCTTTGCAAGGCCATCTTGGTGAAGGCATAGGGGAAGAGACGGAAGTAACCGCCGCCGGCCACAGGAATATTGAGTCCGCAGAGGTTGGAGGTGGAGAGCGGAAATTCCATGAGGCGGCGGCCTTGCAATCGGTGGGGAAAGCGCGGTGCGTCAGGGATGCCATAACGGTCATGGCGGATGGGAAAAATGCTCGAGTCGTAGGCAAAGTCCAGTTCTTCCAGGATGTCGAAGGCCCATAGGGAGGCGTTGGTGATGGAGTAACTGGGCGCTCGGTATCCGCGTACGGGTGTGCCGGTAAGTTGTTCCAGGATATCCTTGGCAATGCGGGTATCCTCGCGGAATTCGGCCGGGGTCATCGTGTAGATCAGCCGGTGGTGCAGGCTATGGCATGCGATTTCGTGGCCTAGAGCCTGAATCCGTTGCACCAGGGCAGGGAATTTTTTGGCCGTCCAGCCAAGCACAAAAAAGGTGGCTGATACACCGTGTTCCCGCAGCAGGTCAAGAACCTTGCCGGTATTCTCCTCCACCCTTGACGGGTACTCCTCCCACCTGGCATGACCGACCAAGGACTCAAAGGCGGAAACCTGATAGTAGTCCTCTACATCAATGGAGAGGTAGTTGGTTATTGCCGATGCGGCAGACATGGGGCTTGTGTCCTCTTTAAGAGTGCGGTCTTTGGCGTGCTTGGCGCAATATTAATGCCGGCAGTTCAAGAGGCAGGCGCGCCAGTCGCGTGGCCGATTTTCGTCAGAGACAATGGTGCTCAAGAATGTCCGGTCAGATCCTTGAGCAGGTCTCTGGCCTTTGGTGCCTCGGGAAAATTAGCATCGAGCGCCAGGCTTTTCTCCAGCTTTTTTTTAGCCTCCTCTCGTTCTCCCAACTGATTCAAGGCTATGGCCAAATGGTAAAGGATAGAGGGGTTGGTGGGCTGGAGTTCCGCTGCCTGCTGGAATTGGGTGAGGGCAAGCTGATAGGAGCGGCGTTGGTAATGGACCCAGCCCAGGGTGTCGGAAACAAAAGGATCAGTGGGAGCGGCTTTTTTGGCGACCATGGCAAGGCGGAGGGCTTCGCCATGGTCGCCTCCCTCCTCACTGGCCAGGTGCCAGGCCAGATTGTTGGCCGCCGGTCCAGAGGTTGGGTCATACTCCAGCATCTTTTTGTACTGCTGAACGGCCTTGTCCGCTTGGCCCAACTTTTCGTATAGTGTTCCAAGTTCCATGCGGGCTCTTAGGTGGCCAGGATTTTCGGTGAGGAGCGTTTCGTAGTTGTGGATTGCTTCCGCGGTATTACCGGTTTTGGCGAGCAGGTTGGCCATGAGCAGATAGGGCATGGGACTCTGCGGGGCGGCCAGTTGCGCGGCCTGGAAAGAGCGTTCAGCCTCGGCGGACTGTCCCGCCGAAGCCTGGAGATTACCTAGCAGCATGAGAAATTCGGCATTTTTGGGGAACTGCGCTACTTGGGCGGATACCAGGCGCAGGGCTGCGTCATCCTTGTCCTGCTCGTGGAGAATGGCAACCATGCCGCCCAGGGCGGAACTGGACTGGGGGGCTAGGGCCAGGGCCTTTTCAAAGGAGGAAAAGGCCTGGTCATAGTGTTTTTGCTCTTGGTGTATGAGGCCTATGGCCAGCGGGACAATGGGGTCTTTCGGTATGGCTGTCCCGATCTTGCCGAACAATGTCAGGGCGCTGTCATACTCTTTTTCCTGCACCAGGCATTTGCCCAGGATAATAGCGACCTGGTAGTTGGCAGGGTCTAGTTGCAGAGTCTGGGAGGCCTGGGTCTTTGCTTCCTTGAAAGAGCCTTTTTGCAAGAACATCTCAGCCAGGAGGGTGCGGGCCTGGAGGTGCCTCGGGGCATACTGTACAGCGGCCTGGGCCTCGTTAGTGGCCAGTTCCACCTCGCCCTTAGCGTAATGGGCCAATGCCTTAACAAATCTGGCCTCGCCTGATGCTGGTTCCGAGGCCACGATTTTTTCCGCCAGCCGCATGGCTTCCTCATGCTTGGATTCCCGGATAAGCAGCTTGGTCATGACCAGTTGGGCTGAGGTGTTTTCCGGGGCCAGCGCCAGGGCCTGGTTTGTCATTTCCCGGGCCTGGTCAGGTTTTCCGAAGCTGATGTAAAGATCGGCCAACTGGGCCTTGAGTTCGGCAGGCTGCTTGTGCAAGGCGATGGCTTTCAAGAAGGCCTGTTCCGCGGCGGCAAAATTTCTCTGACGGCGGTGGAAATTGCCTAATACAGCATAGAGGCTGTCGTCTGCCGGACTTAACTCGATAGCCTTATGCAGACTGGCCTCTGCCTCGGCTTTTTGTCGTAATTGTTCGTAAAACAGGGACTGCTCCACCAGCGCGGCCGTAGATGAGGGCAGGGCCGCGACCATGGCCTTGTATTGTGCCTCGGCCAGATTTTTTCGATCCGTGCCAAGATAATAGGCGGCCAGGATCTTGTGATTGATGATACTGGTAGGATTGAGGGTCACGGCCTTATGAAGGGCCGCTTCCATACCCTCTTTTTTCCCGGCCTTGTCGAGAATGTTTGCCTGGAGCAAGTATAGACGGTCGTTATCCGGGGCCAGTGCCAGGGCTCGATCCATTTGACTCATGGCCTTTTCCAGGTCGTCCTGGGCCAGAAAGAGACTGGCCGAAAGGGCCATGCCTTCGATATGTTTGGGGTCACTCGCCAGCAGGAGATCGATTCGTTCACGACTCTCCTGGTATTGTTGGCTGAAAAAAAGCATGGCAGCAACTTTATAGAGCGCATCCAGGTTGGTCGGGTCCAGGTCGGCAGCGATTTTAAGTTGTTTGAAGGCGTCTTCCGTGGACTTTGTCTTGAGCAGAAGCAATCCGAGCTGATAGCGGGAATTGGCATCCTTGGCGTTGATCTGCACGGCGTTTCTGAATTCAATGATCGCGGCATTGTCGTTGCCTGCGGTTATGTATTCCATGCCCTTGTTGTAATGAGCCAGCCTTTTCTTCTCAGGATCGGAGCATCCTGCCCCACTGAGCAGGCAGAGCAGGACGAGAATACTGGCAAAGGCCGCGGTGGGCTTGGATGGTGTCATGGGCGGGTTTCCTTTAAGTTGTTTTCCAACTGGCAATAGCCCTGGGGCAAACATGTGGTCATGCAGAAATGCAGGGGGGATTCCGGGAAGCCGGAAGGCGCGATGCGGCCTCAAAGTTATTTGGCTGACATCATGAGTAAATTTAACACCAGGAGTTTTCCGGATATCAAGAAAAGTGTCCGATTTTTCTGAAAAAGGTGTCGCTCGGGGTGGTATCAATTCTGCATGGCAACTCGGCACAATAGTGTTTCATTAGTCTTTGATTTCAAATGGTTGGCGTGTCAACGGCGCAAAGGGGAAGATTGCTCGCAACGTCTGTCGGTTTCTCTTGGTCAAACAGGTACGCCCATGTGATGGCCGATCGCCTGTTTGGTCGTAGCATCGAGAAAGGCCAATCCTGCCAGGAACGTGTCTGGCTCGTTTGCCACCGTGCTCCACATGATCTGGCCGACACCAGTGAGATTCGGGGTGGAGAAATGCGGTCCAAAGGTGAAGGCGATAAGTTCATTCAGTGACAAGCGATGATGGCTTTCCAGGCGCATGCCGCCCGGGCTAAGGTCAACGGTGCATGCGTTACCGTCAATTAGTTGGCAGGGACGTCCAGTCTCGTCGCAGTTGGCAAGGGTCAGCGAGAGGAGATCGGGGATACGGCGGAATTGCCGCCGCCCGTTATCCCGGAAGGTTTCCTCCAGGCCGGTTTTTGCGCCGAGCTTGCTGCCTCGGACATACTGATGACACTCAAGAAAATGGGGAGTTTTGCAAAACATTTCAATATGTTCCTTCAGGGGCAGGTAGATGCCGCCTTTGGTCAGGGAACATGCTTGCTCTTCATCCGTGCAGAGGTAGCTGCATTTTTTGGGTTGGTCTCCTGCTGTGTTCATCTCGTTTTCCTTGTTTCAGGTGTGCTACGTAAAATGCGCAAGGCATGTCTTTTTGTAATTTATATCATGCAATATCGATACCAACATGATGGGAGTGGCCTATTTTTTTGGAAGCTTTGCAGCGATATCGTGCCGTTTCATTTTGTCGTAGAGGGCGGTCTTGCCCATGCCCAGATGGTTGGCGGTCTTCTGGACGTTTCCTTTACATCTTTGCAGGGTGGAGAGGATGAGGTCGCGTTCCAAGTCGCCGAGCAGATCTTTCAGGGATGTATCCTCGAGTTTTTTCCCCAGTTCGCTGCACAGGTCGCCGGCTGGCGCATTGGACGGGTTGACGTCAAAGATGATGTCCAGTTCGGTGATAATGTGACTCTTGGCCATGAGCACTGCCCGCTGGATGACGTTTTCCAGTTCCCGTACGTTGCCTGGCCAATCATGCTGAAGGAGGCGATCAATGATCTGACTGGGGATAAAGTCGATATCTTTTTTGAAGGCGTGGCGGTAATGCTTGACGAAATGTGAGGCCAACTCGACGATATCTTCCTTGCGTTCCCGCAGGGCCGGCATAGTGATGTTGATGATGTTCAGGCGATAGTAGAGGTCGAGCCGAAAACGGCCCTCCTGCACGGCTTTGGCCAGGTCAACATTGGTGGCGGCGATAACCCGGACATCCACTTTGAGGGTAGCGTTGCCGCCGACTCTCATGATCTCGCCGTTTTGCAGAACCCTTAACAGGGATGACTGCATTTTGGGGCTGATATCACCGATCTCGTCGAGAAAAATGGTGCCACCGTCAACGATCTCGAATTTGCCCTTTTTGCGGACCGTGGCGCCGGTGAATGAGCCCTTCTCATGGCCGAAAAGATCGCTTTCCAGCAGGTTATCGTTGATGGTGTTGCAGTTGACCTTGAGAAAGGGCTTGTCCTTGCGGTTGCTGCAGTTGCGGATGAGAGAGGCGACGAGTTCCTTGCCAGTACCGGATTCGCCGGAAATCATGATATTGGCGTCCGAGTCGGCAACCTGGTAGATCATTTCCTTCAGCTCCCGCATCTTTTTGCTGGAGCCGACCATTTCGTCGGTCTTGCCGTGTTTTTTTAGTTGGAGTTGTAAGGTGCTGACCTCATCGGAAAGTTGATCGCGCACCTTCTCGCTTTCCTTGAGCTGGCTGATTTTCTGCTGGAGGATATTTTCAATGTTGTTGTGGAATTCGGCAATTTCGCGCTCGTGTTTCTTGCGCTGGGTAATATCCCGCATCACTACCATGACCAGGTTATCACCCAGATAGCCCTCAAAGGGGACGTGGCTGAATTCCACATCAACCTCACCGATGCTGGCCTCGAAAAGATCAACGCTCTGTTCTTTGTTGGCGGCAGCCAGCTTGACCGGGCAGGAAGCCTTGCAGCCCCCCGAGGTAGTGCAGAGGGCTTCGTGACAGTATTTCTTGCCCAGATTGCCGAAGACCTGAACGGCATTCGGATTCATGTATTCGATGAGGAAGTCTTCCCGGATGAGAAAGACCATCTCCGGCAGAATATCCAGAAGGGCACGCCAGTTCCTTCCGAGCCGGTCGACTTCCTCCTTGGTCCGCCGCAGTTTGACGTCCAGGGCTTCCATGGTTGCCTGTCCTTGGTTTTTCAGACCTTGGCGCCCCAATAGCGCGGAGGGGAAGTTGGGGCGCCGGAATTAGCATTGGTCGAATAAATCATAGACATCACACTACCGTCGTACGGGAAAATTTTCAACTTTTTGTATGGGAAAAAGAGAAGTTACCCGCGGTCATACCTGGTAATAGGATCTATACCAGGATGCGAAGCTGGCAATACCTTCCTCTACCGTGGTTTGCGGCACAAAATCAATGGTGCGCGACAGGTCCGAGACATCGGCAAAGGATTCAGGCACGTCCCCTTGCTGCAACGGCAGGAAGACCTTGTCCGCCGTTTTGCCGAGGCATTTCTCCAGCACCTCGATATAGCGCATGAGTTCCACCTGCCGGTTGTTGCCGATATTGTATATGCGGTAGGGGGCGTTGCTGGTGGCGGGATCAGGATTGTCGCCATTCCATGCGGGGTTGGCGGTCGGCAGAACCCGCATGAGGCGGGCGACTCCCTCTATGATGTCATCGATGTAGGTGAAGTCGCGCTTCATCTTGCCATGGTTGAAGACCTGGATCGGCTCCCCGGCCAGGATGGCGCGGGTGAAGAGAGAAAGGGCCATGTCGGGACGGCCCCAGGGGCCGTAAACCGTAAAGAACCGCAGCCCGGTGCAAGGCAGGCGAAAGAGGTGACTGTAAGTATGTGCCATGAGTTCATTGGCTTTTTTTGTGGCCGCGTAAAGCGATACAGGATGGTCCACGTTGTGATGCACGGAAAAAGGCATTCTGGTGTTGGCGCCATAAACCGAACTTGAGGAGGCGAACAGCAGGTGGCCCACCCCGGTATGACGACACCCTTCGAGGATGTTGATGAAGCCGACCAAGTTGGCCTGCACATAGGAATGGGGGTTTTGCAGCGAATAGCGCACCCCGGCCTGGGCGGCCAGGTTGACCACCACATCGAAGTGGTGGCTGGCGAATAGCGCTTCCATGGCCTGTCGGTCCTCCAGATCGGCCCGCACGGCCGTGTAGGACTTACAGGCAAGCAACTGGGAGAGGCGCGCCTCTTTCAGGGTGGGATCATAGTAATCGTTCAGGTTGTCCAGCCCGACAACGGCGCACCCCTCCGCGAGGAGTCTTTTTGACAGATGGTAGCCGATGAAGCCGGCCGCCCCGGTGACGAGAACCTTGCGTATTTCCATGAACCTTTTCTCCTTTGGCCAACCGTTGGGACGCTTGTGAAGAAAACCGGGATTATTCCACGGTTACGCTTTTGGCCAGATTACGGGGCTGGTCCACGTCGCAACCCCGCAATCTGGCAATTTCATAGGCCAGGAGCTGAAGCGGCACCGTGTAAAGAATGGGGCATAGTTCTTCGTCGACCTCGGGGAGCTCGAGGAAGTGGTCGGTCAGCCGGGGCAGGGTGGCGTCGCCACGGGTGCCAACCAGGATAAGCCTCCCCTGGCGGGCCTTCACCTCCTCCACATTGGAGATGACCTTTTTGTAGTTGCTGTCCTGCGGGGTCAGGGCCAGTACCGGCATCTCCCGGTCGATGAGCGCGATGGGGCCGTGCTTCATCTCTCCGGCCGCGTAACCTTCGGCGTGGATGTAGGATATCTCCTTCAACTTCAGGGCGCCCTCTAGGGCGATGGGAAACTGCAAGCCCCGTCCGAGGTAGAGGAAGTCACGGCTCCTGGAGAATTCCTGGGCCAAGACACTGGTCCGTTGTTCAATAGAGTGCAGCTCCTCCTCAAGCAGGGTGGGCAGAGCCAGGAGGGCCTGGATCAGGCGGCGGCTGTTCGCAACCTGCACCGTGTCGCGTGTCTGGGCCAGGAACAAGGTGAAAAGGAACAGGGCGGTGAGCTGGCTGGTAAAGGCCTTGGTGGAGGCGACGCCGATCTCCGGGCCGGCGTGGGTGTAAACGGTGCCGTCGGCCTCCCTGGTCATGGTGCTGCCCACCACGTTGCAGATGGTGATGACGTGGGCGCCGAGTTCCTTGGCCAGTCGCAGTCCTGCCAGGGTGTCGGCCGTTTCGCCGGACTGCGAGATGAGGATGACCAGATTGTCCTTGCCCAGGAGCAGGCGGCGGTAGCGGAATTCCGAGGCAATGTCCACCTCCACCGGCACCCCGGCCCATTTTTCCAGCCAGTATTTGGCCACCAGGGCGGCATGCCAGGAGGTGCCGCAGGCGACCAGGGAGATACGTTTGATCGCGGTCAATTGTTTTTTGGTCAGTCCCAATTCCGGCAGCAGGATCCGGCCGCCTTCCGGTTCTATTCTACCCCGGAAGGTGTTGAGGATGGCCTGGGGCTGCTCGTGAATTTCCTTGAGCATGAAATGTTGGTAGCCAGCCTTTTCCGCCATGCCGGCGTTCCAATCGATGGTGTGGATCTCTTTTTTGACAATCAGCCCGCTGTCCAGCCGCCTGACCTGGAACTGATCGGCCTTAAGAACGGCCATTTCGCCGTCTTCCAGAAAGATCATCTGCCTGGTATAGGGCAGCAGGGCAGGGATGTCCGAGGCCATGAAGCAGCCACCCGATTCCTGTACGCCAAGCACCAGGGGACTCTGGTTACGGACCGCCACCAGGGTGTCGGGCTGTCCGCTCCAAAGTATGCCTAAGGCGTAAGAGCCTTCGACCTCCTTCAGGGCCGCGTTGATCGCCTTGAGGAGATCGTCGTCCAGATGCTCCTCAATGAGGTGGGCCAGCACCTCGGTATCGGTCTCCGAAGAGAAGCGGTGGCCTTTCTTTTTCAGATCTTCGCGCAGGGAATGGTAGTTTTCAATGATGCCATTGTGGACTACCACCAGCTCGCCGCTGCAATCGCAGTGGGGGTGAGCATTAACCGTGGAGGGCGCGCCATGGGTGGCCCAGCGGGTGTGGCCGAGGCCGATATGGCTGTGCGTATCATCGATCTGGTCAAGAATTTCAGCGAGCCGGTCTAGTTTGCCCTGGCAGCGGTACATGCACAGGCGCCCTTCTTGCAAATAGGCGACGCCCGCTGAATCATAGCCCCGATATTCCAGTCTTTTCATGCCTTCCAGGAGTATGGGCATCAC
>DYDL01000057.1:13483-16745 GCA_020717925.1 Desulfocapsa sp.
GCCGTAGG
Source organism: Desulfocapsa sp. (assembly GCA_020717925.1). Taxonomy (GTDB): domain Bacteria; phylum Desulfobacterota; class Desulfobulbia; order Desulfobulbales; family CG2-30-60-27; genus CG2-30-60-27. The sequence continues at coordinate 13,492 of DYDL01000057.1, forward strand.
GGTAAAAGATCTGCGCCCAGCCGGTGATTCCGGGTTTGACGGCGTGGCGCAGGGAATAATAGGGGATATTATTGTCAAGCTGTTCCACAAAGAAGGGCCGTTCCGGCCGGGGGCCGACAATGCTCATCTCCCCTTTGAGGACATTCCAGAGCTGGGGTAGTTCATCCAGGCGCAGCTTGCGGATAATGCGGCCTGTCTTGCCGATACGGTCATCGTTTACCGCCGCCCATTGAGGGCCGTCCTTTTCCGCATCGGACCGCATACTGCGGAATTTGATGATCTTGAAGGGGTGCCCCTGTTCCCCCACCCTTTCCTGGAGATAGAATACCGGTCCGGGTGAGCTTGTTTTGACGATCAGGGCGGTGAGCAGGGTCAGCGGCAGGGTAAGGGTAAATCCGACCAGCACCAAGAAGAGATCTGCCCCGCGTTTCATGAGCATGGTGGAGCGGCTTTTTTTGAAGCCCTCGGAAAAGATGATCCAGGTCGGGTCTACCTTTTCGACCATGATCTTCCCGGTCAGTCCCTCGTAAAAGGTGATACCGTCTTCTATGGGGGTGCCCTGCAGCTTGCAGGCCATGAGTTCCTTGATAGGCGTTTTGCCGCGGCGGTCGGCCAGGGCACAGATGATTTTTTCTACCCGGCCGTCCAGACAGAACCGGGGAAGTTTCTCCTGGGCGATAACGGGCGATTTGAGCCATGGTAATGGTGAAGTGGTCTCGGGCAATACGTGCGCGGCGATATGATAGCCGGAATCGCGACGGCCGTTGATCTCCGTGGTGATCTCCCCGGCCAGCTTGCCCGTGCCTAGGATAACCACCGGCCGGGTGAACATGTGCCGTTCCAGGATCACGGAGTAAAAACCGCGCCAAAGCGCTACGACCGCACAGATGGCCAGGTAGGCGAGCCAGAACACCTTGGTGCTGATAATGATTATTGGCAGGTAGAAATAGAGAATGGCCAGCAGAATGCAGCCGACGCCGAAGGCGAGGGTGATGCGGGAGGCGGTATCCTTGAAGGTGGCGGGGAGCCGCTGGTCGTAGAGGTCGAAATAATACAGGCAGATCTGGAAGATGATGGTTACCATGGCGCCGCGGTAAGCAAAGAGGGCGATGTCGGCGGCGTAGGACGGCCAGCCCTCGGTGAGCAGGAATACCGCGTTGAGGGCCAGAAATATGAGCAGCCCCTCGCCCATGGCGAAGACGAGGTTTCTGGCAGGATAGTATTTGTTGAAGAGATAGGGCATGATCGCCTGGTAAAGATTAAATTTTGTGGTTAACCCTGGCGGTCATAGCCGCTGGTGTAATAGTAATCGTAGCTGTGAGAGTAGCCCTGGAGTTTACTTTCCAGTAGTCCTGTTTCACAGGCGTTGAAGACCACGCCTAGAATTTTTTCCTTGCCCAGGGTGTCCACCAGTTGTTGCACTTGTTTGCGGCCGGAGCGCCCCCAGCGCACCACCAGGACGATACCGTCCACCTGTTTGGCAAGCACCGAGGTTTCCGAGGCCGCCTGCAGGGGTGGGCTGTCGAAGAAGATAAAACGGTCCGGATAGCGGGCGCTGACTTCGGCAATGAGGGCCTGCATAACCTCGGATCCCAGAAGTTCCGCAGGGTTCACCGGCGGCGGGCCAGCCGGAATAATGGTCAATTTGTCCAGCGCTGTTTTTTTGATCAGACTGCCGAGGTCATCCCCGCTACGCAGATGGTTGGCGAGGCCGCGGTCGTTGGTAAGACCGAAGAGCGAGGCCAGGGAGGGCCGGCGCAGGTCGCAGTCAATCAACAGGGCGTGTTCCTCCATGCCCTTGGCAAAGGCGATGCCCAGGTTGGCGCAGACAAAGCTTTTGCCTTCAGATGGTACTGAACTTGTGACCATGATGGTCCTGGCTGGCTGGCCCATGGCAGGGTGAAGTATTTTGGCCCGCAGGCGCCTAAAGCTCTCGGCAATGCCGGGCACCAAGGCGGAGGAGGAATTGAGCCTTTCATCCCACTTCTGTCCCTCTGCCCATTGCGGCGGCGTGACATGCTCGGTCCGGCGGGGCGCGGCCGTCGGCGTGGTCATCCCTGGTCGCGGCAAGGGTGACGCGGATGTCTCCGCCGGCGGCCGCGTGGTTGGATCTTCCGTGCCGGCCTTGCTCAGTGCCGTGTGAATCTTTCCCAAAGTATTGCTCCCGTGGCTGTCGCTTTTTCGTAAAGGCCGGAGGTCCAGGCTGTTTGGCTGGTCTTATAGAGGATGACGCTTGTCAGCAAGGCTATCAGCAGACCGGCTGTCATGGCAAGGCCGTTTTTTCTCCAGCCGCCTTTTGCTGGCGGTGTTTGGCTGGCGATTCCCAGTTCACTGAGGCATTCCTGGGCGGTTTTAGCGTCAATGACCAGCTTGTTTGCCGCATAGCCGGTGATCAGGGCATGGTCGCAGGCTACGTTAAGGAGCCTGGGGATGCCGTTGCAACGGGCGTGGAGTAGTTCTATGGCCTCACTGGTGAAGAGGTGGGCATGACTGCCGGCCCTGCGTAACCGGAATGAGATATAGTCCGCGGTCTCGGCCGCGGTGAACGGTTGCAGGTGATATTGGATGCCGATTCTTTGCTTCAGGGGCAGCAGCCGTTCCGTGTTTAGTCTTTCCCGCAGTTCTGGTTGGCCAACCAGAAAGATGGAGAGCACTCCAAAATCCTGGTATTCCTGGTTGGATAGCAGCCTGATCTCCTCCAGAATATCAATGGGCAGGGCATGGGCCTCGTCGATGATGAGCAGCACCTGTTCGCCCTTTTCGCGGCACTCTTTGAGGAACGTATTGAAGTCAATGAGGAATTTTGCTTTGTTACCATCAAAGCCCTCAATATCAAATTTGGTGGCCAGGAGATAAAGAAATTCCCGCGCCTCCAGTGTGGGGTTGGCGATCATGCACAGATGCACGCGACGGTCCAGGGATTTCGCCAGGAGCTGGAGCAAGGTGGTCTTGCCGGTGCCCACTTGGCCGGTAAGTAGCAGGAAGCCCTTACGTTCCAGGACACCGTAACGGAAGATAGCCGTGGCCTCCTGGTGGGCCTCGCTCATGAAGACCATGCCCGGGTCCGGGGCAAGGTCAAAGGGTTTTCTTTTCAGGCAGTAGAACTCTTGGTACATGGTAGGTTCAGATGATGATCGCTCCGGTTTTCCACAGGTAGGCCACGCCGCCGAGTAGTAAAACCACGGTGCAAAGGAAAACCGCTGCCCAGCAGACTGCGATGATTTGCTTTCTGCGTTGTTCCTTCTGGTTGAGCA
>DYDL01000271.1 GCA_020717925.1 Desulfocapsa sp.
ATTGGGGTCAAGACTCTGGCGGATGACCTGGATCGATTGGAGGATAGCGGATAGCGGGGTGTTGATTTCGTGGGCGACGCCTGCGGCCAGACCAGCAACGGTCGCCATTTTTTCTGATTGCAGCAGTTTCTCCTCCATGATTTTATGGTCAGTCATGTCGCGGAGAATCCCGATCGCGTTCCAGCCGCCATCCTGGAAGAATGAAGATAAAGAAAGGGTGACCGGAATTTCCCGGCCATCCCGGCGCCGGGCTACAACATCGACGGTCTTGCCGATTGCTTTGCCCCGACCGGTGAGGATAAATTCCGGGAAGGCAGCCTGTTGGGCGGGTCGATAGCGAGATGGCGTCAACAGAGAATGCAGATTCTGGCCGAGAGCCTCCTCGGCGCTATATCCAAGAATCCTCTCGCTTGCAGGATTCCAGTAGGAGATAGCCCCTTTCTGATCCATCATCAGGATGGCATCCTGGGCATATTCGGTGAGGCTGCGCAACCGTTCTTCACTTTGGCGTAGCGCTGTTTCCATCTTGAGCTTTTGCTCCTGTTGTTCGAGATTAAACAGAGCATAGCCGATGTCCCCGGCAATTTCCCGAAATCGATCCTTGTCTTCCTGATTCTGGATGAAGTCAGTGAAAAGTGAGACGTTCAGATAGCCATAGATGCGAGCGTCATGTCCTATTGAGGCGCACATAATCCCGGTGCGAGGATAGCCATTTGCCATTGGGCAGTCAGTACAGAAAGTGGCGGGCGCATCTATAATCACCAATCCTTGTTGTGCCTTGCAATCACAAACACAAAACGGCAGATTACCCAGATTTACATAGTGTTCAAGTTTCTCGAAATTGTGAAGCAAACCGGATTCGGCGCTGATCTCTATTTGTCCCTGTTGATTAAGAAGGATGATCCAGGCGCTGGCGTACCCCCGGCTGGTGACCAGGATGTCACAGCAGTTTTGTGCTAAACTCTGTTTTTCCTTTTCCTGGTCTATAAGTCGATGGATCTGGATAATGGTGTGCAACAGAATGTTGAGATGGACGGTGTTTTTTTGCTCTTTCTGGAGCTGCTTATTGATTTCTTTTTCCCTGTTCGTGAGCAAGGTGACCCATAAGAGCAAAGGCAGAGATGTCGTGAAAATGCTCAGAAAAAGAAAAAAGTGGAATCGTTGGGTATGAGTGACACAGTGTGTTAATTTTTCACAAACAACTGTATTGCCGGGTTGGGAAGGGGACAGGTTGGTCTGGGATTGTTGCTCATATTCAAGTATAGCCGATTTATGGATGATGGCCTCTTTGGTGTGAATATAGAGGAGAATACCAACAAAAGCGTTGAAGGAGGTGACAATAAAGAGAAAGGTGGGCAGGATTTTACGCCAGGGGATGTCCTTGATGCTGGAAAAAGTGACAGGATTTCGCATGGTCTTTTCTTTAGGAGCCGTTACGAAATAACACGGCCATTTATATTTATTTCGTTACGGCTCCTTATGCCGCTCCGGGCACTTAGATGGCCATGTTATTTTTTTACAGCGGCTTAGCTTCGTTGGTCAGGAGTATTCAAAAGAAAATTGTCTTTTTGCAAAAACAGCAAGGCAGGCCTCGACAACCTCTCTATCATAGCGGATTCCTCGGTATCGCGTGATCTCGGCGAGCGCTGGTTGAATACCCAAAGCCGCGCGATAAGGTCGATGCGAGGCCATGGCCTCAACGACATCGGCAACCGCCAGGATGCGTGATTCGATGAGCAGATCCCGGCCTTTGAGGCCAAGCGGATAGCCGCTGCCGTCAATACGTTCGTGGTGTTGATGGACAATAGTCTTGATGGGCCAGGGGAATCCCGCCGTTCCTTTGGTTAGAATATCATGCCCTATCTGGGCGTGGGTCTGGATCAAGCTGTACTCGATGGCGGTGAGCTTGCCTGGCTTGGATAGGATCTCGCTGGGGATTGCCACCTTGCCCAGGTCGTGGATAGTGGCGGCCAGACCCAACCCTTCATAGCGGTCTTCATCCAGCCCAAGCTCCCGGGCAATGGCCAGGGCAAGCGCGCTCACACGTTGTTCATGACCGGCCGTGTAGGGATCACGTTTTTCGACCATGGACGCCACTACATCGACAACGCTGATCAGGGTCATTTTCAATTCCTGCTCCCGACGCAGGAGCTCGGCGGTTCGCAGGCTAACCTCTTCTTCCAGGTGAAGTTGGTAGCGTTTGTTTTCGGTGATCAGGCGGGCTTTGTTCAAGGCCTTGGTAACGGCGTTCTCCAGAACAGCCAGATCGACAATGGGTTTTGAGATATAGTCCCACGCTCCAAGTTTCAGGGTGGCGATGACATCATCGCGGGAGCCTGTGCCTGAAACAACAATGGTCGGGATGACAGGGAGATCACTTTTGATGGCAGCCAGGAGATCAAGCCCGCTCATCCCCGGCATCTGCAGGTCGAGGATCATGAGATCGGGATTTTTTTCGAGAAAGATCGCAAGCCCCTCTCTCCCGTTTTCTGCCTGTATGACACGGAAATTACAGTTCTCAAGATAGACGGCCATGGTTTGCCGCATTAAGGGGTCATCCTCAACGATTAAGAGGGTGGATTGGGAGGGAGTAGTTACCATTCTTGGTATTCGTCAATAGTATATGAGAGGAAATTGTCATGAAGATACTGTAATTGAGGATACAGGTAGCAATTTTATTAGTCAAGGTTCAGATTGTATTCGTTTCAATTCGTTTCTTGAAAGCAAAACCGCTTTAATTGATTGAATATGCTCTGGGATATATTGTAAAAGGGAACATGTTTTGAGGGTGCCTTGAGACTTGATACCGTCTATAGGTACATTATGAGGGATGTGAGGGAGGCATGGGAAAAATGATAGAGAGGGATGGATGGATGATTGCTGTGCATGGTGTTTGGAGCCTGCGGAGGCTATGGCGTGGTTTGCTGGTGTTGATAGCCACCCCTGCCGTCCTTCAGGCAGCGAATTGGCGACCCTTGCCGGACTCTGGCCAGGCAAAATGCTACGATATCACCGGGAAAGAAATAGTCTGTCCGCCTGCCGGGCAATCCCTGCATGGACAGGATGGTCAATATCACGGAACAGCTTCTGCCTATCATGATAATGGCAATCAGACCGTCACTGACACAAACAGCGGCCT
>DYDL01000058.1 GCA_020717925.1 Desulfocapsa sp.
GACGTCCTCAAATCAATCCGTTGGCAAGACATCCTCGACATCCTCATTGTCTCGTTCATCATCTATCGTCTTTTCCTGCTCATCCGCGGCACCCGGGCGGTACAGATGCTCGCCGGCATTGCCGTGATCATCGTGGTCTATTTCGCGGCCAAGGCCCTGGAACTCCTCACCCTTTACTGGCTGCTCGGCACCTTCTTGAGCTCTTTGTTCATCATCATCATCATCATCTTCCAGCGCGATATCCGCAAGGCCCTGACCCAGGTGGGCCAGACCCCCTTCAGCAAAACAGGAGACGATGTTCTGTCCGGCCTGGAAGAGGTGGTTTCGGCCGCCGTGGCCTTGTCCCAGAGCCATACCGGGGCGCTCATGGTCATTGAACGGGAAATGGGCCTCAAGGACTACGTCGAGTCCGGCCATCCCTTGGACGCCAAGGCCACCTGGCAGTTGCTCGTCAGCATCTTCCAGGTCACCGGCCCCCTGCACGACGGCGGGATCATCATCCGCGACGGTCGCATCCTCACCGCTGGCTGCGTGCTGCCCTTGACCAGAAACCCCTTCATCAGCAAACGGCTGGGCACCAGGCACCGGGCCGCCATCGGCCTCTCCGAGGAGACCGACGCGGCCATTGTCGTGGTATCCGAGGAGACCGGCACCATCTCCCTGGTTCAGCACGGCGCCATCACTACCGATCTGGACCGTAATTCCCTGCGCGGCAGGCTTGAGGCCATCTTCGCCCCTAAAAAGGAACTGAACCGGACCCCATGGAAAACCTGGTTAAACAAATCCTAGGCCACTGCCGCGACTTCCGCTTCCGCAGTTGGCCGCGGAACTTGGGGCTGAAGCTCCTGAGCTTCCTCTTTGCCATTTTTCTGTGGTATTTCGTGGTGGGCGAAGACAAGGTTGACCTGAACCTTTTCGTACCCATCGAGATCGTCAACCTGCCGCGGGATCTGGTCATCTCCAACCAATTCAGAAAGGAACTTGAGGTCACCATTAGCGGCCCACGCGGCATCGTGCGCGGCCTAAGCAAGCAGAGTATCAGCCGGCCCGTTGACCTCTCCAAGGCCAAGCCTGGCAAGGTGGTGATCCGCAACGAGGCAAACTCCATCCCCCTGTCGCGCGGTATCACGGTGCAGCGCATACAGCCGGCCAACATCACTTTACAGCTTGAACATCTGCTCACCAAGGAACTTCCTGTCAAGGTCCGGACCAAAGGCGCGCTGCCCGAGGGGTTGGAGCTGGTCAGCGTGGTGCTGGAGCCAACCACCATTGAGGTCTCGGGGCCGGAAAATATTATTGGCGCCACGGAATCCCTTGCCACCCAGCCCATTAATTTAGGAGATGTAAAGGACTCAACCCAACTGGCGGCTACCCTTGACCTGCCGCCTGAACTCACCGACCTGATCGGCGAACTGGATGTCATCGCCCACGTCACGGTCCGCGAAAAAAAGGTGGAGATGCCTCTCTCCCAGGTATTAGTTGAGGTAGACCACGATGGAGAGCGTTCTATCTACCAGCTCAAACCAGCCACGGTCCAGGTGCGGGCGGAGGTACCCTATTTCCTGCTCAAGAAAACCACCGGCCCGGCCTTCCTGGTTGACGCCCGCATCAATGCCCGGGGGCTGCCGCCCGGTCGTCATGACCTGCCGGTTATGGTAACGGCTACCGAGGGGGTGCGAATCGTTAGCGTTTCGCCTAAGACCATCCGCACGACCATCGGCGTGGCCAACCAGGTCAAAAAACGACGTCCAGCAACGCCTGCCCGCTGAGCCGGACACGGCCAAACCTCAAGTACAGGTAACTTTTATGCGTCAACTATTCGGTACCGACGGCATCCGCGGGGTGGCCAACGTCCACCCCATGACCACGGAAATCGCCATGCAGGTAGGCCGAGGCATCGCCTTCCTGCTCAAGAACAACAAGTACGGTCACCGCATCGTCATCGGCAAGGACACCCGGTTGTCGGGCTACATGATCGAAAACGCCCTGGCCGCCGGCATCTGTTCCATGGGGGTGGATGTCCTGCTGGTCGGCCCCCTGCCCACGCCCGGAATCGCCTTCATCACCACCAGCATGCGGGCCGACGCCGGCGTGGTGATATCGGCCTCGCACAACCCCTTTCAGGACAACGGCATCAAGATCTTCTCCCGCGACGGCTTCAAACTACCCGACCAGCAGGAGAAGGTTATCGAAGACCTCATTTTTTCCCAGAAAATGGAGATCCTGCGGCCGGTGGCGGACGAAATCGGCAAGGCCCAACGTCTCGATGACGCCAGGGGCCGCTATACCGTCTTCCTCAAGAATACCTTCCCCAAGCAGTTCACCCTGGAAGGATTCCATATTGTGCTGGACTGCGCCAACGGCGCTACCTATGGCGTGGCGCCCCACGTCTTCGAGGAACTTGGGGCCAAGGTAACACCCATCGGTGTGTCACCGAACGGCAAGAATATCAACGCCGATTGCGGCGCCCTGTGCCCACAACTCATGGCCGACAAGGTCAAGGAACTGAAGGCCGACATCGGCATCGCCCTGGACGGCGACGGCGATAGGCTGGTAGTGGCCGACGAGCATGGCGACATCGTCGACGGCGACCACCTCATGGCCATCTGCGCCGCCGACCTCATGGCCCGCCGTAAACTGAAGAAAAAGACCCTGGTATCGACAGTGATGAGCAACATGGGCCTCGAACAAGCCATGGAACGGCTTGGCGCCCGACTGGTGCGCACCCAGGTGGGTGACCGCTACGTGGTGGAGGAGATGCGGCGGGGTGGTTACAGTTTCGGCGGCGAACAGTCGGGCCACCTCATTTTCCTGGAGCACAACACCACCGGCGACGGCATCCTGGCCGCCCTGCAACTCCTGGCCATCATGATCAAGAAGGAAACGGCGCTCTCCGGGCTCGCCAATCTCATGGAGTCCTTCCCCCAGGTGCTTACCAACGTCCGCATGGCCAAGAAGATGGCGGTGGCGGCCATTCCCGGTTTCCAAAAAAAGATGGCCGCCATGGAGCGGAAGCTGGGCCATGACGGCCGCATCCTGGTGCGACCCTCTGGCACCGAACCGCTGCTGCGCATCATGGTGGAGGGCAAGGATCTCAAGGTGATCAAGGCCATGGCCGCCGAACTGGCCGAACTGGCTGGCAATGCCTGCGCGGTTTAATTCCCGCCCTTCCTCTCAACTGCCTGCTCCTGGCCATGAAAATCCGTCTAGACCTGCTACTGCTCGAACGGCAACTGGCCCCCACCCGGCAGAAGGCCCAGGCGCTCATCGCCACCGGCCAGGTGCTGGTCAACGGCCAGATCGCGGACAAGGCCGGCAGCCCGGTGGACACGGGTAGCCAGGTGGAACTCAAGGGCAGCCCCATCCCCTATGTCAGCCGCGGCGGCCTGAAACTGGCGGCCGGCCTGGCCTGTTTTAATTTGCAACCAACCGGCCTGATCTGCGCCGACGTGGGCGCCTCCACCGGCGGCTTCACCGACTGCCTGCTGCAAAACGGTGCCCGCAGGGTCTACGCCCTGGACGTGGGCTACGGCCAACTGGCCTGGAAACTCCGGCAAGACCCGAGGGTGGTGGTCATGGAGCGGACCAACGCGCGTCACCTGAAGCCTGGCGATCTTCCCGAGCCCCTGGACCTGGCGGTCATCGATGCCTCCTTCATCTCCCTGAAGCTGCTCCTGCCGCCTTTGCTGCCCCTGTTCCGGGGGGCGGTCACCATCCTGGCCCTCATCAAACCACAGTTCGAGGTCGGCCGCGGCCAGGTGGGCAAACGCGGGGTGGTGAAAGATCCCTCCCTCCATCAACGGGTCATCGACGAACTCCGCGAGTTTGCCGCCACGTTGGGCCTTACCAGCAGCTCGCCGCTGCCCTCGCCCATACTCGGCCCCAAGGGCAACCAGGAATTCCTCATCCTTCTGCAAACCGCTGCCGGCAAGCCCGCAATCACACCATAACCACCGGATATCATGTGATTACCATCGTCACGCCACACAACACCCAACCATGGCCGACATTGACTTGACCACGAGATTTTGCTACCTTACGCAGACGTGCCAGAACACCGATTCAAACCAAGGGAGGAATGATGACCATGCAGAGACAAAAACCTTGGCGCCGCCAGCAGGCAGCGCTCCTTGCAACCCTTATCTTACTCCTCATTTCCAGCGTTGCCGCCCAAGGCGCGGAATACGAGAGCGTCAAAAAGGACGGCGTTAATATCCGGTCCGGCGCCAGCGACAAGGATGAGATCCTCTGGGAGGTCTTCAAGGACTTCCCCCTGCAAGTTATGCAACGCCAGGGAACCTGGACTCAGATCAAGGACTTTGAAGGCGACACGGGCTGGATCTCCTCGGCCCTGCTCGACAAGAAACAGACCGTCATCGTCAAGGTGCAGATCGCCAACCTGCGCTCGGGTCCCGGACAAAACTACGATCCGGTGGCCACCGTCAAGAGCGGGGTGGTCTTCGATCTGGTCCAACGCGAAGGCGATTGGCTGCAACTTAGGCATGCCGACGGCACCGAAGGCTGGATCTTTTCCACCCTGGTCTGGCCCAACCCCTGACCACAACTGACTCCCATGCGCTAGACAGGAATATCAGGTGGATAGTCTGAAGGTGTTTAGTCTTTTAGCCACTGCAAAACACCAGAAGGGGCAAGCTGTGCAAACTTCTTCCCGGTTGTTTTTTTTGCTAACAGACTACAGTCTAACAAACTAACTGCCTGAGTAAATCAAATGAAAAGCTTCTCCTTTAAAGTTCTCTATGTCAGTCTGTTTGTGCCATCCATCCTCTTTGTCCTGACCCTGCCGGTGCTGGAGCGGGTCATCCAGGAACGGATCGCGCTCCCCATTCGCCAGCAGCTTATCCGCGAGCATACCCGCCTACTGGATGGATCGGCAAGCCTCTATGAGGAGATCGCCGCCAATATCGCCGCGGTTCTGCACCGCGGCAAGGCGACAAGGCTGGGGGCCGACATCAGGGTGCGGGTGCTGGACGCCAGCGGCGCCGTGCTCTACCCCTTTTACGATCGCCTGCTGCTCTCCATGCAGCAGGGGGAAAAGTCCCTTGCCCTGGCGCCTGGCCCCCTTTTTGATGACAAGGGTTATCTGCGCCAGGACACTGGCGCCAGCCTGCCCGAACTCTTTGAAAAATACTCCGCCTACATAGAGGGGTTGCGCATCGAGGTCAGCGTTGCCATCCCGGCTACGTCGTGGCTGGGCAGCCTCACTCTGCTCGTCTACATCTTTATGGTGGTGATCGGCCTCTACCTCTACTACCAGCGCTCCAGCAGGCTGGAGGAGGAGCGCCTCCAGGAGATGACAGCCCGGATGCAGCAGCGTCTGGAGCAGGAAAAGCAGGAGCACGCCCGCCAGGTGGACGCTCGTCTGACAGAGGCCCAACTCCGCCTCGCTGACATCAAGCGCCAGGAGGAGGAGTGGCTGCGTGAGGTTGAGCGGCTGGAGAAGGAAAAAATCTCTCTGGTGCGGGAAAAATCCACCCTGGAGGAGGAATTGCTGGAAACCATGGAGCACAGCGAGGAACAGGAGGAGAAGCTGCACCTTTTGGCGGAGGAGGTGGCCAAGAAGCAGGAGCGTCAAGCCAAGGGCGCGGCCAAGGAAGAGGCGGCCATCGCCGAGCGCTTTGCCAAACTCTACCGCAACCTGGAACTCGACCGTGGCGCCTTGCGGGGCTTTGCCCAACTAAACGATGAACAGACCAGGCTGGCGGCCGAGGAGATGCTGAAAAGGCTGAACGACGGCGACCCCAATCTCAAGGTGCGCCGCAAGATCGCCGGCGTGGCCGGGGTGGACGCCTTTGAACTGGGGTTCGGCAGCCAGGGCCGCATCTATTACCTGCACTCCGACAGCCACCACTTCCGGGTGGCGCGCATCGGCACCAAGGCCAGCCAGGTCAAAGATCTGGCCGCCCTGCAAGGGCTGTCCGCCTGAGCAGCGCAGGCCGCCCTAAACCGGCCCGGCTGGAACCGAGCCAGCAGTGGCGCCTGTCAAGTCCTGAGAAATAAAGACGGAATTTGTCGTAGACCCAACGTGCCGTTATGCATTATGTTAGGGCAATTTTTTTATTTGGACTCTCTGGGGTGTCTGCTACAATCATCACATAGATACATGCGACCGCGACATCGACCTACCATACGGTGGTTCACGGCGCATGGCATGACTCAGGCGCGTGACGACGTGAAAACGATGAACGACCAGACAAATGCGGCCAGAGAGCTGGCCGACCTGCGGCAGGAAACGGTGCGGCTCAGGGCCACCATGGCCACGCTTGCCGCCTCGCAAGAAATGTTCAGCAACCTCTTTGCAGCGGCGCCCGAGGGCATTCTCGTCGCCGACATTGCTACCATGCAGTTTCGCTTCGCCAACCCGGCCATCTGCCGGATGCTGGGCTACAGCCAGGAAGAACTTCTGGCCCTTGGCGTGGCGGACATCCATCCGCCGACCAATCTGGCACAAGTGCGGCAAGAGTTTGCAGCCCAGGCCCGGGGCGAGAAGACCCTGGCCGCCGGTCTGCCCGTGCTGCGCAAGGATGGCACCGTGTTCTACGCCGACGTCAACACCGCCGTGGCCAGTTTGGACGGAGTACCATGCAACATCGGGTTTTTCGAGGACATCACCCGACGCCATGCCATGGAGCTCGACCTGCGGGAGTCCGAGGCCCGCTTTCGGAACCTGGCCGACCTGCTGCCCGCCATCGTCTTTGAAAGCGACCTGGAAGGTAAGCTCCTCTTTGCCAGCCGCTACGCCTTCGAGGTGCTGGACTACTCCAAGGAGGACATGGCGCGAGGCATCAACGGCGTGGATTTTGTCGTGCCCGAGGATCGGCCCCGCATGCGCGAGAACATGCACCTCATGCTTACCGGAAAACCGAGCCCGGGCAATGAGTACACCGCCCTGCGGCGGAACGGCAGCCGATACCCGGTCATGGTCTATTCCAACCCGGTTATCCGTGACCAAACGCCGGTCGGCTTCCGGGGGGTCATCGTCGACATCACCGACAGGAAACGCATGGAGGAAGAGCTGGCCCGCCGGCAAAAGCTGGAGTCACTGGGAGTGCTGGCCGGCGGCATTGCTCATGATTTCAACAATCTGCTGGTCGGCATACTGGGCAATATCGGCCTGGCCAGGGCTGAGGTGGAACCATGCGGCGCAGCCCAGAACTTTCTGCGGGACGCTGAACAGGCTGTCGGTCGCGCCAGGGGACTCACCCAGCAGTTGCTCACCTTTGCCAAGGGCGGCGCACCCATCACCGCCCTGGCCAACGTGGGCGCCGTGGCACAGGAGGCGGCCCGGTTTGCGACTCGCGGCTCCAAGGTCACCTGCGCCTACGCCATCCCCCCGGACCTCTGGCCCGCCGAGATCGACAGCGACCAGATCGCTCAAGCCATCAACAACCTGGTGATCAACGCCGTGCAGGCCATGCCCCAGGGTGGCACCATTGAGGTGCGCTGCGCCAACCTCCGAGTGGAGCCGGGCGAGACGACGGCCCCGGTACCGCCGGGCGACTATGTATGTTTGACCTTTGCCGACCAGGGCGCGGGAGTACCAGCGGCGGACCGGGAAAAAATCTTTGATCCCTATTTCACCACCAAGGAAAAGGGAAACGGCTTGGGCCTGACCTCGGTCTATTCCATCGTCCGCCGGCACGGCGGCAACATCACCCTTAAATCAGCACCAGACCAGGGGGCGGCATTCACCCTGTACCTGCCCGCCAACCCCGACGGCCTTCCGGCACAACCGACCGAGGAGCACGTTGTCAAACATGGTTCCGGCCGGATTTTAATCATGGACGACGATGCCATGGTGCGCAAAGTGGCCGCTGCCATGCTGGGACGGCTCGGCTATGATGTCCATGCGGTGGAAAATGGACCAGAGACCCTGGCCGCCTATCGGCAGGCGAGCGCGGCAGGGGCGCCCTTTGCCGCGGTGATCCTGGATCTCACCATCCCGGGCGGCCAGGGCGGCGCCGAGGTGCTGGCGGAACTGCGCCAACTGGATCCCAACGTGCGGGCCATCGTTTCCAGCGGTTACTGCAACGATCCGGTCATGGCCAACTTCGAGCAGCACGGTTTCAAAGGGGTGGCGCCCAAACCGTATCAGATGACCTCCATGTCCCAGACCCTGGAGCAGGTGCTCGGTGCTAAGCCGCTGCAAAAAAAACAACATGACCAATGAGTTGACTGGAGCGGCATAAGGAGCCGTAACGAAATCAAATAAATGACCAAATTATTTCGTAACGGCTCCTAACGTGGCTGGTCCGCGCGCAGGCCAACCGTCTAATCGAACCAGGGCATTTTAGATGCTTGCCGAGGATATATGCTGGCCAACCTGAAAAAGATTCAGGTGGCAGCCCCGCCCCCCAAGACCATCCGCACGGTCTGGCTTAGCTCCTCGATATTGTATGGCTTGACGACGACCCCGCAAAACCCGTACCGCCGGAAATCGGTCATGATGGGATCATTGGAATAACCGCTGGACACAAGCGCTTTTACTTTTGGGTCAAGAAGCAGCAATCTTTGTATTGTCTCTTTGCCTCCCATGCCGCCCGGGATAGTCAAATCCATGACAACCAAATCAAAAGGCTGTTTCTCTGTCAGGGCTTTTTCATAGAGCGCAATGGCCTCCTGGCCATCATGGGCAAGTTCATAGGCATATCCCAACCTGGCAAGCAGCGTTGCAATGAATTGCCTGATAAGATCTTCATCATCCATTACCAGGATCTTACCTTGCCCATGTGGACAACCGTGGTTGCCCACGGCCTCCTGGTCCATATTTGCCTGAGAAGCGGGAAGCAATATTTGAAATGTTGAGCCTTTGCCGATTTCCGACGCTACCGTAATGAGACCGGCATGTTTGGTGATGATGGAGTGCGCCACTGCCAGCCCCAAGCCGCTGCCTTGTGCCTTGGTCGAATAAAACGGGTCAAAAATCTTCTGCATTTCCGACGGTGGAATGCCGATGCCATGATCCTCAACAGCAATTGCCACATATCTCCCTTCTGGCAGAGATAGCCCATCGCTTTTCCTAACAACCTGGTTGGCGGCTGATATTTTAATTGTGCCGCCATTCGGCATGGCCTGCGCGGCATTGATCACCAGATTCTGCAGCACCTGCCTGATCTGGCCGTCATCCACGGTAACGGGCCAGAGTTCTTCCGACAAGTGACGTTCACAGTCGATACTGGAGCCAGAGAGGGAGAAACAGGTTGAGTCCTGGATTATTTCGGCCACGGAAACAGTCTTTTTGACCGGGGCCCCGCCTTTGGCAAAGGTCAGCAACTGCTGCGTCAGGCGGCGTGCCTGCGTCGAGGCCTTTTCGGTCTGCTCCAACCACGTGTATATCTCCTCTTCCTCTCCCACGGCCGACTTGGCCAGCGAAACATTCCCCAGGATCACGGTTAACAGATTGTTAAAATCATGGGCGATGCCGCCGGCCAGAATCCCTATGGATTCCAGTTTCTGGGTTTTCGACAGCTCTTTTTCCATTTTCTTCCGGACGGTTACATCACGGGCGATACCATGCAGAAACGTTCGCCCCGACAGTTCCAGGCGATTTAATGAAACCTCGGCGTCAAATGTGGTGCCGTCGCACCGACTATGACGCCACTCAAAAACCTGGGAACTGCCAGCCAGGGCCGACTCAATTTTTTCACGGGCCGCTTCCGCGGAAAGACGGCCATCGGGTTGGTATTCCGGGGAAAAATAGTTAGTGGTCTGGCCCAAAAATTCCTCCTCCCGACACCTGAACATCTCCAGAGTCTTGGGGTTGCATTCCACATAACGGCCTTCCTGCATGGTGAACATGGCATCATTGGCAGTTTCGAAAACTGTTCGGTAGCGCCTCTCGCTCTCCATGAGCGCAGTCTCCGTTTGTTTGCGAGCCGTGATATCCTTGAAATCCTCGACAATGCCGACCAGCTTCCCCTCTGCATCCCGGTATGGCGTTGCGGTCAAGATACAGCAGACGCTCCTGCCGTCCCGCCGAATCCTTTCAACCTCCAGGTCAAGCTGGCCTTCGCCATTGACAATGCGGGTCAGCGGGCAATCCAGGGTATGACACGCAATGCCGTGTAACGTCTCATAACATTTTGCCCCCACGACCTCTTCTTCCTTCAATCCGACCAAATCCATGTAGGTCCGGTTGGCCCGGATAACGGTGTGCTCCAGATCGATGACCCGCATGCCGTTACAGGCGGTATGAAAAATCTGTTCCAGGTCGGCGTGGGAATTTCTGATTGCTTTCTCCACCGCCTGACGTTCGGCAACCTCTTTTTGCAGCAAGGCATTAGTGTCGGTGAGTTCCGCCGTACGCATCTCGACCAGGTGCTCCAGGCGCGCCTGGTAGTCCTGCAACGCCTGCTCTGCCTGCTGGCGCCTCCTGTCGGTCTTCAACCCATGACGCATAATGAATAATGACAGCAAGGTCACCACCGCCAGAATGGCTCCGGAGATAATGATCAGATTCCTGCTGATGCTCGCTATTTCCAGGCGCACGTCTTCGAGGTAAACCCCGGTGCCGATCATCCATCCCCAGGGCGCAAAACCACGCACGTATGATAGTTTAGGCTCGATCCGAGTTGGATCGTCTCTCCGTTGCCACATGTAGGAGACAAAGCCTGCGCCCTGCTCCCGGACGATAGCGACCATGTCGACAAAAAGATGTTTGCCCTCTGGATCGGCATAGTCTGTCAGGTCATGGCCCTCCAGCTCCGGACGATAAGGATGCATCACCATGGTTGGTGACATGTCGTTGATCCAGAAGTAGTCCTTGCTGTCAGCACCATAATGCTGTTTACGGACCTCTTCCTTCGCCCGCGCTTGTGCCTCTTCCCGGGTGAGTTGCCCACTCCGTTCCTGCTGCTCCAGGAAGGCCAGGATATTATATTCCGTATGGATCAATTCCCGGAGCATCTCCTTTTTCCGCTCCATGATAGCGTTATTAAAAGTAGGAAGGATAACGAAAAAAAATGCTGTCACGAAAAGCGCGACAGCAAGCAGGGAAGGCACAATCACATTTAAAAATCCCTTTTTTTGCATAAAACAAGGACTCCATCCTTGCGGTAAACTTTTTAAACCACCGTGGCAACGGTAGTTGCTGCCCCGGTAAGAAGAGAAGCAAAAATCGGGCCACCCTAAAGGAATGACAAATTATCCGCCCAGCTTTTATATTATACCACAAAAGTGACGTTTCAGAAACATCATGCCACCATCATGCCACCATTTTATCAAGCCACATCTCGCATGAAGGAAATGGACATGAGGTGCAGACAGAAAATGAGGTGCTCGGCGTCCCGTTTTAACTGGTATCCATGGCGCGGCGAAAGCCGAACGCCATGCCGGAACGCCCTGCCGAGGACGCCGTGAGCGGTGGAGTCGGCGATAATGGCGTCACGCGGCGCGGCGCGCACGCCCTTGCCGAAGCGGTCGACAAAACGGGCTTCCAACACCGGCCGCCAGCCGAAAAAAACCTTTGGCAGCCTGGCGGTCATCCTTCATCGTTTATCGCGGATCACCGCGCTCTCCTTGCTAACGAAGGCGCCCGACCCACATCCCCAGGAGCACCAGGGCCGCGCCCAGTAAATTGTTGAGCAGGAAGTTGGACAAGGCCATCAGCAAGTTTTGCGACTGCGCCGCATCCACAGTTTCCATGGCATAGGTGGAAAAAGTCGTCAGGGCGCCCAGGTAACCGGTGATGAAAAAGAGCCGCATCGCCGGGTGCATCAGACTGTGGCCGCGCTCGGCCAGGGCAAAGGCCAGGCCGATCAAAAAACAGCCCGCCAGGTTAACCAGCAGGGTACCCCACGGGAAGCGGCCCCCCATAATCTTCACCGCCAGCAAGCCCACAACGTATCGGCTTACGGCGCCGATGCCCCCCCCGGCCATCACCAGCAATATATTAGCCATCATAACCAGCCTTATCCCAGCAACGAAACATCCCACGCAAAGGCAGCCTCCGGCCTGCCCGACCTCCACGAAGTCTAACGCTTTCCTTACCTGGGCGCAATGGTTGTCGCCAGCCGATAAATCGCGCTTGTCCACGTCTGGCGCTTGTGCTATAGTGCATTTCCTTTAAATTAGGCCGCCAAGAACGGCCGCAAACCATGCCATCTCCATCGCCATCCATATCGTTTATCCCGCCATCATGCTGACCTCGGATGACGACTTATTCATCTTCCGGGATGCTGGGGGCAAACGCTGGCCGCGCCTGCGCCTCGTCCTGCTGGGCGCCACCCTGCTCTTTTTTCTGGGCCTGGTACTCTTCGCCCAATCTCTGTTCATAACGCCGCAACTGCGCCTGCCAGCGGCGGTGCAACAATTGAAGGCCCATCTGCGCGGCTCACGGTTGCCGGACAATCTGGCCAGGCTGGCGCCCACCCCCAAACCACTCTGGCGCCGCTTCATCAAGGGTGACCGGCTGCAACCAGCCGTGGTGGCGCCGACGGGTGCGCAAGCCTCCCGGCCCACGGACAGCGGCCACGACGAACTCAAGGTCAGGCTCGGTTTTTACGTGGCATGGGATCCCAACAGTTACGAGGCGCTTGCAGCCCATGCCGGCCAGCTCACCCATGTCTGCCCTGAATGGCTGACGATCATCGACGGCGAAGGCACCATTGTCGCCAAAACCGACGACCGGGTGGCCGAATTGGCCAAGGAGAGAAAGATCGTTCTGCTGCCGTTGCTCAGCAATCTGGTTGGCGATGTCTGGCAGCCCGAGGCGGTGGAGGGCCTGGCCGGCGGCCCGAAGGCGCGGCAGGACCGTTTCATTGCCGCCCTGCTGGAACATCTCGCCCAGGCCGAGGCGGGTGGAGTGATCATCGACTGGGGCCAGATCGATCCAGCCTATCGCCAGCAGATCACCAACCTGCTCGATCGTCTGGCGGCCGCCCTGCATGAACAGGATTTGCAACTCTGGCTGGGCGTGCCCATGGGCCTGGAGTTAAAGGCCTTTGACCTTGACGCCTTGGCCCCCGTGGTCGACCGCTTCGTGGCCATGCTCCACGACGAAAACGCTGAAACCGATCCGCCCGGTCCCGTCGCCTCGCGGCAATGGTTCGAAGGCTGGCTGCAAACCGTTACCGGTTACGGCAAGCCGGCCCAGTGGATCATCGCCATCGGCAACTATGGTTACGACTGGGCCAAAGGGCAAAAACAGGCGGAACAGATCAGTTTTGCCGACGCCATGACCAGGGCCAACCGGGCCGGCCTGGAGGGCTGCAGGGTGGAGGCGCCGTCCTATAACCCCTCCTTCTCCTATCTGGAGGGTGACACCGAGCATACCGTCTGGTTTCTGGATGCCATCACCTTTGGCAACCAGGCCCAGGCCGCCAATCGTCTGCGAGCGGGCGGCATTGCCATCTCCAGGCTCGGCACCGAGGATCCCGCCCTCTGGCAGGCCATGCCTTTGTCCCAACTGACCGTGCCGCGCAGCGACAGCCAGCCGGTGAGCCAACCCCTCCTGCCCGACGGCATGATAAGCGACGTGGGCCAGGGCAACTTTCTGACCCTTGATGAAAAACCGAGCGAAGGCGTGCGCCGTATTGCCACGGATAGTTTCGGGCAGCTCATTGCCAGTTACGAAAAGTTCCCCACCTACGTGACCATCACCCACCAAGGCCGGGGCAAGGACGACGAGGTGGCCATCTCTTTTGACGACGGCCCCGACCCCGAGTGGACCCCCCCGATCCTTGCTATCCTCAAGGCCCGGAGGGTCAAGGCCGCCTTTTTCATGGTGGGGGACCGGATGGAGGAGCATCCCGACCTGGTGGAGCGTATACTGCGGGAAGGTCACGAAATCGGAGTGCACACCTACACCCACCCCAACCTGGCAACGGTTTCCGAGGAACGCGCCCGGCTGGAACTAAACGCCACCCAACGGCTCATCGAGACCATTACCAACCGCGCCACCTTCCTGTTCAGGCCACCCTACAATGCCGACTCCCAACCCCACAGCCCGGAGGAACTGGTGCCCATAAGGATCGCTCAGGAGCTCGGCTACCTCACCGTAGCGAGCGACATCGATCCCGAGGACTGGGGACGGCCGGGGGTGGAGACCATTGTCAGCCGGGTCAAGGAGCAACGTCCCGGCGGAAACGTTATCCTCTTGCACGATGCCGGCGGCAACCGCGGCCAGACCGTGGCCGCCCTGCCCCGCATCATTGATTATCTGGAGGAACGCGGTGACCGGATTGTTTCCCTGGGCCAGCTCCTTGGAGTGCCAGGCGATGCGCTGATGCCGCCCCTCACCAAGAACCAGCAGCCGATCCGGCGGCTGATTTACGATTCCGGCTTCAGTGTGCTGCACATGGTCGGGGAATTCAGTTGGGCCTTCATGATTGTTACCACGGTCCTGGTAGCCTTGCGCACCCTGGTCGTCGCCCTGCTCGCGCAACTGCACCTGCGCCGCAAGTCTGATAACCAGGCGGCCGCGCCGCCCTTTTGGCCTCCGGTCAGCATCGTGATAGCCGCCTTTAACGAGGAAAAGGTTATCAGCCGGACCCTAGCGGCCCTTTTGCACTCGGAGTACCAGAACGACCTCGAGATTCTCGTGGTCGATGATGGCTCCACGGACGATACTGCCACGCTGGTGGCTGATCTGGCCAGCCGGGATGACCGCCTCCGCCTCCTCCGGCAGAGCAACAAGGGCAAGGCTCTGGCCCTGCGCGCCGGGTTCGCGGCCGCGACCCACGAGATCATCGTTACCCTCGACGCCGACACCATTTTCCAGCCGGACACGGTCGGCCGGCTTATCCAGCCCCTGCGGGACGCGCGGGTCGGAGCCGTATCAGGCCATGTCAAAGTCGGCAACCTGCAGACCTTGGTGGCCCGCTGTCAATCGCTGGAATATACCTGCGGTTTCAACCTCGACCGCCGCGCCTACCAGCAGTTGCACTGCATCACCGTGGTCCCTGGCGCGGCCAGCGCCTGGCGGCGCTCGGCCATCGTCGCCGCCGGCGGTATCTCCAACGACACCCTGGCCGAGGACACCGACCTGACCTTAAGCCTGCACCGCATCGGCCTCCGCATCTCCTATGTGCCCGAGGCAGTGGCCTGGACCGAGGCGCCATGCACCTTTGCCACCCTGGCCAAACAAAGGGTCAGATGGGCCTTTGGCACCATGCAGTGCCTCTGGAAACACCGCGACATGGTGGGCAACCCACGCTTCAAGGCCCTGGGCCTGTTCAGCCTGCCCTCCATCTGGATCTTCCAGATTCTCCTGGTGGCCGTTGGCCCGGCCGTGGACGCCCTGCTGCTCGCCTCCCTCTTTTTCGGCCTGGGAGCAGCCCTCTTCCCTTATCTGATCGCGTTTCTGGCCATGGATCTCTTCCTGGCCGCCCTGGCCTGCGCCATGGAGGGCGAACCGCTACGCCGCGCCTGGCTCATTCTGCCCATGCGCCTGATCTACCGGCCACTGCTGGCCTGGGTGATATGGAAAGCCATGATCCGGGCGGCCAAAGGCGCCTTGGTCGGCTGGGGCAAACTGGAAAGATCGGCCACCATAACCTTCGGCAACTGACAGAGAGGAACATCTTGCGACACCTGTCCTGCAAAAACTGGTCTCCAATCCTGGCCCGCATGGCTTGCTTCGCCCTGCTCACCCTCTTGATGACCGGTACCGGCTGCCGCAACCAGCAGCAACCGGCCAGTACAACGAATAGCAAACCGCCGGCCCTGGGCGCAACGGTTATATTTCCCGAGCACGGGGCCTACACCGGCGCCTATATCGACTTTGGCGAGACCGAGGATGATGTGTCACTCGAGGCCATTGAAAAATTCGAAACCATGGTGGGCAAGCACCAGGCCATTATTGCCTCGTCCAGTTACTGGGGCAAACAGAGTTTCCCGAGCAAGAGCGTGGAAATCATCGCCCGCCATGGCTCCCTGCCGCTGCTTTTCTGGTCCCCTTGGGGCGCGCCCTTTGCCGAGGAACGGCCGCCCGACGACTTCCGCTTGGAGAACATCCTGGCCGGCAAGTGGGACAGCTACATTGACAAATGGGGTGATGCGGCCCGCGCCGTCAATCGGCCCCTCCTGGTTGCCTGGGGGCTGGAGATGAACGGCAGTTGGTTTCCCTGGTCCGGCGTGCATTATGGCGGCGGCCAGCCGCTTGCCCCGGACCACCCCCAACAGTTTGCCGGGCCGGAGCTCTACAAGCAGGCCTACCGCTATGTCGTCGCCAGGGTAAGGGCCCGGGGCGCCTCCCAGATTCTCTGGCTCTTCCACGTCAACAACTACTCCTTGCCCACCGCCCCCTGGAACAGCATCGCCAACTATTACCCGGGCGCTGACTATGTCGACGTGCTGGGTATGAGCGCCTATGGCAAGCTTTTCAACGACATGCCCTGGGGCTCGCTGGCCGCGGTCATGGATAGCGCCTACCAGCAACTCTGCGCTCTCGACCCGCTCAAACCGGTGATAATGGCCGAATACGGGGTTGGGGAATTCCCGCGGGCAGGCAACAAGGCCACCTGGGTCACCGAGGCCCTGGAGAACCTGGAGAGCCGCTATACCAGGGTCAAGGCTGCGGTCTACTGGCATGAACGGTGGCAGAACAAGGATGAGACCTACAGCAATCTCAGGATCAACTCTTCACCCGAGGCCCTGACAGCCTTCCGTCAGGGCATGGCAAAACCATTCTGGGTGGATACCCTGGTAGCGCGGTGAACCGTGCAGGTAAATACAGTAAGCTTGCCAGGTCACTCTTCCCACGCTTCCAGCAGCCCGGGCAACT
>DYDL01000272.1 GCA_020717925.1 Desulfocapsa sp.
ACCTTGATCGCCACCTTCTTGGCCTTGGCCTTGGCCTCCTTGCGCACGTGCTGCAACTCGATGCGCACCTTGGCGCTCATCTGGATCTTCTGGATGAGGATCTCGGCCAGCTCGGTGTGCTTGTACAGGTAATTGGACAGGGCGCTCTGCACCTGGGTGACGATCCAGGCCCGCACCTCGGTGTTGCCAAGCTTGTTCTTGGTCTGCGACTCGAAGATCGGATCCTTGACCTTGACCGCCACCGCCCCCACCACCCCTTCGCGCACGTCCTCGCCCACGAACTTCTTGCCCGAGTACTCGTTGATGCCCTTCAAGATACCCTCGCGGAAGGCGGAAAGATGAGTGCCGCCCTCGTTGGTGTAGGTGCCGTTGACAAAGGAAAAGTAGGTCTCGCCGTAGCCGTCGGTGTGGGAGAAGGCGAACTCCAGGGCGCCCTCCTTGAAGTAGATGGCGTCGTAGAGCTGGGTGGAGCCGATCTCGTTACTGAGCAGATCGAGCAGCCCGTTCTGCGAAAAGAAGCACTCGCGGTCGAAGTAGAGCTTGAGCCCGGAGTTCAAGTAGGCGTAACGCCAGAGCCGCTTGTTGATGAACTCGCGGTTATAGGTGAACTCTTCAAAGACCTCGCCGTCGGGCCGGAATTCGATGAGGGTGCCGTTCTTTTCCTCGCTGGCGCCCTCTTCCTTGTGTTGCAGGATGCCGCCGCTGAAGATGGCCTTGGCATACTGACCGTCGCGGAAAGAGGTCACCATGAAGTGCTCGGACAGGGCATTAACCGCCTTGGTGCCCACGCCATTCAGGCCCACGGAAAACTGGAACACGTCGGTGTTGTACTTGGCGCCGGTGTTGATCACCGACACGCACTCCACCAGCTTGCCCAAGGGGATGCCGCGGCCGAAGTCGCGCACCCGCACGGTGCTGTCATTGGCAATACTGATATCCACCCGCTTGCCGGCGCCCATGATGAACTCGTCCACCGCGTTGTCAACGATCTCTTTCAGCAGGATGTAGATGCCGTCATCCGGATGGCTGCCGTTGCCCAGACGGCCGATATACATACCGGGCCGCATGCGGATGTGCTCCAGGGAGCTCAGGGTCTTGATCTTGCTTTCGTCGTAGTTTTCGTGTGGTAAATTCATATGTTTTCAACCGGTTAGCTACGCCCTGCACATCGGGCAGTGACCTGTAGCGCAGCATACTACCAGAAAAGTGACAGCTTGAGTATGGGTGGGACGGGAATTTTTCCAGGGTCCATGGCCTGCCTCATCTTCGGACAGGTCAGACAGGTCTGACAGATCGCGGGTTGGGTGGGCCCGGAATTTTTTCCAAGCCTTTGGCCTACCCCTTAAGCGCGGAATATGATAATTATACGGCTTATTTCCGCAAGCTATTGGCCGCGCTTCTGCGCTGGCTTTTTCAAACTAAATAAACAGGAGCCCATCCCGCCATGTCCCGTCCCGACCCCTTAGGTACCCAGGCCGTCGCCTGGAAGCTCACAGACCTCTATAACTCCATAACCGACCCGGCCGTGGCCGCTGACATCGACCGCTGCCAGGCTGAGGCCGCCCGCCTGCACCAGGAGCACAGCGGCCAACTGGCGACCCTTGCCCCGGCCGCTCTGCTCGCCCTGGTCCAGGGGCTGGAGGAGGTATCCACCACCCTGGGCCGCCTCGCCACCCTGGCCTTCCTGCACTTCACCACCCAGACCGGCAATGCCGAGGCGGCCGCCTTTCTGCAGCACATCCGCGAGGTGGCGAGCCGGGTGGGCACCGAGACCGTGTTTTTTGAACTGGAGTGGAACAACCTGGAGGCGGCCACGGCTGATCGTCTCTGCCAGGCACCAGAGATAGGCCATTTCCGCCATTACCTGGAAAGCATGCGGCGCTATGCCCCGCACCTGCTCTCCAAGAGCGAGGAGACGTTGCTCTTGGAGATCGCCCCGGTGGGCCGGGGAAGTTGGACCACCCTGTTCGACAAGCTCATGGGCCACCTGACCTTTGGCCAGGAAAAGCGCACCGAGGAGGAGGTACTGGCCGACCTCTACGCCCCGGACCGCGCGCTGCGGGCCCAGGCCGCAACCGACCTCACCAAGGGGCTGCAAGACAACCTGCACATCCTCTGCCACATCTTCAACACCGTGCTGGCCGACAAGATGATCGAAGACCGGCTGCGCCACTATGGCTTCTGGCTGAGCGCCATGAATCTGAGCAACGAGCTGGCCGACAGCACGGTGGAGGTGCTGGTGCGCGAGGTCACGGCCCGCTACGATATCCCGGCCCGCTATTACCGGCTGAAGCGTGGCCTGCTCGGGCTTCCCGAACTGCTGGACTACGACCGCTACGCCCCCCTGCCCGCGCTGCCGGACAGCGCCATCACCTGGCCCGAATGCCGCGACATGGTGCTCACCGCTTTTCGCAGATTCTCGCCACAAATGGCTGATGTCGCGTCAATGTTTTTCGACAAGCAGTGGATCCACGCCCCAATCATGGAGGGCAAGCGCGGCGGCGCCTTTGCCCATCCCTGCGTGCCCCAGGTCCACCCCTACATCATGGTGAACTACACCGGCAACCTGCGCGATGTCGCCACCGTGGCCCACGAGCTTGGCCACGGGGTGCACCAGTTTTTGGCAGCCGACCAAGGCTACTTTAACAGCCACACCACCCTGGTGCTGGCCGAGACCGCCTCGGTATTCGCCGAACTGCTGGTCTTCACCGATCAGTTGGAGCGGCTCACCGACCTCAAGGAGAGACAGGCCTTTGTCTGCCAGAAGCTGGAATCGATCTTTGCCACGGTCTTCCGCCAGGTGGCGATGAACCGTTTCGAGGACGCCATTCACACCGCAAGGAAGGAGCACGGCGAACTGGCGCCCGAAGACTTCGCCCGACTGTGGCGCGATAGCCAGCAGGCCATGTTCGGCGACTCGGTGACCCTGACTGCGGACTATGACGTCTGGTGGTCGTACATCCCCCACTTCCTGAACACCCCGGGCTACGTCTACTCCTACGCCTTTGGCGAACTGCTGGTCCTCGCCCTCTACCGCCGCTACCAGCAGGAGGGCGACTCCTTCGTGCCCCGCTACCTCGAACTGCTGGCCGCCGGCGGCAGCAAGTCACC
>DYDL01000059.1:0-1675 GCA_020717925.1 Desulfocapsa sp.
CATGGTGACCCCTACGGGACTCGAACCCGTGTTACCGGCGTGAGAGGCCAGCGTCCTAGACCGCTAGACGAAGGGGCCATGAATGAGTGGCAATTTCTATATGATGGACCTTCTTTTGTCAACAGAAAAGAAGAAACCCCCTTGTTGCCATCATGTTGCCATCATTGACTTGATCAACTACTTGGATTACTATTTAACTATCATGATAACTATTAACATCCACGAAGCCAAAACCCGCCTTTCCCACTATCTGGACGAGGTAGAGAAGGGCGAGAGGATTATTCTCTGCAAGCGCAACAAACCAATCGCGGAGATACGTCACATCAGCAATCCGCTAAAATCAAAACGCCCGTTCGGCCTTGCCAAGACCGGGTTCAGCGTGCCGCCGGCATTCTTTGACGAACTGCCGGATGAAGTTATCGGGCAATTCGAGACCTGTCTGTGAATATCCTGCTGGACACCTGCACCTTCCTCTGGATCATCAGCAATGCCCCGGAATTATCAAGACCGGCGCGGGAGCTTTTCGCCAACCCGGATAACGAAGTTTACCTCAGTGTGGCGTCAGCGTGGGAGATTATCGTCAAACACAAGCTTGGGAAACTCCCCCTGCCATTGCCACCGCATGAGTTTGTACACACCTGGCGCACCCGCCACAACATTGAAAGCCTATCGCTAGATGAGGCAGCGGTATTCCAGCTTGCCCGCCTGCCGGAATATCACAAAGACCCGTTTGACCGGATGATTGTCTGCCAGGCTATCGCCAGCGGGCTTGTTATCCTTACCCCAGACCCACATATCAGCCAGTATCCGGTGAGAACCGAGTGGTGAAAACTGGCCAGATTTAAAAAGCACAAGCACCAGCCTATGCCATAAAGCGCCGGCCAGCCTCCTCGGCCTCCTTTAATTTCAGCGCATCAGCCGCCATCTCGCCCCGGCGGTCGATGCCCTTGACCATGAAGTCGCCGCCGTAGAGAAAGCCCATGGCGTCGTAAGCGTATTTCATGCACAGGGCCGCGCCGTCAAAGACCTTTTCCCCGTGGGTGGCGGCCACGGCCAGCAGAAAACCTTTCTGGTCCGGGTTCTGTTGCCATTGCCCCTTGGCGCGCAGCAGTTTTTTGCGATTCCAGAGGGCCTGGCACCGGTCCACGCAGGCCTTGGCCTGGGCGGTGATACCGTAGAAAAAGATAGGCGAGGCGAGGACGATGCGGTGGGCCGCCAGAATCTTGGGGTAAAGCGCGGTCATGTCATCCTTGACAACGCACGCGCCAGTCGCGTCGCAACCGCCGCAACTGATGCAGGGGCTGATCTTGAGATCGCAGAGCCGGACAACCTCCACCCTGCCGCCCGCCTGAGCCATCCCGCGGACGACGGCCTCCATCAGCACCTCGGAATTGCCACCCTTCCTCGGGCTACCCAGTAAGGCCAGAACCTGCATGCCGCCCTCCGCCTTGCCTGCCACCATTTTCCCCTAGCGGTCAGCCTCAATCTGGCCCGCTATGCGGCCCCGGCCGTAGAAACGGGTCTCGTCCGCCAGACGACGGGCAACCTCATCGTTAAGATAGCGTGCGGCGCAGCGCCACCGCCAGTTGCCGAGGGCAGTGCCGGGCAGATTCATCCGGCAATCGGCGCCAAACCCCAGGACATCCTGCATGGGAATGATCGCGGTAATCGCCGT
>DYDL01000059.1:1954-2342 GCA_020717925.1 Desulfocapsa sp.
CATGAGCCCGAGGTCTTCGGCAATGATGGGCAAGGGCCCTAGTTCCTGGACCATGCGTTCAAAAAATGGTCTGCCCGGCCCCTTGACCCATTGCCCGTTGACCGCGGTCTTCTCCTCGGCTGGTATCTCCCAGTAAGCGGCAAAACCCCGGAAGTGGTCAACCCGCACAATGTCCATCATCCGGAAGGTATGACGGAAGCGTTCCTGCCACCACTCCAATAGCGACTCATTGGGCTGCCCGTTGGGATCGTTCCACCGGTAAAGCGGGTTACCCCAGCGCTGGCCGGTGGCGCTGAAATAATCAGGCGGCACGCCGGCCACCGCAACCGGGCCGCGGGTTTTGGGATGGAGGTCAAAGCCGTCCGGCAGTGCCCAGACGTCGACACTG
>DYDL01000059.1:2641-16691 GCA_020717925.1 Desulfocapsa sp.
ATTGATAAACGTGGCAAAGGCGCGTTGCAGAAGCGCCTTCTTCCACGGTTCGACCTTGTCGAACTCCACCAGATATTCGGAAAACTCCGGGGCATCCAGAAGATCCTTGCCTGTAAGCAAGCCGTCATCCACCAGTTCCTGGGGGTCAATGAGCAAAGGATTGCCGGCAAAGGCGGAGAAACTCGCATAGGGAGAGTGGCCAAAGACGCCGCAAGTAGGAACCAGGGGCAGAAACTGCCAGTACTGCTGCTCCGCTGTTACCAGAAAGTCAAGAAATGCAAGGCAGCCCCGTCCCAGGGTCCCGACGCCGCCAGGCCCGGGCAGGGAGGTGACATGCATGAGAAGGCCACTGCCTCGCGCCTGAAAGACCTTGCTCCGGCCAACCCTGGCGGCAATGGTGTCACCCTGCATATTCATGCCACAACTCCTTGTCTTTCCAGCATATAATAAATATCCGCCTCCTAATAAATTTGTCATTTACCCGGGATTATATTTTTTGTATTCTGCCTTCGCAAATGATGATGGTCACGCCCAACGGAGGTAAGCGCTAACTCCTAATAAACTTTGGGTTCGACTATTACAAATGATAGAATATAAACTAAGCAAATGAAACTGCAATCAACAAGGTTGGTCTGCCTTTTGCGTAGCGGCCCAAAGTCGCGCACACGCAACTACCCATCCGCGCCAACTGTTTCAATTTTTGTCTTGATAATAAAGACAAATGATGCTAAATTTAAGAGTTTCGCCATTACTTGACTAAACCTTGTCATGCATTAGCCAGGAGAAGCACGCCCGTGTCAGCAGAAATCAAAGCCAAATTGCTTGAAGCTGGTAAAGACGATGGCTACGTTAGCCTCTCCCTCCTCAACGCCATCATTCCGGAAGACAAAGATCCCGCCGCCATTGACAAGATCTTCGACTTCCTCCATGAGAACAATATAGAGGTAATCAATACCAGCGGCGCCGACAAGGACAAAGAGGCTGAAACGGATTGGGAAAAGGCGTCCCTGGAGGACGGGGACAGTGACGCTCCCAAGAAGGAAGGTGGCCTGTCATCCCGCGATGACCTCCAGGAACCGGAAGAAACCACCACCACCTACCTCCGGGAGATGGGCAAGTTTGACCTCCTGACCCCGTCCGAGGAAGAAAAATACAGTAAGACCATCCGCAACGGTTTCGATGCCATCATCAAGGTCATTCGGGAGGATGAATCCGGTGTGACCGAAATGATTCATCTTGTCGAACGCCTCGACCTCTGGGAAAAACGCGACCCTACCCTGAAGCCCAAGAAGCAGCATCTCAACTTCATGGTCAAAACGGTTACCGTGGCCGCCAGGCGCCACTCCTACCTGCCCAACCTGCAGGAAATGCAGAACAAGGTCGACCTTTACACCCGCTCCATCGAGGTGGCCAAGGACGCCATGATCAAGGCCAACCTTAGGCTGGTGGTCAGCATTGCCAAGCGCTATATGCACCAAGGCCTGAGCCTCGCCGACCTAATCCAGGAAGGCAACCTCGGCCTGATGCGCGCCGTCTTCCGTTTCGACTACACCAAGGGCAACAAGTTCAGCACCTATGCCAGTTGGTGGATCAGACAGGCCATCACCCGCGCCATCCTCGACAAAACCCGCACCATCCGGTTGCCTGTGCATTTTCTGGAACTGCGGAGCCAATTTTTCAAGGCCTTCTACTCCCTGTTAAAGGAACTGGGACGCGAGCCTACCCCGGTGGAGATCTCGGAAAAAACCGAACTTCCCATGGACAAAATCCTCGCCATTCTCGAGGCCTCCCGGGAACCCATCTCCCTGGAAACGCCGGTCGGCGACGACGACAGTACCCTGGGCGATTTCCTGGAAAACCAGGAATCCGTCTCCCCCTACGAGGCGGTCAAGAGCAAGGAGCTTTCCGACCGGGTGACCGGCATCCTGACCACCTTAAGCCCGCGCGAGGAAAAGATCATCCGTTTGCGCTTCGGCATTGGCGAGGACGCCGAATACACCCTGGAAGAGATCGGCAAGCGCTTCAATGTCTCCCGGGAAAGGATCAGGCAGATCGAGAAAAAGGCCCTGAACCGGCTGCGTCACTCCAGCAGAAGGGATAAACTGAAACATTTCCTCGATTGACCTTCCCCCGACCCGGTCAGCGGGAAAAAACCGCAACGCCCTGAAATGATGAATTCTGTCGGCACAAATGACCAGCAAAAAACTCGCTTACCGGCCAGCGGCTAAGGACGACCTGCTCTTTAGCGCGGTTCTCTGTTTTGCCGCCGGGCTAGGCATGGCCGACTTTGGTGTCGCTGTGCCGCCCTGGCTCTGCATGGGAATGTCCACGGCGCTGGCAGGTTCCCTCCTCATTATCCTCCTGAAGAAAAAGCGGCTTACCGCCGCCCTGGCCCTGCTGGGCGCCCTTTTTTTCTGTGCCGGTCTCCTGCATGGCGAGCCGGACCTTGCCCCCCCGCGCGCCCACGGTCACATTGCCAGACAGATTCTGGCCAAGCAAGAGGTCAGCCTGATCGGCGTGCTGACACGCATGCCCACCACCAATGGGGAAACCAGCACCCTGATCGTTCACGCCGAGCAGCTTGTAAAGCCCTCGGCCAGCATGCCTGCCGAGGGGCTGGTCCGCCTTACCATGCCAGGCCCCCCGCCCCCGGATCTGCTCCCCGGTGACCGGGTCATCGCCCGGGCAACCCTATCGCCGGTGCGACCCGCCACCACCCCCGGAGCCTTTGACTACCGTGCCCACCTCGCCCGCCAGTCCATCTGGATAAAAGGATGGGTGGCAGCACCTGTTTTCATCGCCAGAATCCGTAGCCAGCAAGACCAGGATTCATGGCACCGGCTGCGCTACCTGCCCGAACGGCTGCGTTACCGCCTCAGCCATTTTCTCGATCAGACTATCGAGCCCCCCAACCTGGGGGTTTACAAGGCCATTATCCTGGGGGAAACCAGCGAAATACCCGAACCTGTCCTGGAAAACTTCAAGACGACCGGCACCATGCACCTGCTGGCCATCTCCGGCCTGAACATGGCGTTGCTGGCCTGGTGCTGCGGGGGCGTAATCATCTGGCTCCTCAAACGATCCCCCTGGCTCCTGCTTACGGCGCCGATCAAAAAAATCGGCGCCCTGGCCACCCTCTTACCCTTGACCGGCTACGCCTTGATCGCCGGCTTCTACACCCCGGTGATCCGCTCCCTCATCATGGTGGTCGTCTTTATTCTGGCCCTGGTCATGGACCGGCAGTGGGCCGTGCGCACCAACCTCGCCATTGCCGCGCTGCTCATGCTGCTGGTGACACCCGAGGCATTCGGCGCGGTTTCGTTCCAGCTCTCCTTTGCCGCCGTCTTGAGCATTGCCTGTGCCGCCCCGTTCATCACGGCGTCGATCCAACCTCCCGCAACGCCTGGTGAGCAGCCGAGGATGCTCACCAAATTATGGAGTTGGCTGCGCGCCACCCTTCTCGTTTCCCTGGCCGCCATGGCCGGAACCTTGCCGCTCATGCTTTACCACTTCAACCGCTTCTCGCCCATCGCCCCACTGGCCACCCTGCTGATCGAACCCTTGCTCTGCATCTGGAGCCTGCTGCTGGGACTCATGGCTGGCCTGGTACTGCCCTGCTCCACGACTGCCGCCGCCCTGCTGCTCAAGGCTGGCACCTGGGGGCTGGAGGCCACCGACCTGATCATCACCCGGCTCGCCACCCTGCCGCTTGCCTCCATCTGGCTGCCCACCCCGAACCCCTGGGAAATCACCTGGTACTATCTTGGACTGACCAGCATCTGGTTCATTAAAAACCGCACCCTCGTGCCTTGGGTGACCGCAACCTGTTTGCTATTGCTGCTCTGCGGCCCGGTTAAAACCGTGCTTACGGCCCGGGCCAGCTCAGAGGCCGCGGTATCGGTGGTGGACGTGGGGGACGGCAGCTCCGTGGTCATGCAACTGCCGCATGGCCAAACCATCGTGGTAGACTGCGGCAGCCGCACCACGGACGCCAACGTCGGCAGCCGGCTGGTTGCCCCCTTTCTCTGGAAAAACCGGATCAGCCGGCTGGAGCAGATCGTCGTCTCCCATCCCCACACCGACCACTTCAATGGGGTGGGCTTTCTCCTGGAACGTTTCCGGCCCAAAGTCCTGTGGGTTAACACCACTACCTCTCCAGACCCCCGATATAACCAGATGCTGGCACTGGCCCGTAGTCTGGATATAGAGATCCGCATCCCGCGGCCAGGCGAGGTGCTTTACGAAGATGGTGGCACGCGCTTGCAAAACCTGGCCGGGTTCCATTTGTCGGACCAGGAGAGCCAGTCCGTCAACCAGCAAAGCCTGGTGCTTCGCCTGGAACACGGCCAGACCGCCATGCTCCTGCCCGGCGACATCGGCCAAGCGGAGGAAGAGCAACTGGTACAAAGCGGCCAGCCCCTGCGGGCGGACGTGCTGCTCGCCGCCCATCACGGCGCCACCACCTCCAGCAGCGCCCCTTTTCTCGCGGCCGTGGCTCCATCAATGATAATCGTTTCAGGGAAAGAGAAGGATGGCGGCAACACCTTGGGCTGGGAGATAAAGCAGCCCAACCCCATCGCCACCTGGCGCACCGGCAGGCACGGCACCGTCACCTTTGCCTCGGCGGACGGCCAGGCCTGGACGGCCCGGCCGTTTCTGCCATAGCGCGGCCGCTGTCAGACGTCGGTGAAATCCGTTGGCGCCTTGCGCAGGAAGGGTAGGAATTTGGATTTGTCGATAGAGTTGGTATAGGCGTCATCCGGCGAAATCATCCCCTTCTGGAGAATCTCCATGATGGCATCGTCCAGGGTCTGCATGCCGTACTTCTTGCCGGTCTGCATGGTGGAGGGAATCTGGTAGGTCTTGGCGTCACGGATAAGGTTGCGCACCGCCGGCGTGCAGATGAGGATCTCTAGGGCCGCCACCCGACCCTTGATGTCCACCCGCTTGAACAGGGTCTGCGAAACCACGGCCTTCAAGGCGTCGGCCAGGGTGGAACGGACCTGGGCCTGCTGGGAGGCGGGGAAAATCTCGATGACGCGGTCCACGGTTTTGGAGGCATTCAGGGTGTGCAGGGTGGCGAACACCAGATGGCCGGTCATGGCGGCCTCCATGGCCAGGGCAATGGTTTCCAGGTCGCGCATCTCGCCGACCAGGATAACGTCGGGATCCTCGCGCAGGGCGCCACGCAGGGCCGCGGCAAAGGTTCTGGTGTGGACCCCGACCTCGCGCTGATTGACAACGCAATTCTGACTCCGGTGCACGAACTCGATCGGATCCTCGATGGTCAGGATATGATCCTTGCGGTTCTTGTTGACCTCGTCGATAATGGCCGCCAGGGTGGTGGACTTACCGCTGCCGGTAGGGCCGGTGACCAGCACCAACCCCTTGGGCAAGGTGGAAAGCCGGGAGATGACCGATGGCAGGCCAAGCTGCTTGATGGTGAGAATGTCGCTCGGAATCTCCCGAAAAACAGCGCCAATGCCGTTACGCTGATTGAACAGGTTACCGCGATAACGGGCCAGGCCTGGAATCTCGTAGGCGAAATCCACGTCGCCGGTTTCCTCGAAGTGCTTGACCCGCTCTTCCGGGACGATCTCATAAAGCATGGCCTTCAGTTCGTTGTTCTCCATCACCGCGTACTTCACGCGCTCCATGTCGCCATGGACCCGGAGCACCGGCTGCTGGCCGGCAACCATGTGGAGGTCCGAGGCCCCCTGGGTGTTCATCAACTTGAAAAAGGCGTCAATCTGGGCCATGCTTCCCTCCTCTACGTTGTGTCACGATCAATGCCCGCCACCCGGTCACGCAACCGCCGGACTGAACTCACTATACCGGCTCGGCGCGATTTTTCCAATTGTATCCCAACCACGAGGCAAAACCTAGCATACTCTCGTCCAGTAAGAAATTTTTCCACTCCGCCGATATCAGGCCCGTTGCTCAACATCAGCCTGGGAAACCTTGCTTGCATCCGGTCATCCGCGCGGTTAGTATAGAAAACCTGGCACCCCATGATCAACTTTGACCTGCACATCCATTCCGCCTTTTCCGATGGCGCCCTCTTCCCGGGCGAGATGGTCAGCAAGGCCCGCGGCCTGGGGCTTACCACCATCGCACTCACCGACCACGACACCATGGCCGGCGTGCCAGAGGCCCTGGCCCAGGGTAGTGTGGCGGGTGTCACCGTGATCCCCGGCATCGAGATCAGCGCCTGGCACAACAACCGCGCCGTGCATATCCTGGGCTACGGTCTAAGGCATGATTACCCGCCGCTGCTGCTTGGCCTGCAAACCATTCAACAGGCCAGGCATGCCCGCAACCTGGCCATGATCGACAAGTTACAGGCCCTTGGCCTGCCAGTCACCCACGCCGAGCTTACCGGTCTGGCCCATGGCCAGGTAGGCCGACCCCATTTCGCCCATTTACTGCGACGGAAGGGGGTTGTCCGCTCCTTTGACGAGGCCTTTGCCCGCTTTCTGGGCAAAGGCGCCAAGGCCTATGTGGCGCGCTGCCAATTTCCCACCAGCGAGGCGATCCGCTTGATCAGAGAGGCCGGCGGCGTGGCCGTGCTGGCCCACCCGGCCGGTCCGGACCCCTCGCTCAACACGCTGCCCGCTATCGTAGCCGCGTTGCGCGCCGAGGGGTTGGCCGGGATTGAAGCCTTCTACCCCAACCACACTCCCCGCATCTGCACCCGGCTCGTTGAACTGGCCCGACACCATGGTATGCTGATCAGCGGCGGCACGGATTTCCACGAACTGCCACCCTGGGAGGCACTATTGGCACGCATGAAAATCCCTTTCTCAAACCCAGACGAATTCGTATACTGGACCAACCAGTTGCCCCTGTCGGCATCCATTGCGCAGGAAAACACCGGCAAAAATTAGTGGCACGCTTAGCCTCGGCCCGCCTGGGAGAAAACGATCATGCACACCATCCTCATCGTGGACGACGAGCCCAATTATCTGGTCGTCCTGTCGGAACTCCTGTCGGAAGAGGGCTTTGAGGTCTTCACCGCCAGCAGCGCTGACAAGGGCCTCAAGATCGCCCAGGACACCGACCTCGACCTGGTGCTGACCGACATGCGCATGCCGGGCATGGATGGCCTGGAACTCTTGAAAACCCTGAAGACCATTGACTTCGATCTGCCGGTCATCATGATCACCGCCTTCGGCGAGGTGGACATGGCCGTCGCCGCCATGCAGGCCGGCGCCTTCACCTACCTGACCAAGCCGTTTAACAATGACGAGCTGGTGGTGAACATCCGCAAGGCGGTGGAGTACTATACGCTCATCAAGGAAAATCGCCGCCTGCGTGACGCCATGCGAGGGGGGCACGGCTTCGCCGGCATGGTGGGTACAAACCCCAAGATACAACAGGTTTTCCGGCTCATCGAAAAGGTGGCGCCCACCCCCTCCGCGGTGCTGATCACCGGCGAGTCGGGCACTGGCAAGGAACTGGTGGCCAGGGCCGTGCACTACAACAGCCCGCGCGACCAGGGACCGTTCATCTCCATCAACTGCGCGGCCCTGCCCGAATCCCTGCTGGAGAGCGAACTGTTCGGTCATGAAAAGGGCGCCTTCACTGGTGCCGTCGCCCTGCGCAAGGGCCGGTTTGAACTGGCCCACAACGGCACCATGTTCCTGGATGAGGTGGGCGACATGCCCCTCTCCTTGCAGCCCAAACTCCTCCGGGTTCTGCAGGAGAAAACCATTGAGCGGGTCGGCGGCAGCAAAA
Organism: Desulfocapsa sp.; assembly: GCA_020717925.1. Lineage (GTDB taxonomy): Bacteria > Desulfobacterota > Desulfobulbia > Desulfobulbales > CG2-30-60-27 > CG2-30-60-27. Next base: position 10,379 of record DYDL01000059.1, read on the forward strand.
CGATCCGGGTGGACACCCGGATCGTGGCCGCCACCAATAAAAACCTCAATGAAGAGGTTGACACCGGCGCCTTTCGCGAGGATCTCTACTACCGCCTGAACGTGCTGCAGATCCACCTGCCGCCGCTCAGGGAGAGGATCGACGATATCCCCCCGCTGGTCGCCCACTTCATCGAAAAGTACAGCCGGGAACTCAACCGGCCAAATCTGCGGATTGACCCCGAGGCCCTGCACTACCTTACCACCCTGCCGTGGCCGGGGAATATCAGGGAACTGGAAAACCGGATCAACCGGGCCTGCATCCTGTGCTCCAACGACTACATCGCCAAAAATGACGTGCAGGCTGATCCGGTCGGAACCCGCAAGCCCGTGCCGACGGCGGGCCTTGACCTGGACTCGTTGCTGCGCCAGGAAGCCAGGCTACCTGACGTGCTGGACACCATCGAGGAGGAGATGATCCGCAAGGCCCTGGCCAGGGCTGACTTTGTCCAGACCCACGCCGCCGACAACCTTGGGATAACCAAAAGCCTGTTACAATACAAGATGAAGAAGTACGGGATCGAGAAAAAGGGCTGAACAGGGACGAGCCCCTAAGGTCTGTCATCTGAAATAAAAAGGTCGCGCACGGTTTGCGGGATATCCCCTTTGGGGGTCAAGGTATTGCCTTTTCCCACCGCGTAAATGCCGAACCATTGCTCAGGGTCATCTTCGTCTTGCCTGGTGGCCTCGGCCGGGCTCTTGTTGCTTTTCCACCATTCGTCGTGGAGTTCAAAGAAGACAAATCCGCAGTATTTCTCGCGGCCGCGCGCCGACCGCACATCCTGCCAGACCGAGCGCAAGGTTGCTGGTACGTCCTCTACCCGGTGGCCACCGAACCCGGGCACCCAGGGCTTCGGCTCAAACGGGGAGGTTGAGAGTCCCACCTGGGTTATCAGTAACGGTTTCGTCGTGGCAGCCGCGAGTTCTTCAAGATAGCCCTGGTAGGCAGTGCCAGTGACCGACCCGGGCGGCGATGTCAAAACGCCGCGCGCATAGGTATAGACGTTCAGGCAAATCAGATCGCCCATGTCAGGCACCAGTATGCTGTCCCGCGCCACCTCCAGATCCGGTCGATTGGCGAGCGGGCCGATGTGAGTCCAACTCGTATGGGTATAGAGATGACGTTGTCCATGGCGCGTCAGCTCATAATCCATGGCCTGGTCAATGAGGCGGGCAAGCGCCACCTCGGTAGGGGTGCGGTTGGTCACGACCACATGTTTGCCCTGATAGTCATGCACATCGGGATGGCGGGCATCGGTGCGGGATACTGCTTCGGCCTGTAACTCATCGCCGATGGAAAACAGCACCAGACGCTCCGGACGCCCGACCGCGTATGTGTGATCGATGACCTCCTTGATTTGCTCAAGGGTTTGCGCCTGAAAAGTCTGGTCAAGGAAATCCTCCGCCGTGCCTAGCACCCAGATATCCTGACCATAGACCAGATCGCTCTGGTCAAGCGCCGTAAAAAAGCCAGGCGGCATGAGACGCGGGAAGACGTGGAGGTAGTTCACGCCCAGCTCGCGAAAAAGGGCGAAGTGTTCCAGGTAACGGCCGTCATCCCCTGGCGCTGCCCCATGCACCGGGGTTTCGCCGGACAGATAGGGAGAGTAACCGATCCCCCGAAAAAAGAGCGGCCCTTGCCCGCGAAGATCGATCAACGCGGTCCCGCGGGTAACAAAGCGAAGTGGCGCCGGGGTTGCAGGGGTCAGGTGCGCCGTTTTGCCGGCTTGGATGACAGGCTTACCCGCAAACTGGCAGGCCGCCAGGAGCAAAGGCAGCACGACAAAGGAAAGCAACCGTATTTTTCTGATCATAAGTCACGCATGGAAAGCTGGTGGAGGTGATCTGCCTTCATGGCTCGGCCGCCTTGTCTTCCATGGCCTGCCCCATGATGGTCATGTATTCATCCCGGCAGGTGTCCTTGGCAGTGGCCGTGTCGGCCGCGTCAATAATACAGGGATGGGTAGTGAAATATTTACCCTTGGTAACATAGTTGAGCACGAACTTCGGCACGTCGTAGTGATGCATGGGGCTGTATTTTATCGGTTTGCCGTTTTCCACAAAATAGATACGATTCATATGGATGGCGTCCTCCTTGCCATCCAGGTATCCAAGGCGCGCATAGGTTTCAGGGCCGTTGCTAAAACCAGGCAGATGGTCGCTCACCAGAATGATGAGGCTTTTCGGGTCGATCCGCCGCAGTTCAATCACAAAATCGGCCAGGGCCTCGGTACGGTAATAATACTGATTGACCGCCCTCTCAAATTGTTCGTCCTGGTAATCTCCGCCCATCTCGATGACCTTGGGTCGTTTATCATGGTTGATCGCATGGTATGAATGGCCATACATGCCGATGACATAGTTGAAAATGGGCTTATCAGGGGCCTCGGCAAGGCGTTTGGCGATAAACTTCAGGTTCTGGGATAACAGCACGCCATCGAACATAAACTCTTCTTCCGCCGTATCACCGGTGGTCAGATACGTCTCGCGGCCCTGGGCATACTCTCTGGGATAATAGATATTTTCAAAGCCCAGGCCGGCATAGGCATTGGTGGAATTAAAAAAGTCAGGCTTAAAGGAATTGGTGGCCATGGTCTGATAACCCGCCTGGGCTAGCAGGTTGGGCAGGCATATGGTCCTGGCGCCGGTGAACACATCGAACTCAATGCCCGAGATTTCCCGCAGGGCCGGCACCCCGCAGAGTAACTCGAATTCGGCCTGCGCCGTGCCGCCGCCGAAAACCGGCGAAACCGTAAACCCCGCCTTGTCCTTGAAGAGCTTCTCAAAGGCCGGATGTACCGGCTTTTTAGAAAAACGGGCAGCGCGCATGAGGGCAGGATCAAAAAAACTCTCAAGCACCACCATGTGAATATTTCGCTGATCCCGTTCGCCCCGCACCGCGTCCACCAGCTTGGCAAATTCGTCGGCATGGACGGATTTCCCCAGGTAACAAGTGGTTTTTTCCCGACAACTTACCCTCCTTGCCTCATTGAAGAGCATCATGCTGATGCGGCCGTTACCGGCGGCGCTTAACAGATCGGAGAAAAAAACGATCTCTTGCTGCGTGGCCTGAAAGGCTCGGATAAAGGCGTTAGGAGAAAATTCAACACTTGCGACAAGGGCAAGCAGTGGCAGCACGGCCAAAACAAAAGCCTTGAAACGGCGCGGCTCCAGGGAGGCAAGAATGGCCAGCAGGGGCGCGGTCACCGCTATGGCTGCAAGCACTTTGTTGCCTGTCGAAAGTACCTGGAACAACTCCGGCAGCTCGGTCAACTCGGCGATACGGGGTAAGCGGCCAAGCTGCATGAAGTAAATGTCGAACCCCCCATAGGTCAGCAGGATGGGGAGAGCGGTAAGCAGGGGTTGCAGTCTGGACTTGCGGGTTATCAGATTGAGACAGAAGTAAGCGTAGAGCAGAAGCGGCATCTCAAAGCGCCAGGCTGGTAAAAGGCCAGGCAACCCGCCCCGCTCCGACATGAAACCGGTGTACGCCAGCAGGATGGCAAGGAAAACCGGGTAACGGATAAAGGCAATGGACTTCAGCCTGGCAAACGAGGGGTGCACGGAGAAACTCCTGTCAGAGTAAGAGGCTGTTGGATAGTATAACTTGTTCAGCCAATTAACGCGACTCGATCCGGCCGCCGCCCCAGTTCAGCTTGCTGCGCAGGATGTCAAAATAGCCTTTCCGCGGGGCGCTGATCAGCCGCAGCGGGGTTTCAAGCGTCTCCACCTCCAGCATGTCCTGTTCGCCCATGTCCCAGACCAGGCGGCCGTCCACCATCACCCGTACCGGTCCGGCCAGGCCGGCAACCTTGACGCGCAACCGCAGGGCGGCGGGCAAAAGCACGGCGCGGCTTTCCAGCATGAAGGGGCAGATGGGGGTCACCAGGATGGAATGCAGGCCGGGGTGGACGATGGGGCCACCGGCCGAAAGGTTGTAGGCCGTGGAACCGGTCGGGGTGGAAAAGATCAGACCATCGGCCTTGTAGGTGGTGATCAATTCATCATCCGCCCAGGCAGAAAGGTACACCACCTGATCACTGCTGCCCTTGGCTATCACCACGTCGTTCAAAGCATGCTGCCATGGTGTGGTGTCACCGCCGCAACAGCGGCGGGCCTTGAGCATCATGCGCTCCTCGATCGTCACCGGTTGCGTGAGAATGCTTTCCAAATCCACAAACCGTTCGTTAACCGCCACCTCGGTGAGAAAGCCGAGGTCGCCCAGGTTGATGCCGACCACCGGAATCCCGAGGCGGCTCGCCTGATCCGACACATGCAGCAGGGTGCCATCCCCGCCGAGAATCAACAGCATATCAAGGTCAGCGGTGATGGCGTCGAAGACCGACTGAATACCTTTGGTGGCGAACCAGCCGGACAGTTCCTCGCCTATGGCCTTGGCCTCGGGCGAGCCGGTCTTCAGGATGATGCCGATCTTGCGGACCTGTAACCTGGTCATCTTTTCCGCCATATCCCTATGCGCGCGGTTTTCCCAACTCCTGGGAACGGCGCACCGCCGCCTCTACCGCCTCCATGACAATACCGTTAAAACCGGCCCGTTCCATGATCTGCAGCCCGGCAATGGTGGTGCCGCCAGGAGAGGTGACCATGGCCCGCAACTGGGCGGGGTGCTCACCGGTCTGCATGGCCATGGTGGCGGTGCCGAGCACCGTCTGCAAGACCAGGGTGCGGGCCGTGGTCTGGTCGAGCCCACCCTTGATGCCGGAGTCGATCATGGCCTCGATAAAACTCAAGACATAGGCCGGCCCGGAACCGGAGAGCCCGGTAACCGCGTCGAGCAAATGCTCGGGCAGGATGACGCTGACGCCCACCGCATCAAAGAGTTTTTGCGCCGTCTTCAGATCATCGGCCGAGGCCAGGGTGCCGGCGCTCAAGGCCGTTGCCCCCTGCTGCACCAGGGCCGGGGTGTTGGGCATGACGCGAATCACCCGGGCATTGCTGCCGGCCAGCGCACCCTCCAGAGTGGCGATGGAGATACCGGCGGCAATGGAGACCAGCAGATGGTTGGCGCCGGCTACCGCTCGGCACTGTCCAAGCACCTTCTCCACCACCTGGGGCTTGACCGCCAGCACCACCAGATCGTTGCCCCAGACCGCGACGGCATCCTCGAAGACCTTGACCCCGTATTCCTTATGCAGCAACTCGCGCCGGGCCGCATCCGGGTCAGCGACCCACACCCGGTCGGCCGCCACCAGTTTGGCGGCCAGCAGGCCGCTGATCATGGCCTCCGCCATGCGGCCGCCGCCGATGAATGATATGCCGTTCATGTTCGTTTCCACCTTGTCACGTGCTTACTTGATGAAGTTTCCTTGCCGACCGCTGATAGCGTCCATCTAAAAATATTATTCCCAGATGGATACCAGACTAATACCAGATACCCCGGCAAATTGCCATGGGCCATAACAATGCCAACCGCCGGTTTATGGCAAACGGAACAAATCCGATTGCGCGGCCTTGCGGTCAAAGGTGAGGGTGGTTTCGCAACCAAGTGACTGGCCGGCAAGGCCAATCAAAAGATCCGGCAACTCCATGGTTGTGTCCCTGCCAAGGCTGATGAGACGCTGGATCAGCGTCGGGTTTTCAAAATGCACGATGGGCAGCATGCAAAGCTGCTCAAGAGCTCTAAGGATGTCGGCGCGCGAACACTCATAAACCGCGGAAAGCACCCAGATGAGCTCTAGGGCCACAACCGTAGTCAGCATGAAAACCTCGCCGGCACGCTCCGCCGTTTCGAAAAGTTGCTTGACCTTGTGCGCCTGCTTCCGGTCGTCGTTAACCAGGAAGCGGACAAGCAGGTTCGTATCGAGGGCATTCATATCTTGCCCTGCTTGAATTTCTTCTTCAGCCTGGCATCCTGTTCTTCAGGCGACAGGGCCGCGCTCCCTTGGCGCGCCAAAATCCCGTACACCTCGGATACCTTGCGGGAAAAGGGAAAAATTCGCGCCGTGCCGTTTGCCTCAAGCTGAAAATCAATTTTATCCCCGGGCTTCAGATGCAGACATTTCCTGATATCAGCCGGAATGGTCACCTGCCCCTTACTTGTTATCGTCGATACCGACATCAATCAATCCTCCTTACTTTATTACTATTTTCTTACAATGTAGCACAAGGAAGGAAGTGAGTCAAGATTGCCGGAAAAACAAAGAGAGCGGTCGAAGGAAAGACGATGGTACTTCATCCCTAGCTCACTCCCAAAACGCTCGGCTAGAACAGGCCGCTTTACCGTGAAGCCTTAACGGTCAACGGCCACGCGACCT
>DYDL01000273.1 GCA_020717925.1 Desulfocapsa sp.
TGGTCCATGTTCTGGAGGTTGCATGCAGAAAATTCTCACCGCTCAGGCCACGGAGGGCATGGTGCTGGCCCGGGAGGTGGAAGCGCCGGATGGCCGTGTGTTGTGCGGCAAGGGCACGCCGCTTACCGCCAGCCTTATCCTGCGGCTTCAGAAAATGGATATACCCAGCGTCACGGTGGACGGACACCCGCTCGAGGTGGCGGGCGAGTTGAGCCTCAAGGAGGAGTTGCAGGCCATTGAGGCGCGTTTCAGCCGGGTGACCGGCATGCCGCCGCTCATGTACATCAAGAAGAAGATCATGGAACGGGCCGTTGCCGCCCGGGGCGTCTGATGGAGGAAGAAAAACAACAAAAGTTCCGCCAGGCCTTGCGTGACGTCAAGAATCTGCCCACCCTGCCCGCGGTGGTTATGAAGCTCACCAAGATGGCCGAGGATCCGGACGTCACCACCGAGCAGATGGGCCGGGTGATCAGCAAGGACCACATCCTGGGCGCCAAGCTGCTGAAGCTGGTCAACTCCGCCTTTTACGGTTTTCCCCAGCGAGTAAGTTCCTTGCAGAGCGCCATCATCCTGCTGGGCTTCAGTGTAATCAAAAGTCTTATCATCAGTGCCTCGATCTTCGAGTTCATGGAGGACAACGACCGGGAGCTCTGGGAGCATTCCCTGGGCTGCGCCGTGGTCTGCAACGTACTGGCCCGGCGGCTGCAGGTCAGTGACCCCGAGGAGATCAGCACTGCCGGTTTGATCCATGATATCGGCAAGGTGGCCATAAAGATGGAGTTGCCCCAGGAGTACCGGGAGATCGAGGCCATGGTGCATGACCGGCGGATCTCCATGCGGGAGGCGGAGACCGAGGTTTTGGGCTTCAACCATGCGGAAGTGGGAGGTTGGCTTGCCAAGACCTGGAATCTGCCAAGCAAGCTGGTGGAGCCAGTGGCCATGCACCATAACCCGAGCGGGGCGAAAAAGGAGAAGATGGCAGCGGCTATTGTCCATGTCGGCGATATCATTATCCGCTGCATGGGCCTTGGTCATGGCGAGGACGTCTGGGTGCCGGGCCTGGAGCAGCGCGCCTGGCAGCTTTTGCATCTCACCGCGGCCGATGTGGACGAGATTTTGGTCGAAGTGGAGGAGAAGCTCTGGGAGGTGAAGGGCTTCAGCCTGGATATCATGGCCGAGTTCGAGGCCAAGGCCGACTGACGGTCGGTAGGGATTTCTATGCCACGGATACTGGTCGCGGGCCAGGGTGAACTTATATCTCCAGAAGGGCAGGTAGTTTTCGAGGCCCGGGGTTACCAGCTTATTTTCGCGCGCTCCCTGCATGATGCGGTGAATTACGTCCTGGAAGACCCGCCCGACTTTCTCATCACCGAGTTCGGGTTCGACGGCCCCGACCGCAAGCTCATCATCACGGTGAAGGCTTGCCTGCAGAAGGCCAATCTGCCCATCCTGCTAGTTTTGCCCAGGCAGGCATTGCCTGCCCTGGATTGGCGTCTTTACCCGGTGGACGATATCATCATCGAGCCGACCTCGCCCGAGGTACTTCTGGCCCGGGTGCAACTGGCCGAATCCCGCATGATCCGGGTGTTTGACAATAATCCCCTGAGCCGGCTGCCCGGTAACACCTCGATTATCAGGGCTATCCAGCGTACCCTGGAGGCGGACGAGACCGCCGGGGTCTGTTATCTCGATCTCGACAACTTTAAACCGTATAACGACCGTTACGGCTTCACCCAGGGCGATGATGTTATCCTCATGGTGGCGCGGCTGGCGGTGAACGTGGTGGAGGAGTTGGCCAGGGCAAACAGCTTCGTGGGTCATGTGGGTGGCGACGATTTCGTGATCATCGTGCCAGAGGCTAAAGTGCAACCGGTGTGCGAGAAGGTTCTGGCCAACTTCGAGGTGGTGAAGAATATGTTCCTGAGCCACGAGGATCTCAAGGCCGGGGCTTACCACGCCAAGGATCGCCAGGGGCGTGAAACTACTTATGGGCTGTTAAGCCTGTCCATCGCCGTGGTCTTAAGCCGGCGCGACAAGTTCAAGCACTACGGTGAGGTGTCGGCCGCAGCCTCGCAGGTCAAGCACATGGTCAAAAAGCTTGACGGCAGCAACTATATGATCGACCGACGCGATTCTTATAAGCCGGATACCACCGCTGGGTCGCCCTCGTCCTGATGGGCGTCTTTTCATCCTTCACTATTGCAATACGGGCAGCAGAAGCAAATGATGTGCGGCAATGCAACTGGATTATGATCAGTGCGGCCGGGAAGATAGCGTCATGGAAATTAATGCAGTCCATAATGACAAACATGATCTGGTTTGGCATGCATAGGAATACAAAGTAGCTTAATTCATGGTAATAACCGTAAAGTTGCAATGCATTGATATTGGTCATGCATGAAGAAAATACTTGATTCAAGGCGAATTATATATTATCGCTACAGATGCGTTTAATTATTTTTTTGAGAATAACTTTTAGAAAGGAGAGAGAAGATGAGTCGGTCCCTGGTTGAGATGGCGGCTGATATCGTTCAGTCGCAGAGTGCTTCGAAGGCTATGACCACCGATGAAGTTGCCAGCGCATTGCAGAGCACCTATAAGGCGCTTCAGGCATTACAGAGTGAAGAGGCCAGATGCGCGACCGGTGAGGCTGGCGGGGCAGGAGCGGGAGTTGGCATCAGCGCGGCGAAATCCATTCAGAAGAACAAGATCGTCTGCATGGAGTGCGGCCAGGAATTCCGCATGCTGTCGCCCAAACATCTGAAGTCCCACGACCTGACCGGTCGGACCTACCGTGAAAAACACGGTTTTTCCTTGCGCCAGCCGTTGTGCGCCAAAAGTCTTTCCGACCGACGCAAGAAGGCCGGCAAGGACCGTGGGCTGCCCGAGAATCTGAGGCTGGCTATTGCCAACCGCAAGAAGACAGCCACGACGCCCAAAAGCAACAGCAAGGCCAAGAAAAAGGGTGGCAAAAAGTAGGCCGCCTGTACCCCCGGCTGGACGGGCTGAGGCATTGGTCCATAAAAGGGGCATCCGTAAGGATGCCCCTTTTATATTGTATTGGGGCCGGCTTTCA
>DYDL01000274.1 GCA_020717925.1 Desulfocapsa sp.
CTCTGGCTGGTAGCTGAAAAATGGGTGGGTGAGGAGAATCAGCCTTTCTAAATACCCGCTCCTTGATAATTCTATCTCCGTAAACCGCTGGTAATCCAGGGTTCTCCCCACGCGCGTGGGGATGGTCCGCATTGTGATGATGCTCGATCGAACCGTCTTCAGTTCTCCCCACGCGCGTGGGGATGGTCCGGCGATGCTGACAGCGCGAGGCAAATCGGCAACGTTCTCCCCACGCGCGTGGGGATGGTCCGGCGTGCTGGCATTCTCGGACGGCCTTGCTTGCGTTCTCCCCACGCGCGTGGGGATGGTCCGCGTTTGAGGTCGTGCACTCTGGAGTCACTCGCGTTCTCCCCACGCGCGTGGGGATGGTCCGATATTTTCTTTCGGTCTGGGTAAGGGGCGGAAGTTCTCCCCACGCGCGTGGGGATGGTCCGCGACGCGGCGAGTGCCACGCATTTCACGCCAAGTTCTCCCCACGCGCGTGGGGATGGTCCGGTCACAACCTCATTACTCGGACACGCCGCGCTGTTCTCCCCACGCGCGTGGGGATGGTCCGTTTTCGCACGCTCACGCGATACCCCCCCCGGCGTTCTCCCCACGCGCGTGGGGATGGTCCGTAATGTCCGGTTGTCTTCGTCCGTATCGCTTCGTTCTCCCCACGCGCGTGGGGATGGTCCGTGTTGTGGGAACAGATTGGCAAACGGCCCGACGTTCTCCCCACGCGCGTGGGGATGGTCCGTCGGCCCGCTGTTTGTCAGTGACGCTCGCGTTGTTCTCCCCACGCGCGTGGGGATGGTCCGAGCTAGAATCACCGCTGGGCCAGGTTTTTGCAGTTCTCCCCACGCGCGTGGGGATGGTCCGGAACAACAACAGTCATGATAACGAAAAACGCAGTTCTCCCCACGCGCGTGGGGATGGTCCGGTGCGTTGACGGTTCCCGCCACGGGGGAGTTCGTTCTCCCCACGCGCGTGGGGATGGTCCGCACGCGCGGATGCCCGCGCGACGTGGCGCGGTGTTCTCCCCACGCGCGTGGGGATGGTCCGGCATTTTTCAAGAGACGCATATCATCGACAGAGTTCTCCCCACGCGCGTGGGGATGGTCCGGCCTCAACCTCGCGAACACCGCCCCCGCTGACGTTCTCCCCACGCGCGTGGGGATGGTCCGACAGACGGGGTCAACACCCAACCAACACTTTAGTTCTCCCCACGCGCGTGGGGATGGTCCGGGTTGATGCGCGTCTGCCCCTACTGTCACGAAGTTCTCCCCACGCGCGTGGGGATGGTCCGGCAAAAAACATGGACATGATGAAATACGCGGCGTTCTCCCCACGCGCGTGGGGATGGTCCGGACAACAGAGAAATGAAATCGAGGATTGAAATGTTCTCCCCACGCGCGTGGGGATGGTCCGGTGGATGCTCGCCCGAACGCTCGATGCCGCGAGTTCTCCCCACGCGCGTGGGGATGGTCCGCCTCATCGAGCTTATCAATGACGATAAGCCGCGTTCTCCCCACGCGCGTGGGGATGGTCCGTCGCGCTGGGGATCAGCGCGGTTCTGATTGTAGTTCTCCCCACGCGCGTGGGGATGGTCCGGTTGTTCCGGCCCGGATTTTTGTTCCGTCTCGGTTCTCCCCACGCGCGTGGGGATGGTCCGCGCCTGTCGCTCAGAGCCGCGCCTAAATCGTCGTTCTCCCCACGCGCGTGGGGATGGTCCGACCGGCAAGAGCGAGTGAAGGCGGACGAAGCGGTTCTCCCCACGCGCGTGGGGATGGTCCGTTCGGCAGCGGGCGTTGCACCGCCCGCAATTCGTTCTCCCCACGCGCGTGGGGATGGTCCGACCACGCGGAGGCGCGGACGTGGCCGATTTTAGTTCTCCCCACGCGCGTGGGGATGGTCCGGCGGTGAGCAATACGAAGCTCGCCGTCGCCTTGTTCTCCCCACGCGCGTGGGGATGGTCCGACTCGCGAAGTCAGCACTGCCACCCTCCCCTTGTTCTCCCCACGCGCGTGGGGATGGTCCGAATCATATCGACGGCGAACCGCGCGAGGTCCAGTTCTCCCCACGCGCGTGGGGATGGTCCGTTTGAACTCGACCTCTTCCCCTCTATTCTCGAGTTCTCCCCACGCGCGTGGGGATGGTCCGGACATAATGATGAACACTGAGATAAGTCAAAAGTTCTCCCCACGCGCGTGGGGATGGTCCGGTTGTTCCGGCCCGGATTTTTGTTCCTTTTTCGTTCTCCCCACGCGCGTGGGGATGGTCCGAGAGCGGTGTTTTCCTCTTCGGGATAGTGCTGGTTCTCCCCACGCGCGTGGGGATGGTCCGGAAATCGCCGCGACAAGAAAAGCCTACCTTATGTTCTCCCCACGCGCGTGGGGATGGTCCGATAACGACGACGACGACGACGACAACGACGGAAACGTTCTCCCCACGCGCGTGGGGATGGTCCGTTTGTGCCCCCTGGCAGCGACGACCCACGAGAGTTCTCCCCACGCGCGTGGGGATGGTCCGTCACGGACATGATTCGCGCCTTCCAGCTTCTCGTTCTCCCCACGCGCGTGGGGATGGTCCGCCGAAAATGTTGGTCTTCGGCAAAGCTGGTATGTTCTCCCCACGCGCGTGGGGATGGTCCGGTTTACCGGTGGCCCTCAATTCGCGCTGCACTGTTCTCCCCACGCGCGTGGGGATGGTCCGTTCGGAATCGATACCGCTGAGAAACACAAAGCGTTCTCCCCACGCGCGTGGGGATGGTCCGGCGCACGCGATGTGGCAGGCGGCGGTGTTTGTGTTCTCCCCACGCGCGTGGGGATGGTCCGGCGATGCTGACAGCGCGAAGCACGTCGGCAACGTTCTCCCCACGCGCGTGGGGATGGTCCGTCGCGGTTCAACGTGAACAGTTCGTCCACCACGTTCTCCCCACGCGCGTGGGGATGGTCCGCTATCTGGAAATGGGGGTCGCGTGGTAGTTACGTTCTCCCCACGCGCGTGGGGATGGTCCGACATCTCCGACCTCGTCATCGAGCGCGGGCTGGTTCTCCACCGACCAGTGCCCCCGAATCGCCCCCGCCAGCACCGCCGC
>DYDL01000275.1 GCA_020717925.1 Desulfocapsa sp.
CTTAAAGGGAGTACCAGTATGAAACTGTACGTTGGCAACCTTTCCTACAGCACCACGGATGATAGCCTGAACGAGATGTTCGTGCCCTTTGGCGCCGTGACCAGCGCCAAGGTGATTTCCGATCGTTACACCGGCCAATCCCGCGGCTTCGGTTTTGTCGAGATGACGGATCGCGCCGCCGGCCAGAAGGCCATGGAGGAACTGCACGGCAAGAAGATCGATAACCGCGACCTCGTGGTCAACGAGGCCAAACCCCAGGAAAAGAAGAGCTCCAGCCGCTGGTAGATCATAGTACCGGTGTCTGGCGTGGCACGATAGTGTACGTCGGGGCGAAAGGGTTGCCCCGGCGCGTAGTTCACCCACCATTGCTTGCCATCCCCTTGCCGGCCCCAAACTGGGCCGGACCATAGTTTCCCCGTCCCGGCATGGAGTGGCCAATAGGCCACGCGCCCTTTCCATTCCCCCTTACATTTTAGGCGCCTTGAATTTTTCAGGGCACCGGTATACCTGCCCCTCGCCGCAACCCGTGCGTCGGGCCGGACCGAGGCAGTGTTGCCTTGTAATCATTTTTTTAGGAGTATCAATGAGCTTTACATCGTTTGCTTTTCATCCCCAGATCAGCGCCAACATCACGGCCTGCGGTTTCACCGTGCCCACCCCCATCCAGCAGCAGTCCATTCCTCCGGTGCTGGCCGGTCGCGACATCCTTGGATTGGCCCAGACCGGCACCGGCAAGACGGCCGCCTTTGTCCTGCCGCTATTGCAGCGGTTGCTGGCCGGGCCGCGCAAGAAGGTGCGCGCCTTGATCGTCGCCCCCACCCGCGAGCTGGCCGAGCAGATCCATGGCGACATCACCCGGCTGGCCGCCAAGACCGGCCTCAAGAGCGCCACCATTTACGGCGGCGTCGGCAAGCACCCGCAGGTCATCAAGGTCCGGGCCGGCGTGGAGATCATCGTCGCCTGCCCCGGCCGGTTGCTGGACCATCTACGCGACGGCAACATCAAACTCAACCAGGTCGAGACCCTGGTGCTGGACGAGGCGGACCATCTCTTTGACATGGGCTTTCTGCCCGATATCCGGCGGATCATGCAGCACCTGCCCAAGGAACGCCAGACCCTGCTGTTTTCCGCCACCATGCCAAGCGAGGTAAGGCACCTGGCCGAGGATGTGCTCACCGACCCGGCCCTGGTGCAGATCAACCACGAAAAACCGACCGAGACGGTCACCCACCTGCTCTTCCCGGTGGAGCAGTCCCGTAAGACGGCGCTGTTGAAAAACCTGCTGGCCCGCGAGGAGTTCGCCACCGCTCTGGTCTTCACCCGCACCAAGCACAAGGCCAAGAACGTCGCCCGCCAACTGGAGGCCGCTGGATTCCCGGCCACCTCCATCCAGGGCAACCTCTCGCAGGCCAAACGGCAGCAGGCCATGGACGGTTTCAGACAAGGCACCTTCAAGATCCTGGTGGCAACCGATATTGCGGCCCGGGGCATTGATGTCAAAGGCATCTCGCACGTCATCAACTACGATGTACCCGATACCGTGGCGGCCTATACCCACCGTATCGGCCGCACCGGGCGCGCCTCCCTCACCGGTGACGCGGTCACCTTTGCCAGCCGCGAGGATGGCGCCATGATCCGTGACATCGAGCGCACCCTGGGCAAGAGCATGGCCCGGCAAACCCTGCCGGAGCAACTGGCCACCGAGGCCCCGGACGACCGGCCGGAGCGGCCGCGCCGCTCCTTTACCCCGGGCAATCGGACCAAAACCGAGACGCGCCGGCCTGGGCGCGGCGCCGCGCCCTTGGGTCTTGGCCGGCGCACCACGAGCAGCGGTCGTCCCGCGAGTACGAGCCGCCGCACGTTTTCGTCGTAACGACTGACCGACGTCGGACCCGGCTGGCCGCTGGGTCCGACGTCGCCACTTGAAAGGAACAGGTGATGCGCGCGCTTCTTTGCTCCGTGGCGCTGCTTTGCTGCAGCAACGTCTTCATGACCTTTGCCTGGTATGGTCATCTGAAAAATCTCTCCAGCAAGCCATGGATCGTGGCCGCGCTGTTCAGTTGGGGCATCGCCCTGCTAGAATATCTGCTGCAGGTGCCGGCCAACCGCATCGGCTACCAGGTCATGAATCTCGGACAATTGAAGATCATGCAGGAGGTCATCACCCTCGCCGTTTTTGTCCCCTTTTCGGTCTTCTTCATGCAGGAGGAGATGCGGCTCGACTTTGTCTGGGCGGGGCTGTGCATGCTGGGCGCGCTGTTTTTCATTTTCCGGCAACAACTGGTCGGCAGCTGACTTTGCCGTAGGGCGTGTAACCACGCAGGTTGTTTAGACTGTAGGGGTTTAGGCTGTAGTATGCTAGGACTGCCGAAAATGAATATTCCCCGCTATCCTCCTAAACACCTACAGGCTACCCACCTGAAATTCAAGAAAATCTATATCGAGATCACCAACCGCTGTAACCTCGCCTGCAGTTTCTGCCACCAGAGTCAGCGCACCCCGGCCTTTATGGATCCGGCGACCTTTGCCGCTATCCTGGGACAGATCAGCGCCCACACCGACCACCTCGCCCTGCACGTCCTGGGCGAACCCCTGCTCCATCCGGAGTTGGACCAGTTGCTGCAACACTGCCAACTCCACGGCCTGCTGGTCAACCTGGCCACCAACGGCCGACTGCTGGCCGCCCGCCAGGCCATGCTGCTTGCCAGCCCACCCCTCAGACAGATCGACGTTTCCCTGCACAGCTTCGAGGAGGATGGCCCACCCCTGACCGCCTATCTGACCGAGGTGCTGGCCTTTGTCCGCCAGGCCATGGTCCACCCCACGCTGTTCATCAACCTGCGTCTGTGGAACCGGCCGGATGGCTCTCAGTCCAGGGAGATCCTGCGGCAACTCGCCGCCTTTTTCAGCCTGCCGGACCAAATGCTCGACCGTCTCTCCTCGCCCGGCCGCCTGACCCTGGCGCCCAAGGTTTTCCTGCATCTGGCGTCGCCCTTCACCTGGCC
>DYDL01000276.1 GCA_020717925.1 Desulfocapsa sp.
CAAAACTTCACCGCTTACTCCGCGAAATATTCATCCCTGGTTAAAAAGACTTCATAGCGGTCCGTGGCCCCTGGTGGTGGTGGCGGGCACACCTTCCGCCACTCATGATATATCTCGATCGTCTCACAGTTGAAGACCAACAAAAATCCCTCTTTTCCTTTGGGAAAGAGAATATCTTGCAACTGCACCCCTTGGACGGCCGAGGTTGTTTCTTCCAGCAGGCTGATCAAGCCATCGAATTCGTCAACATTTCTTATCTTGTATTTGACGTGTTTCAAGACGATCATCCGGGCACCCCTTTGTTGTCGGTCACCACTGCAAACGATTTTTAATTTTTTTCAGTTTGCGCCCTCGACGGTTTAACGTGTGCGCATTTTGCCCAAGTTGCCGCCCAGGCCACCTCGCACTGCCAAAACATTTTGCAACTTACTTCGCCAGGGAATTTGTGCAATGGGGTGTTGCTGATTTTTCCCCCATCCTCTTCACCATTTCTGCAACTTTGTATGTTAATAAGGCCGGGGATCGGATAGAATCCCGTCGATTTTTTTACTTTCCTTCTCGCCCCTGAGGTTCTGCCTTGCGCAAAGACTTTCTGCCGTTTTCCAAGCCCTCGCTCAGCGAGGCGGAGATCAGCGCCGTGGCCGAGGTGCTGCGCTCTGGCTGGATCACCACCGGCCCGAAGTGCGCCGAGTTTGAGGCAACCTTTGCCGACTATTGCGGGAGTGCGGGCGCGGTGGCCTTGACCTCGGCCACCGCAGGCATGCACCTCTTGCTCGTTGCCCTGGGCATCGGCCCGGGTGACGAGGTGGTGACCCCGGCCATGACCTGGGTCTCCACCGTCAACCTCATCACCCTGGCCGGCGCCACCCCGGTGTTCTGCGACATCGATCGCGACACCCTGATGACCACGGCACCACTGATCGAGCCCTGCCTTAGCGAGCGCACCCGGCTCATCCTGCCGGTGCACTTTGCCGGGGCCGCTGCCGACCTGACGCCGATCCGCGCCCTGGCCGCGTCCCGGGGCATTGCCCTGGCCGAGGACGCGGCCCATGCCGCCGGCACCGAGTATTATGGGGAGAGAATCGGTAAAAAGGGCACCACTATCTTCTCCTTTCACCCGATCAAAAACATGACCACCGGCGAGGGCGGCATGTTCTGCTCGGACGATCCGGCCCTGCTCGACCAGGTCCGCTGCCTCAAGTTCCATGGTTTGGGCGTTGACGCCTATGACCGCGCCATGCAGGGCCGCTCACCGCAGGCCGAGGTCATCATGCCGGGCTTCAAGTACAACCTCACCGACTTTGCCGCCGTGCTCGGCCTGGGCCAACTGGCGCGGCTTAACGAGTTCATCGGGCAACGCAGTCGCCTGGCGGCGCGCTATGCCGAGTTGCTGGCCGAGGTGGAGGAAATCCTGCCCCTGGCCGTGCCCACCTGGCCCATGCGCCACGCCTGGCATCTCTACATCGTCCGTCTGGACACAGAGAAGGCTGGCATGAGCCGCGACGCCTTCATGGCAGAGCTGAAAAAACGCAACATCGGCACTGGCCTGCACTTCCGCGCCGTGCACCAGCAGAAGTACTACCGCGACACCCTGGGCCTGCCCGCCGACGCCCTGCCGGCCACCACCTGGAACTCGGAACGCATCTGTTCGCTGCCGCTCTTCCCGGCCATGGCCGAGAGCGACGTCGACGACGTGGTGGCCACTATCAAGGAGGTGCTAGGCCGATGATTGCCCCTAACCTGTCCATTGTTATTCCGGTGTTCAACGAGGCCGCCTGCCTGCCGGAACTGATCCAGCGCTGCCTGGCCGCCGGCCGGGCCACCAAGCGCGCCTTCGAGCTCATCCTGGTCGATGACGGCAGTTCCGACGGCACCACCCGGATGATCACGGATGCCGCTGACCAGCACGCCCCGGAGCTGGTAGCGGTAATCCTGAACCGCAACTACGGCCAGCACGCCGCAGTCTTTGCCGGCCTGGCCCAGAGCCGTGGCAGCATCGTCGTTACCCTGGACGCCGATCTGCAGAACCCGCCCGAGGAGATCCCCGCCCTGGTGGCGGAGATGGACAAGGGCTTTGACGTGGTCGGCACGGTGCGCGGCAACCGCCAGGACAGCCTGTTCCGCCGCTTCTCCTCGTCGCTGATCAATAAAATGGTGCGCCAATCCACCGGGGTGATGATGCACGATTACGGCTGCATGCTGCGCGCCTACCGTCGGCCGATCGTGGACGCCATGCTGCTCTGCCGGGAGAACTCGACCTTCATCCCCATCCTGGCCAACAGCTTTGCCCGGACCACCACCGAGATTGCCGTGGCCCATGCCCCGCGCCTCAAGGGCGAATCCAAGTACGATATTATCAAACTTCTGAGCCTGCAGTTCGACCTGTTGACCAGCATGTCGACCTTCCCGCTCCGGCTGCTCTCCATCGTCGGCAGCCTGATTGCCTGCTGTGGCATGGGCTTTGGCGTTTTTCTGCTGATCATGCGCCTGGTCTATGGCGCGGCCTGGGCCGCCGAAGGGGTATTTTCGCTCTTTGCCGTGCTCTTTGTCTTTGTCGGCGCCCAGTTCATCGGCCTCGGCCTGCTCGGCGAGTACATCGGCCGCATCTTCCGCGACGTGCGCGGCCGGCCCCGTTACTTTATCCAGGAAATCAGAGGCGGCCAGGCAACAACCGCCCCGGCAACCTTTAAACCCGAGGGAACTTCATGAAAGCCATTGTACTTGCCTATCACAATATCGGCTGCGCCGGCATCCGGGCGCTCATCGCCAACGGCTTCGACATCCAGGGTGTCTTCACCCACCAGGATGATCCCAACGAGAACACCTGGTTCGAGTCGGTGGCCGAACTGGCCGCGGCCAACAACCTGCCGGTCTTCGCGCCCGAGGACATCAACCACCCTTTGTGGCTGGCCGAGATCAAGAAGATGCAGCCGGACATCATCTTCTCCTTCTACTACCGCAACATGGTCAAGGGTGAGGTTTTGGCCGTGCCGCCGGCCGGCTGCCTCAACCTGCACGGCTCGCTTCTGCCCCGCTTCCGCGGCCGC
>DYDL01000060.1 GCA_020717925.1 Desulfocapsa sp.
TTGCAGGACTACCAGGATCTTTTTGGCCCCTACCTGGCGGTATTGCGAGAGCACGGCAAGCTGTAGGGAAAGTATGTAAAATTAACGTGTTGACCTGGCAATGCCTGTACCATGTTATCTGGAGGAAATACAACCATGAGTGTCCCGGCAACCGTGCCCAGAAGACTGCATGTAGGCGGGCATGTCCGCAGGCCAGGATGGGAAATACTTGATGTCAATGCCGCGCCCTATGTTGATCATATTTGCAACGCAAAGGAGTTATCCATTTTTTCGGATAACTCCTTTATCGAGCTCTATGCATCCCATGTTGTGGAACATTTTGATTACATGGCCGAGTTGGGCGACACTCTGAAGGAGTGGCTGCGGATATTGGCACCGGGGGGGAGGGTCTACATAAGCGTTCCGGACCTGGATGTGCTGGCCGCACTATTTCTTTGCAAGGACAAGCTTTCCGCTGATGACAGATTCATGGTGATGCGCATGATGTTTGGCGGGCACTTGGATGCGCATGATTACCATGTAGTAGGTTTGAACGAAGAGTTTCTCCGGGGTTTTCTCCAGAGTGCCGGGTATACCAATATTTGCAAAGTAGATGGCTTTGGTTTGTTTGAGGACACGAGTGCGATGGAATTTGGCGGTGTTGCTATCAGCCTGAACATGATCGCGGAAAAACCACATTTGTCCGCGGCTGGTCGTAATGACCCCTGCCCTTGCGGCAGTGGAAAACGTCTGAAGCACTGTCATGGTAGCACGGCCTGATAGCCTGCAACTTTGTTATTTTTAGCCTGGTAAAGACGTGAGTTGCCGGTAACGACAACAACGTTTGCTAAAATTTTCCGTAAAAATCGAATTTTTTCCGGAATTTTGAAAAAACATCTTCTTCTCGGCCTTGGTCACTCAGCCTATTCTGCCTTCTCCGCCAATTTAAAAAGATCTCAATGTATTCTCTGAGCTTTCCATATGGAGGGCCGTCGATCTAAATGGCTACGCCCGCACTACGGTAACGGAGATTATCGATCAGGTGATCAAGTCGTCGGGCCAGGCATATCCGGAGGGGGATGTTTTCCGGGAATACGGTCCGGGTTTCCGGAATTGCGCCGAGAAAGCCGGTGGGGGTAGTTTGATGCGCGAGTTTAACTGGTTGAATCCATACTGTAATTAATTTTTTTTAGTCCTGGCTCGTTTCTTGCATACGATAAAGCTCGTGGGAATGGCTCCTTTGTCGGTCGGCGTTTTTGGGCAGACGGTGCTGTTTTTCCGTGGTGGCGCCGTGGGGACGCCGCCATGGGCGGGAAATCAAAATGGAAGCGAGGAGGAAGAGATGAAGAGAAAGGTTTTGTATTGGTGCGTGGCCAGCGGCCTGCTGATCTGCACGGCCCAGCCGGCCCTGGCAACGGTGTTCACCGACACCTACACCACAACGGGCCGTTATATCAATAATGGGGCTGGTACCACATCCACCCTGGTTGCAGGTGGATACAAATATGGGCAGGCGGGCGATGGGGTCACCAAGGTTTCCACCATCACCTTCGACGATTGGGGTTATACCGGCCCGAACGGTACCACCGGCAGGCAGTTTGTCGTCAACGGAACCACGGGGTTCGACGCCGCCCATGTGGGGCAAATCCAGCATGTCGTGACCCTTCGCCCTGACTACCTTACCCCGGACGCCACGAGCACCATCCTAGGCGATTATGATAACAACCCGACCTATCCCAATGCCAACATGGACGGTTCCGCCAATTTTTATAAGTGGGGCTATACCGGGCCCGGTTACGACCGGCCTACATCCTATGCGCAGGTGGAGGCCTATCGGGCCAAGAATTATTCCTCCTCCAGCCATGTCGGCTCGCAGTTCAACAATATGAATATCGACCTGGCCGGCAACTACAGCGTGGCCAAGAACGACATGCGGTTCGGCTACTATGACACCTTTACCTATAAAACCGGCAGCAGCGCGCCGGTGGATACTGCCGCCCGGATTACCTTCCAACCCTACGCCGTATCCGACGCCACTGGCTGGTGTGGGTCGGTCATGGCCTCCAACCCCGCCGCGGTCGAGCCCATGGCCGGCCAGTTGAAGTTCGATTTCGCCTTTGATGTCTCCATTGATGGCACATTGTCTGGCCCGAACGTGGTTCCTGGCTTTGAAATGCGCAGTTGGGGCACGCTCAATGTTAATGTCTGGGCTGGTGTTGATATGCAATCATTTTCCTCGGACGCAGTGGTCAATAACACCGATCCAAACAACACGGCGCGCTGGGATGTGAACGCCGACTTTGCCAATCAGGTCTCCTTTCATGGCGCCGGCGTGATTCCTGATCGGGTCTGGGCCACGGCGGATTCTTACGAATGGGTTACCGATGAATACGGCGACTTGGTGCGTCAGCGTAAGCTCAATCCCGACGGCACCTGGGCAGTCACTTTAGTTCCGCAAGGGACTAGGGATGCAAATGGTAACCTTCCCGTCCCATATCTCAACCCCTTTGCCGGCTATGCCTTTATCCTGCGGGCCGATGGCATCCGGCTGCTGGATGCCATGGATTTCAGCGCCTATCCCGATACCTCCAATGTTCTGCCAGGGGCGCTCGCCAATGTGCAAAACCTGGCGCCCGTGCCCGAGCCGGCCTCCATGCTGCTCATCGGCTCCGGCCTGGCCGGCCTGTTTGCGGTCAAGCGCAGGAAGTCGGCTGCTAGCCACTAGCCGCTTACCATTAGCCATGTTTCGCGCAGGGAAGATGCCGTCTGGCATCTTCCCTGTTTTGTTGTGCGCCAGGCATGGCGCGTAGCGCCGTGACTGGCGCTGTTCGGCTCGTTGTGGTGACGAGTCGATGACTTGGAGGTGCAAGTCCTCTACCGACCCGGCAAGGGGAACGGTTAGCCGGACGGCAAGGGTGTCCATCGCGAGGTGGAATCTGAAGGAAGCCGCAGGCAAAGCACTGGCCCGACGAACAGGAATCGCATACGAGGCGGACACACCGGGTGAGGAGGCAACTATCTTCAAAGCCCAATACTTGCACGGAAGGTGTGGACGTAGATGCGGCGGGTATAAGGGTGAAGGTCACGCGCATTACCCTGGGAGGTCTGACGACCTGCCTTGTGCTACCGGTATCGAGAGGTGCCGGGATGGGTGGTCAGAAGTCAGCAGAAGCCATAGTAGTCGGACTGACCAGCCGATGAAGGGCGGAACATGAAGCAGAGGCGGGAGCCCTGAATTTCGATGACGAAAGGAGCAGCAGAAGGCCGGGTTGTGATGCCCGGCGCCATCCCGGCGGGTAGCGGTCGGAAACCGCGAGAGGAAGGGTGTGGTGCGGCAAGCGTCACGGGAAGGAAGGATCACTCCATGCCGGAAGCGGAGCGACTGATGGAGGAGATCGTCAGTCGCGGTAACATGATGTGTGCTTACTCACGGGTGGTGACCAACAAGGGAGCCGCCGGTGTCGATGGGATGCCGGTAACTGCCCTGCTGGATTACCTGCGCCGGGAGTGGGAGCGCATCAAGGAAGAACTGCTGGCAGGGGTCTATGCCCCGCAACCGGTACGGAAAGTAGAGATACCCAAACCGGGAGGCGGGATCAGGATGCTGGGGATTCCCACGGTCCTTGACCGCCTCATTCAGCAGGCCGTGCATCAGGTGTTGAGCCCGTGTTTTGATCCGGAGTTCTCCGAACATTCCTACGGGTTCCGACCCGGACGGAGCGCTCAGCAGGCGGTCAAGGCGGCTCGGAGTTATGTTGCCGAAGGTCGTCGCTGGGTGGTGGACCTGGACCTGGAAAAGTTCTTCGATCACGTCAACCACGACATTCTGATGTCGCGGGTCAAGCGCAAGGTGAAGGACCGAAGGGTTCTCAGGCTCATCGATGGATACCTCAAGGCCGGGATGTTTGAGGGGGGAGTTGCAACAGCCCGCAGCGAAGGGACGCCGCAGGGCGGCCCGCTTTCGCCGCTGCTGTCCAATATCCTCCTTGACGAACTGGACAAGGAATTGGAGGAGCGGGATCATTCGTTTTGTCGTTACGCCGATGACTGCAATATCTATGTCGCTAGTCGGGCAAGTGGCGAACGGGTGATGGCCTCGATCAGCGCGTTTCTTTCCGGACGCCTCAAGCTCACGGTCAACCGGAACAAGAGTGCGGTGGACCGCCCTTGGAACAGGACCTTTCTGGGTTACAGCATGACTTTTCACCTGAAACCGCGCCTCAAGGTGGCGAGCAAATCGGTGGAGCGGGTCAAGGCAATAATCCGGGAAGCCTGCCGACGGGGGAGGGGGCAACGCCTCGGCACCGTGATTAAGGGGCTTAGTCCAAAGCTACGGGGCTGGGTCAACTACTTCCGGTACTCCGAGGTGAAGGGTCTGTTTGAGGAACTTGACGGATGGGTGCGGCGGAAGCTGCGGTGCATTCTCTGGCGGCAGTGGAAGCGAACCTATACGCGGGCAAAGAACCTGATACGGTTTGGTCTTCCCAAGGAAACTGCATTGAGATCGGCCATGAACGGCCGTGGCCCTTGGTGGAACGCCGGGGCTGCACATATGCACAAGGCCATTGGGAAGCCATTCTTCGAGAGATTGGGTCTGGTGTCGCTTATGACCCAATATCACCGGCTTCAAGTTGTTTCATGAACCGCCGTGTACGGAACCGTACGCACGGTGGTGTGGGAGGACGGCGGGGGTGACCCCGCCTCCTACCCGATTGTGATGTGCCCGGAGGTTGGGCGTATTTTTTCAGGTAGTTGGCATTTCTGCCCTTGTGATGGTTTTCCCCCTGCCGTAATATCATTTTTTGCTATCCGTATGCGAAAGAACTGGGAACGAACGGGGTTAGGAGAGAGTTTTATGCAAGACACACAGGATCTGGAGGAAATACTTAACGCCGCCGCCCAATTGCACCAGGCCGGCCGATTGGCTGAGGCCGAAAAGTTGTATCGCGAGGTGTTGCACGAAGTGCCCGCCGCCCCCCGCTTGATCGAGAAGCTGGCCGAGATCTGCTATGAACAGGATAAATTGGCCGAGGCCATCGACTTTTTGCGCACGGCCTGTGACCTGGAGCCGGACAACACCCTGATGCTCTCGACGTTGTCCCAGCTCTGCTATATGGATAAACAGTTGCCAGAGGCCATAAAATTCTTGCGGATGGCCAGCAGCAAGGATCCGGACAACCCCGACTTCCATTTCAGTCTTGGGGCCATGCTGGATGAAAACGGATATTCCAAGGAGGCCGACGGCCACTATCGGCAGGCGATACGACTCAAGCCAAACTATAGCGTAGCCTATTCCAACCTGGGCAATAATTGTCTGAAGTATCTTGACTTCAGCGCCGCCCTCGACTGTTTTCGCGAGGCGTTGCGCATCGACAACACCAATGAAAAGGCGCACTATGGCCTGGCTAATGCGCTGATGTTCCTGGGCCAAGGCCTGGAAGCCGATCAGAGTTATCGCCGGCAGTTGGCCATTGCCCCGCACTCGGAGCAGACCGGATTCCTGCTCAACCTGCACAACCTGCCACACTTGACGGATCAGGAGATATTCGCGGAGCATACCAATTGGGCACGGATGCAGACGGCAAATATTGTCCCTATCGGTCAGAAATTACTTCGTCCGCACAATCAGGCCGCTCCTGTTCGAGTGGGTTATGTGTCGGCCGATTTCTGTGCGCACGCCGTCGCCAATTTTATCATTCCGGTGTTGCAGGCGCATGATCGCGCGCGGGTCACCTGTTTCTGCTTCTCGAATGTCGCGCATCCGGATGCGGCCACGGAGCGGATGCGCCAAATGTTAGACCACTGGCATGACATATCCAAGCTCAACGATGACCAGGCGGCGGCGTTGATCAAGGAGCAACAGATTGATGTGTTGGTCGATCTTTCCGGCCATACCTCCGACAATCGTCTCCTGGTGTTCGCCCGCCAACCGGCGCCCGTGCAGGTGACCTATCTTGGTTATGCCGACACCACCGGCTTGGCGGCGATGGACTATAGAATTACCGACGACTTTGCCGACCCGCCAGGGGTTGCCGATCAGCTTCACACCGAGAAACTGGTCAGAATAGCACCGTGTTTCCTCTGTTACCAGCCGGTGGAGGAGGCGCCTGCCACCGGCAATCCCCCGGCGCGACAAAGCGGTCACGTGACCTTTGGCTCCTTCAATGACCTTTCCAAAATAACCGCTGACATCATTGCTATCTGGTCTGAGATTCTCAAAAGAAATCCGGGCTCCAAACTTTTGTTGAAGACCAAGGGGCTGGGTGACAAGCTTGGGCGAGAACTCCTTTACGCCGCCTTCGCCGCCCATGGCATTGCCCCGGAGCGCATAGAGTGCAAAGGTTTGGTCAAAGGCACCAGCAACCACCTGGAATGGTACAACCGTGTTGATATCGCCCTGGATACCTTCCCCTACCATGGCACCACCACCACCTGCGAGACCTTGTGGATGGGGGTGCCGGTGGTAACCCTGGCCGGCACCAGGCATGCCGCCCGGGTGGGAGTCAGCATCCTGACCTGCGTGGGCCTGGAGGATTGCATCGCCAAAACGCCCGAGGAATATATTGCCGTGGCTTCACGTCTGGCCGGGGATATCGAAGCGCTTAGCGAACTGCGCAGGGGCCTGCGGCCAAGAATGGCAGCATCCCCCCTGATGGACAAGGTGGCCTTTGTTGCCAAGCTGGAAAGCGCATACGAGAAGATGTTACAGCCAACTGCTCAGGTAGATAGGCTGTAGTCTACAGCCTATCTACCTGAGCGGCTAGCCGCGAACTGCCAGCCTCCAGTGGACATTTTTTCCGGGAAACCGGTCCGGAATTCCGGAAAAACCTTAGCGGCAGGGCGGGGCAATTTGCCTTGGTATTAGATAACTTGTTGTAACTATAGGAATAAAAAAATAATCCCAGTTTGGCACGACACTTGCTTATAGATAAGGCAAAGACGTTCTGGTAGATCTTGGATCACCGGAAGGGAGGGAGGAGATGATCCTAGGCCATCAACTTCTCCTGCGAGGAAGAAAAAATTTGGTAGTTTGAGATGGTCGGTTGTGGAGCCGGCCAAATGTGAACCACCCCCTAAAAAGTGAACTGGAGGAATTACAATGAAGAAGATGCTTTTGACCGCTGCTTGTCTGTTTGTTGCTTCACAGGCTTCTGCCGCCACCCTGTCCAACGTGGAAATGGATTTCTATGATGCCAATGGTGTTTTCACCGGCTACCACACAACCGTTACCGGTTCCCTCGACACCGTGGTTGCCTCTGGCCACATAGTTGGCGACGTCCCCTTCTTCGGCGCTGTCTGGACCGCTGATGAAATGTGGGTTTCCACCACCGCTGGCAAGAACACTTGGGCTGGCAAGGCTCTGACCTCTTACGACAGCTATGGCAACATGGTTCAGGCCGCTTTTAACTACACCTTCACCCTGGACGCCGGCAACGTTGCCTTTGGTCTGTACTTCGACTGGACCACCAACAACAACATCCCGGTGTTGGCCGTGATTGACGCCAATGGCGATGCGGTCGATCAGGTTTGGTACAAGGGTACCACCACCACCCCGAAGCAGGGCATGCAGACCGCCCCCTTCCCTGGCCAGCGTCCGTTGTTCTCCAACGCGGTTCCCGAGCCTGCCTCCATGCTGCTTATCGGTTCCGGTCTTGCCGGTCTGCTGGGTGTGGCTCGCCGTCGGAAGAACTAAGTTTGTTCTCAGTAGTTTTTTCTGCTTAGCCTAGGATTGAGCGCCCCCTGGAATGAAAATTTCAGGGGGCGCTTCTTTTTTTAGGCTATAGAATTTAGTATGTTAGGCTGTTAGCTAATAGCCTACAGTCCAACAGCCTACAGCCTTTCCCAATCTTTCCGGTTGCCTGCTCCTGCTATTGTTTGTACAATTCGCCCGGATGATGATGCAAGCTGAGTGATTGCAACCTGGGGCGCTGGGGATATCTTTTTCGGGAGGAGTGAGTCATGGCGAAGATTGGCAGAAACGATCCGTGCCGGTGCGGCAGCGGCCTGAAATATAAAAAATGCTGTCTGCTGAAAGAGGCGGAAGCGCAACGGGCTGCTGTTTCGGCTGGAGCGGGAGGAACCTCTGAATACCGGCCCGTAATCCGCATGGCAGTGGAGAAGGCCCAGCAAATCGCCAAAGAAAAAAGGCAGACCGTTGGTGCCCTGGGGGTGCTGCTGCTTTTCTGCACCGCAACAGGAGACGCCTGGCTGCTGGAAATAACCGGAGGAGACGCCCTGCAATTATCAGATCAGGGGCTGGCGCTGGATGTTGTCATTGAAGAAAATCCGGAAACCACGGAAATCGAGTGGAGCCACACCTATGAGCTGCGTCCTGGGCAATTTGCCGTCACCTCGTATAAGGATAAGAGCGAAAAAGTCTATGCCGACTATCCTGTCGAGGAAATCGAGAAGGTGGTGGCTGCGATCAAGCAGGGAATGCCAGAGGGCCTGGAAGGCATGGTGCATGTCTGAGGTTGAGATTTTTAGGCTGTAGGCTACTGTGTGTTATAAGCTTGTTGCCCCTCTACCAGTCTACAGCCTAAACAGATACAGCCTATTTCCTGAACTGCCTCGACTCCGCCAGGATGCGGGTCAGGGGTTCGATGTGTTTTTCATAACGGCGCCAACGTTCCACCGAAGTGCTGTACATTTTTTGAGTCACTTGGTCATAGCTTAACGTTTTGACCTCTCGCTTCAACTTATAGAATTCAAGGCAGGTATCGTCCCACTCCAGGCCGCAATGGGCCAGCAGCCTCCTGGTCATCCCCTCTTGGTCCGCCACGGTCTCCTCATACTGCACTGTTAGTATTGGCTTGTCCAGTGCCTGTTCCCAATGCTCCATCAGCCGTTCGTATTCCAGGTAGTATCGGCCCAGGCTCTCCAGATCGCTGGCATAGGAGTGCCGCCAGTTAAAATGATTGAAATAGATAGACAGGCAGTTGTCGATGGGGTTGCGGCGGCAGTGGATGATGGTGGCCTTTGGGAACAGCAGGTAAATCAGTGCCAGTTGCACGAAGTTATGCGGCATTTTGTCGGTGACGCGCAGAGCGTTCGGCGGGGCCAGGGTATCGATTTTGTGGAGGTAAAGTTGCGCCAGGTTATCGAGGTACTTCGGGGTAAGTCGCTGCACCATTTCCAGATAGCCCGGGTCCGCAGTAGTACCATCGCCGTCGGACAGGCGGCAGACATCGAACAGTTCGCCTGCGCCATGCACCGATGGGTGGCTGGCCAGGATCTGCTCGGTAAGAGTAGTGCCAGAGCGTGGCATGCCGACGATGAAGACCGGCCGTTGGTTCTGGTTGGTAGCCCTGGGCAGGGCGGTCAGCGTGTCCCGGGGAAAGGTGGATATGAGGTTGTGAAAGTAGCCGCTGGTCCCTTCGTGATCATAATGGACCGTAACAGCTTTGTTGGCCTTCTCAAAATAACTGAATGCCTCGTCGTAGCGACCAATTTTGTCGAGCAGCTTGCCGACCGCGAAGCATATGAGCTGTATGTCGGAGCCGAACAAGTTGTCTTGGGCTAGCATGCGGTTGGCGATGTCCAAGGCCTGCTCATTGTAGTTGAAGCGTCGGCTGACGTTGAGGAGGGCGGCGGCGGCGCAGGGGCTGATCTTGCCCCTGGCCTCTAACGCGGTAGCCAGCTTGAACGCCTCCTCAGCCTGCCCGTTACGCTCCAACATTTCGGCCTTGGAGGCCAGCAGCAGCGGATGGTCAGGCATTCTGGCAAGAGCCTCGTCCAAAAGCTGGATTCCCTCCTTGCTTTGCCCTATCTTGGCCACCATGGAGGCTTTGCTGGCAATGGAGTCGGCGTCGTTAGGGTTGAGGCGCATGGCCTGCTCGAAATGCTCCATGGCCTTATCTTGCTTGTTGGCGAAACGATAGGCGTTGGCTATCCCGCGGTGGGCCAGGAAGAGATTTGGGGCGGACTGTAGGGCTAAGGTGAAATGTTTGATTGCCTCATCCACCTGTCCTCCCGCTAGGAGTGCCTCGCCAAGGCCGGCATGGGCATGGGGATGGCGGGGGTTGGCGTTTAGCGCTTTTTTGAAATACTCGACCGCCTCCTTGTATTTTCCAGCAAAGTTTAGCGACATGCCGGTGTTGAAAAGGAGGGCGGCATCGTTGGGCGCCTGCCGCAGGGCCCGCTGGTAATTTTTCGCCGCATCCTCATGCTGGCCCATGGCCGCGTGGGCGTTGCCGAGATAGGTGAGCGCGCCGGGATGGTCGGGGGCGAGCTTGAGCACCTGCCGAGAGCAGCGCATTACCTCTTCCATCGCCCCCTTCATGCCATGGGCGGAACCGAGCATCAGCCATGCTTGAACGTCGCGCTTGTTCTTTTTGGTGAACCGTTCGAGCTGGCCGATCGCGTCGTCGGGCCGGTTGGCCCTGAGGGCCTGCATGGCCATGACGAGCTTGGGGTCGATGCCTGGAGGAGTTGCCTGGTTTTGCATGCTGATCCTGAATGAGTTGAATTTAAGATAAGGCGCTGCTGGCTGCTGGGCACTCTCTTGCAGCACAACAATATACACGGAATACCGGGCAGGTCGCAAACCTTTTTGCACCGAGGGCCGCGGCCAGGCGGGTTGAGCATGATTCTTTGTGGGTAATGTTTGGCTTTTGGTGTATTTTGCAATGGTTGTGCTGCCGAGTTGTTTGATGACCACGGAATCTGGGCTGGAGGGAACGGATGATCCGGTTGGAATGCGATAGCGGTGCGGTGGAGCACCATCTGCGGAGCCTGGTGGACCTGGTGGAGAAGCAGGGCGGCTTCTTGAACAAGCGCCTGGTGATCCGCTGCCAGGAGGGTAATTTTTCCTTGTGTAGTAAAGACAGCAGTTTGGCGGGCAAGTGGATCGTCAGGTTGCCGCCCTCCTGCTTGTTGCCGTTGAAGCAATTTGAGTTGTCTGTCTCCGGCGATGCCTTTCATGTTGCCTCGCATGCTTCTGAATTCTCGGGCAGGCGCCTTGAGCTGCTGGAGGTTTTTCTGGCGCTGTTGAACGAGACCGGCAAGGCTGCCAGCCTTAAGGCAACAGACCCGGGCATGGTCCAGGTCGACGATCCTGAACTACATGCCCGCCTTGCCGAGGGGCGGGTGCAAGGATCGGGCCAGGCACGGAAAGGGCAAGATCCTGGCGGACGCAACCCTGAAAAGCTTCTGCTTCTCGCCCTGAACAAAACCAGGGCACTGGTCGTAGGCAAAGGTGATAGCCAGGCCACGCCTGAGAATGGCCTGGTATTCATGCCTGTCATTGACTTCGTCAACCACCACTGCCTGGCCCCGGGTTTCGACCATCAGGTCGAACCGGGTGGCCACCAGCGCTTGTCACTGCAAGGCTTTTTCCCGTTCCCCAACACCATGGAGTGCTTTGCCAAGTACAGCGACTACGATGCCTATGATCTCTATCTCAACTATGGCTATGTGGAGCGCAATACCATCTTTGCCCGTTCCGTGCCCGTGGTAATCAGCTTGCCCGACCTCGGCACCATAAAGGTGCGGGCCTCTGTCGCCACGGTTACGCACCCGAATTTGCCGCCGCGGATGGCGCACCTCGCGCCCTATCTGCCGGCCATTGCCGTTGACCATGATGCCAGGGTCGCCGAGGTCAGCTTTCTTTTGATACCCAGGCAGACCACCTTGCCCATGGCCCTGCGCGAGGTTCTGGACATCGTGTTCTCCTACCTCGATCCCTCTCTTGCCCTGACAAAACGGATGCAGTATCTGGAAATGGCTGAAGGTCAACTGCTTTCGGAGAACGTGAAATATTATAAAGCCCTGCGGGATTATCTGGATAACTTGGAGCTGGCGCGGCGGGATCGTTATGGTTCGCAGATCAAGGGGGCCACGGAGATGATTCAGGTGCAACTGTCGCTTTTGGCGAATTATCTCATTAGCCTGCACAACCTGAAAAGATCCATTGTCACCAACTAGGGGCTGGCAAACAGTTAGGCGCATCGGAAAATTTGAGTTTTTTACCCCGGAATCTGGCGTGGAGGAAACGGATGATTCGCTTGGAATGCGATAGCGGCGAGGTCGAGCGGCACTTGGGTAAACTGGCGGGCCTGATCGAGAGGCATGGCGGACTGCTGGACAAGCGGTTGGTGATCCGTTGCCGGGACGGCAATTTTTCTTTGCACGGTAAGGACAATAGCGCGGCGAACAGGTGGCTTGCCAGGCTGCCCCCCGCCTGCCTGCTGCCGGTGAAGCAATTTGAGCTGACCGTTGCCGAAGAGGGCTTCTGTATCGCCTCTCATACCGCCGAGCTTTCGGGCGGCCGTCTGGAGTTGCTCGAGGTTTTTCTGGCGCTGCTGAATGAGACCGGCAAGGCAGCCAGCCTCAGGGAGTCTGTCCCGGCCATGCTCAAGCTAGACGATCCCGGGCTCTATGCCCGCCTGGCTGAAGGCAGGGCGCAACCGGAGGCGGAGGCGAAACCAGCAGGCCCTGGCCAGCTTCTGGTTGATACCCTTGTTAAAAGCAGGGCGATCGCCAAGGGGATTGATGGGCATGTGGGTGAGCCTGATGTGGTGTTCATGCCGCTTATTGATTTTGCCAACCATCATCCCCTGGCCCCGGCCTTTGGTTGTCTGATCGAACCTGGCGGCCAGCACCTTTTGGCGCTTATGGGCTTTTTCCCGGTAGCCGGCACCATGGAGTGTTTTGTCAGGTACAGCGAATACGACGCCTATGACGCCTTTATGCATTATGGCTATGTGGAGAGAAACGCCTGCTTTGTGCGTTCCATCCCCATGGAGATCGATCTGCCCGGGTTGGGGCGCATCAAGTTGCGGGCCTCGGCCACACCGGTCATGCACAAGATTGTGCCGCCGGATATGGCGCACCTGGCGCCCTTTGTGCCGAAAATAACCGCCGACCGCGAGGCCGGGGTCGTGGATGTCGGCTTTCTGCTGATCCCCCGTCAGTCCACCCAACCCATGGCATTGCGTCACGTGCTCGCCATCGTGCTGTCGCAACTTGATCCCAAGCTTACCCGGGAAACGGGCATGGGCTATGTGGAGATGGCGGAAGAGCAACTGCTTGCCGGCAACGTATCATATTATAAGGGCCTGCGGGATTACCTGGACAAATTGGAGCCGGCGCGGCGGGATAGATACCCTGTCCTGATCCAGGCGGCCAGGGAGATGATTCGCGTACAACAGGCGATTTTGGCCAATTACCTAATCTTTCGGCATACTCTGGAAAAATCCGGCGCCGCCAACTAGGGGCAGGAAAGAAGTTAGGGCGCGTCCGGCGCTTGCCAAGCGCCAGGGGAAGAATCAGTTGTCGGGTGGTGGTGGCCGGCTGTTGTGGTTGGTTTCTCGCAGGTTGCCAGCAGGCCTCGGCCTCGCCATGCCTATGTACGGCCGGGCCGCCCGCTGCTAGCCTAACACGCAAAATAAATTTCATTTTGCCCCCTTGACATAATTAAGCTCCCGTTGTAATAAAAAACCCCGTGGTATTTTATGGCGAAGAATGCAGGCGGAATCGGGGTTGCTTTGTAATCTCAATTCCCTTTCAAATCAACCGAATTAGGCGCAAAATGTCTAACCAAACGTACCGGAGGAGAAAGGAATGAGAAAGATATTATTGACTGCGGCATGTCTGTTTGTCGCCAGCAATGCGTCAGCCGTGTCCCTGAAAAATATCACCATGCAATTCTTTGATGCTGCGGGTGAATATCAGGCACCGAATTACACAGCAACAGGTTATATCAACACCACGGCCGTGACCGGTCATATTCTTGGTGCTCCTGCCTTCTTTGGTAAGATATGGACAGCCGATGTGGTGTGGTCTTCCGCGACCGCAGGAGCGAATACCTGGTCTGGAACCGTGGTGATCGACACCTCTGCTGGAACCCCCACCAATTTCAATTATACCTTCACCCTGGCAGCGGGTGACGTGGCGGTTGGCCTGTACTTCGATTGGAGTTCTAGCACCGATATTCCTGTGCTGGCGGTTTTCCGTCCCGATGGCGGCGGGAGTTGGACCCCTGTTGATCAGGTTTGGTACAGGGGAACCGCCACTACCCCTAAGACTGGAATGCAGGCCGGCCCTTTCCCCGGGCAGTTCCCCAAATTTTCCGGTGTCACCGATGATCCGCCAGTGATCACCATCCTCCCCGACAACCCGACGTTTCTGACCGTGGGTGATCCGGCCTATGTCGATGCCGGTGCTACCGCCACCGACACCGAGGACGGTGATCTGACAGATATGATTGAGGTTGGCGGGGATACGGTGGATACCAATGTCATCGGCACCTATCATGTAACCTATGACGTGATCGATTCGACCGAGCAGCCCGCGACCCAGGCGGTCAGGACCGTGAATGTCAACGCTGTCTGTGCCGGCACCGAGGATGTGCTGCCGGAGATTACCGTAAATCCCGACCCCCTGACCTTGGCGATGGACGCCACATACGATCAAACCTCTGGCGTGATGATTACCGACAACTGCTGCCTCGCCATGCTGGTTGACGGTGTGACCAATGGCTGCGGTACGATAACCTGGGGCGGCAATACGGTCGACACCAGCGTGCCGGGCGCCAGTTACACCATCACCATCCACGCCTGCGACGAGGCAGATACCCCTAACTGCACTGACGCGACCCGGGTTGTGAATATCGAGGATCTGGATATTGTCCTGCCGGTCATCACCCTGATAGGCGCCAATTCCATTGAGGTAACCCAGGGCGACACCTGGACCGACCCCGGCTACACGGCCACTGACAACCGCGACGGCGTTATCACAAGTGATGTTGTCATAAGCGGCCAGACGGTCGATACCTCCGTGGTCGGCAACTACACCATCTATTACAATGTCTCTGACGCGGCCGGCAACGCGGCCCCGTTCCAAAGCAGGACTGTCACGGTGGTGGCGCCTGAATGCGTAACCAGGGGCGCCTCGGCCAACAACTTCACCATGTATGAAAATAGTGGCGCCGTGACCGGTGCCGGCTCCAATACCGTGTGGTTCTACAAGGCGGACGGCGAGACCGAGTGGGAGGGCCTCGAAGAGTTGCAGGCGTCCATGTATTCCGTGGACGATCTTAACCCCACGACCCACCTGTGGGATGTGCCGGCCAACGCCACCCTGGGCAGCAGTTGTCTGTTCATGGGTGATCCATGGTTCGCCAACCCGGTGTGGATTTTTGGCCCCGGCACCTATACCTTTGACGCCTGCCCAGCCGGCTCCGAGGCTGGCGGTACCGACGGTTCCAATAATTGCACGCCTGGCAATCCGGCGCATATCATTACCATGACCGTGCCCGAGGGCAAGATCGGCGCGCACATGCTGTTCTCGTGGGGCCCGAGCACCCATATCGATATGATTCAGCTCTGGGAGCTGCATGCCGTCTACGGCGGCCTGATGGCCCAAGGCTGTGGTGGCGCCAACGCCAACAAGGTGTGGGATCTCGCCAGCACGGATATCAATGGCGATGGTATAATGGGCGCCCCCTTTGTGGATGGTCCATTCGGGGGCTTCAGCGGTAACCTCAACATAATGGTAGCGGGTGGCGGCAAGTCTCTTGCCTACCCGACGCTGGAAATTCAGGGCAGCAATCCCCTGCCGCTGGCCATGGACGACACCTTTACCTGCCCCAGCGCCATGGCCGATGACGTGACGGATGGCGCACTCTGCAGCCAGGTTACCGTGCGCGGCTGTGACGATGTCGATACCAGCACACCCGGGGCCTATACCGTTAAATATCAGGTAGTAGACAGTGATGGCAACAAGGTCAGCAACGATCTGCTGGCCATCGTCTTTGGCCCGGCCGAGGACGTGCCTACCGGCAATATGGCCGGTGCCAACCCCCTGGTCACCTTTGGCGATGACGCTGATTATCCGGTGATTATCATGAGTTCCGCGCTCAATGTCTTTGGTAAGCCCAGGACGCTGCTGAATGGTGATACCTCGGTCAACTTGGAGCCCTGCGTCGGCAGGGATTGTGAGTCGAACTTCGGCGATAATCTTTGCGCCGACCCCGGCGCCATGGCCATGGATTTGCAGGATGGGGCGCTTTCCGGCGCTAATTTCACCACCACCTTCGAGAAGCTGGTGGCTGGCGGGTGGGTCGAAGTCGAGGCCTTGGATTGCAGCAAGCCGGCGCAATATCGGCTTGTCTACACGGCCGCGGATAACGGTACCGACAACGGGTTGGAGCCCGGCATGGTGCAAGGCGCCGCTATTACCACTGTCTATACTACCGAGGCCGTCCGTTACTTTAACGTCAACGCCATCCCCACTGCCGACGAGCAGTTGCCGGCGGAGCAGAGCGATAACGCCGATGTGGGTGGTGGTTGTTCGGCCGGCAATGGCCAGAATAATCCGCTGCAGCGGGCCGACCTGCTGCTGCTGGGCGGCTTC
>DYDL01000277.1 GCA_020717925.1 Desulfocapsa sp.
ATTTGGGTAGAGTTCCAAACACCGAAAGGCTACAGCGTCAATCTTCGGTTGTCAATAGTCCGAGAAGCCTGAATTGTCGGTTGTACGGGGAACCTGGGTGATCGGCTGGATGCGGCATCATGCATCTTGCGATCCATGGCCTCTGTGCGGACGAGACGGAGGTCATCGCGAGGCAGGGAGGCGCTTTCGGGCAATGCGGATGACTTGCCGCTGGCGGCTTCCGGCTGGCTCTCTGCCCGCAGGCCCTGTTGGCGCTTTTCCGCGTCCAGCCTGGCGAACACACGTGGCAGATTGTCGAGATCGCCGCAGAGGATGGTCACGTAGTCCGGGCGATTGAGGTTTTGCGCGAGAGCCGCCGCCGCCGGCAGGTCCTCGAAGTCTCTGGTGAGGTTCTTCCGGCCGGACCGGCGACGCTCACCGTGTTTCATGCCGTGGAAGAAGCCTTCGAGTGAGTTGTTCGTCCTGTCGACGAGGCGGATGATCTCGCCTTGCGCCCGCATGATCTTCACCTCATGCCCCCACAGGTTGCCGCCGTGGGCGTCAAGATGGCGCAGGACGATGTCGATGGCCTGGCGCTGGTCCTTTGCGGGACCACGCTTGGGGCGTCGATTCCGCAGCGATTCGGTCAGATCGCCGACGGCCTTGCGGACATCGCGCAGTTCGGCGATGTCCTTGATGGTGGATGCCTGCGGGTCTCCCGACGAAACCTTGGGCAGGAGGCGCAACGCGTCGCGCAGTTCATCGAACAGCGCGGCCCTGTGAACAAGAGTCCGCGCGGCCTGGGCCATCGCCGCGTCACAGACGACGGGCTTCAGGATCGCATGCAGATGTTTGAGGGCTTTGAGGACGACACAATCATGGGGCGGATGGCGCAGAAACGCGTCGATGGCCCTGCTGGCTTGCGCGCAGCGGTTGTGGAGGTCGAGGTAAGGTCGGTCAAAGGGGAAGCCCTGGCCTGAGCCGTCCGCCAGGTGATCGAACACCCACTGGGCAAAGGCGCGGACAGTGGCGAGGCCAGCGCGGCCATCAGGGACTATGTGCCCCTGATCCTCGGCCAGTTGCCATGCGGCGAGATCAAGGCGGGCCTGCTCCATGCCTTGGCCAATCCGACGGCCCAGATCACGGGCGAGCGAGCGCAGTTTGGTGTTGACGCCGTACTGCCGGAACAGGGCGCGCATCTGGGCGTGCGACGGCTCCAGCAGGTCTGTGCCAACGTCCTTCAGGAAGTGGGAGTGGCAGGCGATGATCGGGATTTGCAGGTGGTGTTCCTTGACGAGTCCGGCGGCGGCCTTGGTCGTGGCCACGCCGAGGTCCCGCATAATGGCGCATGGAGGCCCAAAACGTTCGATCACGGTGTGTAGATGAGGCTGGATGGCATCCGCGTTCTCCGTCGGAATCTTCCATGCCCCCAGCGCCCACCGGCGCCATCCGGAAAACGCCACCAACAGCGTGCCACGTCCGCCCTCGCCCGTGGCGTCGATGTGCAAAGGCCAGCCTCCGTCCTCCTCCATCGCGCACCGCAGATCTCCCGCGCGGGCTTCGTGGAGACGTTCGAGGTATTCGAGGAACAGGCGGCCCAGCCGGCTGATCTCACCCGTGGACAGCGGCAGCCCGAAACGATCCATCAGCATCGTTTGGATTTCCCCGCGCTGCCGGAAGCGGACAAAGCGCTCCATGCCAATGAACACCAGGACGTCATAGCCGACGGCGCTTCGGGGCAGAAGCCGTTCGGCAAGGCTGTCGGCGCGCTGGACGACCTGAGGGCCTGACGGCCACCGGCACTTGTTCATGCAGGCATAAACGGTCTCCCGGGCATCGAAAGTCCCGTGCTCCAAGGTCCGGCCATGACGGAGAATGGTCTTCTGAACACCCATGACGCCAGCGCAGAGGGGACAGGCCGTGGGCCATCCAGCCACGGACAACTGTACGGATCCGAGGCTCGTCAACCGTTGTCGCAGACGTTCCTGAGCCGACCGCGTCAACGCTCTCGCCCGCGAGAGGATTTCGAGTCCGGCGTTTTTTCCCCCGGCTCCAGGCCGTACGCGTC
The DNA here is from genome assembly GCA_020717925.1 of Desulfocapsa sp. GTDB lineage: Bacteria > Desulfobacterota > Desulfobulbia > Desulfobulbales > CG2-30-60-27 > CG2-30-60-27. The sequence continues at coordinate 2,048 of DYDL01000277.1, forward strand.
AAAGGTCTGCTCGACCAGTCGAGGCTCGATCCGCACGCCGCGGGCCGCCAGACGCGCGGCCACGACCGTTGGCTCAGGGATTCCCGTGGCCCGCAACGCCTCAGCCAGGACCTCGATGATCTCCTCGACGGTCAGCACGCGGCAGACCTCTTTCATCACTTGCGCCAGCTCCTGCCGCCCGGCCATTTGAAGGGCCGCGCGGGACGCGTCCGCGCTGACATACAGACTCACGCTCCCGAAGCGTTCCCGGGCGACGCGCCCCTCGCTCACCAGGTCGAACAGCGTGTTGTGCACCCGTACTCGCAGCACATGACGAAGTTCCGCGTGAGTCCGCCCCTCCGGCGCTCTCTCGACGTGCGCGGCGACGGTGTCTTTCAGCGTGCCCTCAGCGGAAAAGCCGGCGTCCCTGTGGAACCAGAGACCAAGCTCGTCAAACATCGGAACGCCAGCCAGCGTGTAAAAGCGTCCGGAATGAGTGAAGCTGGTCCGGTAGCCGATCTCCTTCAGCCGACGGAAAACCGTCATCCGCGAGCGAGTGCCGAGCGCCTCGAAAAGGGCCGCCATGTCGGCGATGGACAGCTTCTTGATCAGCCTTCGCAGAGCATCTTGAGCTTCTTTTGCCGACCGCATACCTGTCGCCCTTGTGGTACAGTTCGGACTACTAGGCCAATAGTAGTCCTAACTGTATCACTCATCGGCAAAAAATCAAACCTCCTTCGACATGGACTCAGGCGTGAAAGGCGCTTCCCCCCTTGCATCCCTGTTACAATGAGGATAGTGTTAGAAGGCTAACATGTGTTGCATCAAGCTGTTGCGATGGCCAACCAAAGGTTGACGCCGTAGCAAATATACCGTTGCTTTTCCATCCCGCCAGTGGCACCGCTTCGGCGACGTAATGCGTCAGCGACTCCCGGCCGGCAGACCGGCCGATCATACGTAGGTGTGACTC
>DYDL01000061.1 GCA_020717925.1 Desulfocapsa sp.
GTCATGATAAAAAGGTTGCCAATACCAAAACTCCAGCAGCTCCCGCAACTCAAGCAGTTCGCCTCCTCCTTCCGTTTTACCCTGCAGAAAAAACTCCTGCTCGCCTTTATCTTCATCGCCATTCTTTTCTGTATCCTGGGCCTTACCGCGCGCACGGCGCTGAAGAGCGGCGAGACCGCGGTCCAGTCCGTGTTGTCCACCAACTATCTGGTGCGGCTGGCCAAGGAGGGCAATATCAACCTGGCCAAGGCCGGGCAGCTCCCCAAGGTAATTGAGACCGCCAGCGGCGACATGGCGGCGGTCGAGGCCGAACTGACCAAGCTGAAGGAAAAGTTCACCCAGCTTAGCAGCGAGATTCGCGACATCGCCAGCGAGGATGCCAGCGAGCAGGAGCTGGTGGACGCCTACCTCAAGCTCGGCAGCTCCTTCTACGAGGCGCTGGCCGGGTTTTTGCCCACCCGCAAGAGCATGCTGGTTTACACCACGGAATACAAGGGAGGGCAGCGGCCGCTGCCCGACGTGATCGCCGAACGGGAGATCGGCCACATCAAGTTCGTCCGTTCCCTGGGCGATTCCATAGCAAAAAAGGAAAGGCTCACCGGCGGCATGGACTATAAGGCGTGCCCCTTCTATCAGTGGTATACCGAGAGCCCGCCGCAGGATCCGGATATTGCCGAGATCTTTGAGGAGATCGATCCCCTGCACCAAAAACTGCATAACTATGCCAAGGAGATCGACACGAAAATCGGTGACGGGGACTCCGCGGCCGCTGAAAAGATTCTGGTGTCGGCCAACAAGGATCTGAACCAGCTCGGCCTCTATTTCGGCGGTGTGCGCAGCATGGCCCAGGAGAAGTATGACGAGGCGCAGAAGAAATTCTACGGCCAGCTCGCCGACCTCGACGCCATCTATGAGCAAACCGTGACGGCCGCGGCCACGCTGGAGAGCTACCTGCAGGACACGGTCATGAAGGCCAGCCTGGGGCGGATGAAGAAAACCACGGACCGGAACCGGATCAAGACCCTGCTCTTCTCCACCCTGGGCCTGGTGCTGGCCTTGATGATCGGCGGCTACGCCACCTTCGTCATCCGCCAGGCTATCCGTTCCCTGCAACGGGTGGTTGAGGCCCTCACCGACTCGGGCCACGAGTTCGACACCATGAGCGAACATCTGGCCGAAAATTCCAGTTCCACCATGACCATGGCCGACAGCGCCAGCGGTGCCATGGAAAAAACCGCCGCCAGCATTGATTCCGTGGCCTCGGCGGTGCAGGAGTTGAATGCCTCGATTCAGGAAATCTCCACCTCGTCCATGGCCTCGGCAGAAATGGCGGGCGACGCGGTGCAGGAGGCAAAACAGGCCACCTCGCTGGGCACCGAGCTGCAGCGGCTTTCCGAGGGTATAGGCACGGTGAGCAGCACCATCCGCTCCATAGCCTTCAAGATCAACCTGCTCTCCTTGAACGCCAATGTCGAGGCGGCCAGGGCCGGCGAAGCGGGCGCGGGCTTTGCCGTGGTGGCCGCCGAGGTCAAGACCCTGGCCGAGGCCACCGCCGCGGCCACCGACGAAATCACCGAAAAAATCGAGGCCATCCAGAAGGGCAGCAAGACCTCGGCCAAGGCTATCGCCACCATTACTGATACCATCGCCAGGATGGCTGACAACTCCTCCGGCATCGCCGCGGCCATGGAGGAGCAGTCGGCGCTGACCACCGATATCGGCGCCAACGTCAACCAGGTGGTGCAGGCCTCCAACGATGTGAGCAACGATATCCGCAACGTGTCCGAGGCGGCCAGTGACACCAACGAACGGTCGAGTTCCATCCGGGAGGGGGCCAGGGATCTGAACGAGTACGCCGAGGAACTGAACCGGCTGGTGCGGCTGTTCTGAAAGGGAGTCTGAAGGTAATTTAGTCTGTTAGACTGTTAGCTGGCTGGAGGAAATTTCTTTGCCGCTATTCCATAAACAATGAAAACCAACATACCAAGGAGGATCAACCATGAAATTTGTTAAGTTCGCTTCCATCTGCGCCGCCGTGCTGCTCGCGGCCGGCACGGCTCAAGGCTTCGACCCCGAGGCGGGTGACGGTAACAAGGGCAAGGATGACGTCGCTAAATGCAAGGCCTGCCACGACGGCACCAAGACCGCCAAGTTGAACCCGGGCAGCAAGACCAAAAAGCAGTGGTCCCGTTTCTTCGAGGAAGATCAGAAGAAACTGGTGGCCAAGCATGCCGACTGGGCGACCTTCGGCCTTTCCAACGACCAGTTGCAGAATATTCATCGCTTTTTGGTCGAACGCGCCTTGGACTCGGACAAGCCGCAGACCTGCGATTGATTCCCGCGAATAACTAAATGAAAAATCGTGCCTGTGGGGGCACCTGAAGGCGGGGATCCGTGCCGGGAGGGCCGGATCCTTCCGATTCATTTTATGGGTGAGGAGGGGAGCACATGTTGAAACGTTACGGTACTTTTATGTTGGCGGGCATGGCGGCAAATTTCTTGCTGACCGGACCTGTCGGCGCGGCCACGGCCGAGCCGAACAAGCCGGCCCTTGAGCAGGAGGTCCAGGAACTCAAGAAGAAACTGACCGACGTGCAGGGCATGCTGGACGAACTGGATGCGCGGGTGGGTGACACCGAGAAGCACTCCACCACCGACCGGCTGCTCTGGAACGTTGATCTGCGCACCGAGTTGAACAGCCTCCATTACCAGGACGCCCTGGTCATGCCCGAATTCGCCCAGGTCATGCTGGGCCTCTGGGCCTTTGACAAGATGGCCGTGCCGCTTAGCGACTTTGACCTGCCGTCCAATCCTTCAGGGGACGGGCATACAGACTACACCTTTAACGGAATGTATGCCCAGGACGCCAAGTACAAGCCGGTGTTGCAGGGCATGATGCCAAACATGTACATGGGTGGTTTTATATCAGGTTTTTACCTGCCCACTGGCGCGGAGGGCTTCGGCCTGGGTACCGATCCCTTGTTTGTGTCAAAAGCCATGGCGGACGGCATGATCGATGGAATGGGCGGGAACCATAACAACCCGGCGGATGTGGCCGCTTTTTTCGTGATGTTTAACGGCGCGGTGACAGACGGCGTCCCTGTGCTTGCCAACTCCGCGACCGCCTCCACCGCCGCGGGCGCGCCGCTCTTCGGCCGCGAGTTCGACCGCAACGCCCGGGACATGTACAAGGCCATGTTCCGCAATATTGCGCCGGCAAAACAGGATATTGACAACGACGCCATCATGACCGCCCGCCTGCGGCTCGATATGAAGTCCGATGCCACGGCCAACGTCTCCTTCGGCGGCCGGCTCTCGGCCAACAAGGTCTTTGGCGACAGCTCTGGTGTGCAGTGGTTCACCGGCTCCTTTGACTCCGTGGCCATGGACGGCAACGTCCACCAGAAGGGCAGCGACTCGGCCGTGCGCATGGAACGCGGCTTTGTCACCTATCGCAACGATTGGGACGATGTGCACTGGCACTTCTCCCTGGGCCGGCGACCAGCCCTGGGCGGCGCCCCCTGGGAGGTCGGCGCCAACAGCCAGATCGGCGCCTCGCCGCTGTCACACGCCATTAACTGGCAGTTTGACGGCGCCTCCCTGGGCTTTGACATCAGCAAGCCCACCCATGTCGAGGGCATGAACTTCAAAATCTGCTGGGGCCAGGGCTTTGAGTCCGGCCCGGCCTCGGGCAACTCCTATGCCATGGATTACAGTTCCGACGTCAAGGATGTTCACTTCCTGGGCTACATCTTCCGGCTCTATGACGACGGCAAGACCACCGTCTCCAACATGACGGCCCGGGCCATGAAAGTCACCGACGGCTTCACCGGCCTCACCGCCATGCCCTTTGCCATCAACGGCCTTGACTACAACAATGACGGCGCCTTCGACACCTTCACCCTGAGCGCAAACACCGGCGGCTACATCAGCCGTTTCGAGCCCTCCGCCAACATTGGCGACATGGACCTCATCACCCTGCTCATGCAGACCAAGTACGAGGGCTGGGACTTCTTCCTCTCCCTGGCCGGCAATATGGCCCACCCGGATGGTCAATCCCAGAGCGCCATGATGCAGTTCATGGGCACCGACGCCATGCTGAACAGCGACGGCGGCCAGGAGTCGCGTAGCGGCCAGTCGGTCTGGCTGGGCGTCAAGGCGCCGATCGCCTTTACCAAGGGCTCGCTGGGCTTTGAGTACAACTGGGGTTCCAAGTACTGGTTCGGCTTCAACGGCGGCGAGGACACCCTGGGGGCGAGCAAGCTCGCCACCCGAGGTCAGGTTTACGAGCTTTATTACCACCAGCCCGTCGTCGGCACCAAGTTTTTGATTTCCCTGGGCGGGCAGTACTTTGATTACAAGTACACCGGCTCGGGCAACCCCTTGGGCGAGGCCAAGGAGATTGACGAGGCCAATGCCTTGGACGCTCTCATGCCGGTGCCGACCAAGATGTGGTCCGGCTACATCAACCTCAACTATCGCTGGTAAGCCTTATCTTGCAGGGGCGGGGGACAACGATCCCCGCCCCTGCTTTTTTCCTTGCAACCCGGCCCGCTCTTGTGCAGGTCCACCAATCCCAACGCAACTAAGGTAGCCTTCATGTCGGTATCTCGTTTCGGTCGCGCCCTTGTCCTGCCTCTGGCCTTGTTCACCCTTGTCCTGGTAGCCTTAACCCCTGTCTCCGCCGCCACCCTGTCCAGTTGCGCCAAGTGCCACACCGACAAGGACCGCATCGACGAGTTGACCTCGGCCATCATCGCCCAGACGACCACCCCACCCGAGTATCCCTTCGGGGGGCCGGAGAAGCCGGGCTGCGTGGTCACCCCGGCGCCCTTTGACCTGTACGAAAAGGTGCTGGTCAACCCGGCTTTTCTGCAGACCAGCCACGGGAGCGTGCCCTGCCAGGATTGCCATAAAGGCAATCCGGACACCGACGACCCGGCCACGGCCCACCAGGGCATGCTGCGCTTGCCGTCCATGACCAACCTCCAGGCGTCCTGCGGCTCGTGCCATGCCGACATCGTCAAGACAGCCAAGGATTCCCTGCACGCCAACCCCACCATTTTGCTCGACACCATGCGGAAACGCTGCACCCCGGCCCAATGGCAAAGCTTGCGGGAAAAACAGGTGCCGGAACGCCACTGCATGAAATGTCACGCCAGCGGTTGCGGCTCCTGCCATGTGAGCCGGCCGGTGGCCTCCGGCGGCGGGCTTGCCGCCGGGCATCTGTTCAAGAAAACTCCGGAATTCGTCTATCAATGCGCCTCATGCCACACAGTGCCGGTGGAAAACGACTTTACCGGCGACAGCAGTCTGGGTGACGTCCATTACCGCGACGCCCACATGGTCTGCACCGACTGCCATGGCGGAGAGGAGATGCACGCCTCGGGGGTTGGGGTGCAATGCCGCGACCAACTGCCGCAGCGCTCCCACTGCACCGATTGTCATAAAAACCTGGAGCAAGGCGCCATCCGCCTCCACGATGCCACCCATTTGAAGAAGATGACCTGCACGGTCTGTCATTCCCAGGCCTACAAGAACTGCGGCACCTGCCATCTGAGCGTGGACAAGGAAGGCAAGCCCGTGGCCCATGGCGACCTGGGGCGGGTCGAGTTGAAGATCGGTCTCGATGCCGAGCATAACGGCAAGGGCAATAAAACGAAATTCGTCCTAGTCCGCCAGATTCCAGTGCTGCCCGACACCTACAAGGCCTATCTTGGTGAAGACCTGGGCAATTTCAACGCCCTGCCCACCTACAAGTACAGCGGGTCGCCCCATAATATCCAGCGCAAGACCTGGCAGACGGCGCACTGCAACAATTGCCACGGCAACCATGATCTTTTCCTGACTAAAAAAGACGTGCCAGCCGCGCTGCAAGCCGCCAACAAGGGTGTGATTGTACCAGAGAAACGTATTCCAGCGGCCATTCCCGGCCTCATCCCCATGTCATTCGACACGCCGCCCCCCTGGGCTTCACCCGCGCGGGTGGATGTCGCCTGGCTCCAAGAGCACTTGCATGACCCGGATCTGCTCATTTTGGACGTGCGCAACCGTGATCCTTACGAAGAATCCCATATCGCGGGCGCCTACAACATCTGTTCCTGCTTTATGCGATCCAAGAACACGGACAAGCCCCCTTTTGCCATCCATGCGCCTGAAAAACTCGCCGCCCTTCTTCAGGAACGCCTGCCCCTCACCCCGGACAAACGGGTGGTGATCTACGACGACGGCAGCGCCACGCGAGGCCTTGTCTTCATGGCCCTGGAGCGCATCGGGCACAAGAAAGTTTCGTTCCTGGAGAGTGGCTTTGCGACTTGGGAGGCCGCGGGCCTGCCCACCGAGGAGGGGGAGCATCCCGACTTTGAGCCGGTGGCGCCCTATCCGGTGCATGCCAAGGACGTGATCATAGAGACCGAGGAGCTGCGGAAAAAAATGGAGACCAACACGGTCATCCTCATCGACGCCCGTAAGGTCTCCCAGCACTTGGGGCACGGCGAGCACAAGCCGGCAAAGCACGCCGGCCATATCCCCGGCGCCGTCAACCTGCCGCTCCGCACCCTGGTCAATACCAAGGGCGAAGTGCTGCCGCCCGACAAGCTCGTCTGGTATCTGCGTAACATTCATGTTTATCCCGGCGTGCGCGCCACCCTTGTCACCTCATGCAACACCAACCAGTTGGCCTCGGAGATGTACATGATCCTCCGTTCCCTGGGGTATGAGAATGTTGTGGTGCATGGCGGCTCCTGGGTGGAGTGGGCGGAGATGATGAAATGATTGCCGGGTGGTCTTGAAGAAAACGGCCAGGGAGCGTAAGCAGCAAAAAAAACCAGGGGACTATCACTCCCGTACCTACCGCCACCGGACGGAGGCCGCGGGGCTGGTGCCCTTTTGCGTCACGGTACGGGAAACCGACCTGCACATTATGGCCAGCCTGGACTTGACCGACGAAGCGCGGCATCTGGTGCTGCAGGCCCGCAGCCAGTTGGAAGGCTACATCGACCGCTATCCCGCCTTTCTTACCGCGCTTGCGCCCCTGCCCCTTGACCCGACGGCACCGCCTTTGGCCCGGACCATGCTGGCGGCCGCGGCCACGGCCCAGGTGGGCCCCATGGCCGCGGTGGCCGGCGCCATCGCGGAATATGTTGGGCAGGGCTTGCTGGCGGCCGGGGCTGACGAGGTGATCGTGGAGAATGGCGGGGATATCTTTATGAGCCGGCGTCAGGAGTGCCTGGTGCGGATCTTTGCCGGCGCCTCGCCCTTGAGCGACAAGGTGGCGCTGCGCATTGCACCTGAACGGATGCCCCTGGGCGTCTGTTGCTCCTCCGGCACGGTTGGCCACTCCTTGAGCCTGGGGTGCGCCGATGCCGCCATTGTTCTGTCCCGCTCCACACCCCTGGCCGATGCCGCGGCCACGACCCTGGGCAACAAGGTGCAAGGCCCGGCCGATCTTCATGCGGCCCTGGCAACGGTCCAGGCCATTCCCGGGGTTTTTGGGGCCGTGGTCATTTGTCAGGAGCAACTGGGGGCCTGGGGCGATGTTCTTCTCGAGCCGCTCGGCTAAGCCGGGCAAGGCGGAGTCTTGCGCAATGGATTTCACCCCTGACAAACGTCTTGCCCTCTCTTACGGGGTGGTCACCGCGATTGTCATCGCCTTGTTGGCGGTTTCTCTTTTCGTGATGCGGCAGTCTACCCTTGCCATTGATGCGGTGGTCCAGCAGAGCCAACTTGTGGGTCTGGCCAAGCAGGGGATGATCAACCTGGCCAGCGCCGGCCAGTTGCCCTGGCGCATCGAGGCGGAGATTCATATGCGTGCCCTGGCCGCCATCGAGGCGGAGATGCAACGCCTGAAACTGGATTTTGAGGGCATCCAGGCGACCATGGAGGCGTCCGGCTTGACTGTGTCGGAGCAAGCCCTGGTCACGCGCTTTCTGGAGCAGGGCACGACCTTCTATGAGGCCCTGGCCACTTTTATTCCACTGCGGCAGAAAGTACTCCGCTACTATACCGAATACCAGGGGGAAACTCGTCCCCTGGCTGAAGTGCTTATGCAGCGGGAGCTGGATCATATTCGCTACGTGCGGGCCTTGCGGGACTCCATTGAGCAGAAAAAGCTGCTGGTCGGCACAACGGAGTGCAGCCAATGCGGATTTTACCAGTGGTATACAGAAAATCCACCACAGGACGAGGATCTCGCCCAGATCATCACCGAGAATATCGACCCGCTGCACCAGAGGCTGCACCATTATGCCGCCATGGTGAACGACTGGCTGGCTAAGGGCGACCGGAAAACGGAGGCTCCAGACTTTCTGGCCGAGTCCAGAAAAGACATTACCAACCTCGGCATCTATTTTGCCGGTCTCCGCTCCCTGGCCCAGGAACGCTCAGCCGCAGCCTCGGCCGACTATCAGGCGCAACTTGTCCGGCTCGAAGAGATTTTCAAGGAGTCCGAGAGCGCGGCCTCGGCCCTGGAGGGTCACCTGCGGGATGTCTCACTGCACAAATCCCTGACCAGCATGGCGCGGACCATCGACACGGGCAAGCATTTTATCTGGGGTTTTGCCATCCTCGCCACCGTGCTCACCCTGCTTATCGCCAAGCTCACCTTTGACCGGGTCAGCGCCTGGTCAAAGGAGCTGGGGCAGGCATACCACGACCTGCAGTTCACCCACAGCCAGATGCTGCAGAGCGAAAAGCTGGCCTCCATTGGCCAACTGGCCGCCGGCGTGGCCCACGAGATCAACAATCCCATGGGCTTCATCACCTCCAACCTGGGCACCCTGGACAAGTATGCGGCCCGGCTGATCGGGTTCATTCAGTCCCAGTCCGAGCTCATCGCCTCCATTCGGGACACGGGGAGCCAGGATGAGATTCAGGCAAAACGCAAGGATCTGAAAATCGACTATATTTTTGAAGATATGGCTGCGCTGATTGCCGAGTCCCAGGAAGGGGCCAGCCGGATCAAGAATATCGTCCAGAGTCTTAAGAGTTTTTCCAGGGTCGATCAGACGAAAAAGTCCATGGCCGATCTCAACGAATGCCTGGAAACCACCCTGACCGTGGTCTGGAACGAATTGAAGTACAAGTGCACGGTGAGCAAGGAATTCGGTGAACTGCCCAAGACCATGTGCTTTCCCCAGCAGCTCAATCAGGTGTTTGTCAATCTTCTGGTAAACGCGGCTCAGTCCATCGAGCATATGGGCGAGATTACCATCAAGACCTGGCACGGCGGGCCATTCAATTACATCTGGATCGAGGACACCGGCTGCGGCATCCCGGCGGACAAGGTCGGCAAGATTTTCGACCCCTTTTTCACCACCAAGGACGTGGGCAAGGGCACGGGCCTCGGCCTTTCCATTGTCTACGACATCGTCAAGAAGCACAACGGCAACATCACGGTGGACAGCGAGGTGGGCAAGGGCACCATCTTTGTCATCCGCCTGCCGGTGATTGGCGAGGGTGAAGAGGGCGTTTAACCTCGCCCCGCGCCTTCCTCACGATTCTCCCGGTGAATGGTAGCGAGCAGGCTTGCCGGCGAGCGCAGGAACTCCTCACCCCTTTTCTTGGGATCGAAAAACTCCTTGTCAAAGGGCTCAATGAGGTTCAGGTGCTCCCAGCGCGTGACATAATACTGAATCATACTGGGAAGGTAGGTGAAAACCGTGGTGTCGGGCTCCTGGTCTTGCCAACTGGAGGCGGCCAGTCTGGCCACTGACATGGTCTGGGGTCGATAGAAATTTTCCAGAAACATGAGTTCAGCCGGCAGCCTGGCCTCAATGCCGGCATGCCGCAGGATGCGCAGGAATTTTTTGATCAGCAACCGGGCCAGCCTGGCCAGGTGATAGGGGATATATATCTCCTTGGGAAAACCAAGCTCCAGATAAGCGCGGATGGTGAGGATGATCTGGGCCAGTTCCACCGGGTTGCGGTCCGCGAAATTGATGGTCTGGCCGCTAAACTCCGGCCGTTGGTTCAGGACATGATGGACAAAGTACGGCACCTTTTTGGAGTTGGAATATGAGTGCATCACCCCGCGCCTTGTCAGCATGCAGGGCAAGGCCTGATCGACAATGGAAAAGAACAGCCGATGGAACCCCTGGATCTTGTGGTCATGCTTGCCGTAGACCACGGCCAGGCGGATCACCGTGTAATCCAACCCCTGGCTCTCCTTAAGGTCGCGCAGGGTCAGCTCGGCCATGAGCTTTGACTTGACGTAGTTGGTTAACCCGGCGGACAGCGGCAGCATCTCTTCCTCGGCCAGGTTTTCGCCACTGGGCATGACCGCGGACGAGCTGATGTGGATGTATGGAATGCGCAGCGCGGCCGCCATCCTGGCCAGATTCACGGTCCCCAGGTAATTGGTCTCGTAGGCCAGTTGCGGGTCCGCGTCAATGGCGGCGATGGCGGCGTTGATGATGAAATCAGGTCTGATGGCGGTGATATAGTTTTTGATGTCCTCGGGCACCCTGATGCTCAGTTTCTTACTGTTAGGAGCCCGCAGGTCAACGCTGCCGTCGACCTTGGTCTTGAAGAAATGGGTGATGCCACCGCCGATCAGCCCGGAACCGCCGATCAGCACCCCGATTTTTTTTGACGAGTGTGCAGGCAAACCCATTGACCTCCAATGCAGCGTTCAGCTTTCAGCCTGTTTGCCATTGCCATGAGACGCATTGACGCCGCCCCATGGCAATGGTAAAAGAAGTTCGCAATTATTGCATCTGATTTGAGGCACCCTTGAGAGTATAACCCCCTCGGAGCAGCCGGCAAGCCTGGAGATTTCGGCCATGTTATTTTTTCGCGCCGGCCGAAGCGCCACCGGTGCTCCGGGTCTGCCCCCGGAAAGCCATGCCGGTTTACAGCCGTAAGGACATCCCCGCCCTCCTGCAATCCATCGACCAGGGTTCCGTGGTGTCGGTCTACCTGATTTGCGGGGACCGCGCCCTGTGCCAGCAGGCTGCCGACGATCTTGTCCGCCGCCTGCTGCCCGACGAGGGCCAACGGCGCCAGAACCTGATTCTGGTGGACGGCGACCGCGAGGAGCCGGACCAGACCCTGGCGCGGCTCAAGACCTTCAGCCTCTTCCCGGGCCGCCGGGTCATCCGGGTGAAGGATTCCAAACTCTTCTATTCCAAGGAGGTGGCCAGAACCCTTTGGGACAAGGCGGTCAAGGCCCGGGCCGACAAGGACGCCCGGCGCGTCCAGCGTTATCTGCTGGAAATGCTCGGCCTGGCCGAACTCAGCGGAACGGACTGGGGCGAGGAAAACCTGGCGCAGGCCGACAGCGGCCGCTGGCAGGCACTCTTTGGTTTTTCGCGACCCACGGAAGAGCTGGCCTGGGTAGGCGAGGCCCTGGCCGATGCCAGGCCGGATGCCGCGCCCAAGCCCGGCCGCCCTCAGGTGGCCGAGCTGTTTGCCGAGACCCTGGAGGGTGGCGTGCCGGCCAACAACACCATTATCTTGTTGGCCGAGGCGGTTGACAAGCGTAAAAGGCTTTACAAGGCTATCAGCAAGTCGGGCGCTATCCTTGATCTGTCGGTAGACACCGGCTCCAGCAAGGCGGCCGTGGAGGGCCGCACCACCATCCTGCGCGACCTGGTCAGGACCACCCTGGCCGGCCTGGGCAAAAAGATCGAGCCCCGGGTTCTTGACCCGCTTCTGGAACGGGTCGGCTTCCATCCCGAGGCCGTGGTTCTGGAAACGGAAAAACTGGCCTTGTCGTTAGAGGAGGACAGGGACACCATCACCATGGCGGACCTCGACCGCTTGGTCGGCCGCACCCGGGAAGAGGCGCTTTTCGAGTTCACCGAGGCCTTCACCGATGGCAAGCTGGAGCGGGCTCTCACCATCCTCGGCCATCTGCTCGACAACGGCGGCCACCCGCTCATGGTGCTGGCCGGTCTCCATAACCTTCTCAAACGCCAGTTACAGGTTAAGGGGTTGCAGGCCGATGTCGCGCTGCCCTGTCCGCCGGGGCAAGGATTCGCTCCCTTTCAGCAGGGCTATCTGGCGCGGCTCAAGGCGGAAAGGCCGGAGAGCCTGGCTGGCCTTCCCACCCATCCCTATGCCCTCTACATGCTGTTTTGCCGGGTCGAGTCCCTGCCTGTTGACCGGCTCGTTGCAGGGCTTACGGCGGTGCTGCGGGCCGAAATGCTGTTGAAGAGCACGTCCCTGGCCGGCCAGGTAGTGCTGGAAAACCTGCTTTACGGTGCCCTGCTGCCGGCCGGCCGGAACTAGCCAGGCAAAGGACGGCCCACTTTTTTGTTGCCACCCGTGCGGCTAAAAAAGAAGATGATTAATATACCCATAACGAGAAACGAGGCGTGCAACCATGGCCCGGCCGCGTAACAATGAAGAAGGTCAGGTCATCGTCGACCGGGCGGAGCAGGTCAGGGAACCAAGTATGTTCATGGTCCTGCTGCACAACGACGATTACACCACCATGGATTTTGTGATTATGATCCTGGAGACGATCTTTCGCAAGGACCAGACGGAGGCCACTCGGATTATGCTGAATGTCCACAACCAGGGCGTTGGCGTGGCCAGCATCCTGCCGCTGGAGATCGCTGAAACCAAGGTGGCCGAGGTTCATGACCTGGCGAGGCGGCAGGGGTTTCCCCTGCGCTGTTCCCTGGAAAAGGCTTAAAGCTATCAGCATTCAGCGGTCAGCTTGAGAAAGATGGCCTGAAAATTTGTATACTGAAAGCTGAACGCTCCGAAGAGGTGAAGCGATGATCAACAGCAAACTGGAAATGGCCCTGGTCATGGCCATTCGCGAGGCCAAGGCCAAGCGGCACGAGTATGTCACCGTGGAGCACATCCTCTATGGGCTTTTGCACGACGAGACCGCGGTACGGATCATCGAACACTGCGGCGGCAACACCAACAATATCAAAAAAAATCTGGAGCAGTTTTTTTCCGCCAACCTCACCACCCTGGCAGGAGAGACGGGCGGCGATCCTTCCCAGACCGTGGGCTTCAACCGGGTGCTACAGCGGGCCATCGCCCATGTGCAGAGTTGCGGTAAAAAAGAGGTGGACGCGGGCGACGTGCTTTCCTCTATCTTCGCTGAACCCGATTCCCATGCCGCCTATTTTCTTGAGTCCGAGGGGCTTTCCCGGTTGAGCGTGTTGGAATTCATCTCGCACGGCGACGCCGAACCCCTGGCCAGGCCAGGTCACCCATCTTCCCCTGGCGCAGACGTTGCCGAGACCGCGCTCGACCGCTACACGGTCAACTTCAGTGCTCGGGCCGCCGAGGGTCGCATCGACCCCCTGATCGGTCGGGACCGTGAGTTGCAACGCATGATCCAGATCCTTTCCCGTCGCCGCAAGAACAACCCGCTGCTGGTGGGTGAACCCGGGGTGGGCAAGACGGCCATGGCCGAGGGGTTGGCCCTGCTCATCCACGAGGCGCGGGTGCCAGAGGCGTTTCGCGAGGTGAAAATTCACCTGCTCGACATGGGCGGCCTGCTCGCCGGTACCAAGTACCGGGGCGATTTTGAAAAGCGGCTGAAGGCGGTGATCAGCGAGGTGGAGGAGCGCCGCGATGTCGTCCTGTTCATCGACGAGATCCATACCATTGTGGGCGCCGGCGCCACCTCCGGCGGCAGCATGGACGCCGCCAATCTCTTGAAACCCGCCCTGCAGGCCGGCACCATGCGTTGCATCGGTTCAACCACCTACGAGGAATACCGCAACCATGTGGAAAAGGACCGCGCCCTGTCGCGGCGTTTCCAGAAGGTCGATATCGAGGAACCCTCGGTGGAGGAGACCTACAAGATCCTCAAGGGGCTTAAAGGCCGTTATGAGGAGCACCACGGTATCCGCTACACCGACGCGGCCTTGCGCGCCACGGCCGAACTGGCGGCCCGCTTCATTAACGACCGTTTTCTGCCCGACAAGGCCATCGACGTCATCGACGAGACCGGAGCCGCCTTGCGGCTCGTGAAAGGCGAGCGGCAGCGTAAAACGGTGACCGTCGCGGACGTGGAAAAGGTCATCTCCGGCATGGCACGGGTGCCGGCCCGGCATGCCTCGGAATCTGACGTCGAACTGCTCCGCCTGCTGCCAGACACCCTGCGGGCCAAAATCTTTGGCCAGGACCAGGCCATCGACTCCCTGACCACGGCGGTGAAGCGCTCGAGGGCTGGGCTGAAACCGGCCGACCGGCTGACCGGCGCCTTCCTCTTTGCCGGGCCAACCGGGGTGGGCAAGACCGAGGTGGCCCGGCAACTGGCCGCGGCCCTGGCCGTGAATTTCCTGCGCTTCGACATGAGTGAATACATGGAGAAACATGCCGTGGCACGGCTCATCGGCGCCCCTCCCGGCTATGTCGGTTTTGACCAGGGCGGTCTTTTGACCGACGCCATCCGTAAACACCCATATGCGGTGCTCCTCATGGACGAGATTGAAAAGGCCCATCCGGACGTATTCAACATCCTTTTGCAAGTAATGGACTACGCGACCCTCACCGACAACACCGGCCGCCACGCCGATTTTCGCAACGTCATCCTGATTATGACCACCAATGCCGGAGCCCGCGAGATGGGTGAGAGGGCCATCGGCTTCATGGCCGGTAAAAAGGGGCAGGGCCAGGAGGCCATCAAGGGGCTCTTTGCTCCGGAGTTCCGTAACCGGCTGGACGGTATCATCACCTTCAACACCTTGGATGCCTCCGTGATGGGGCGGGTGGTGGACAAGATGATCGCGGAATTGCAGGTGCAGTTGGCCGAGAAAAAGGTTACCATCAGCCTGACCGATGCGGCCCGGGTCTGGTTGGCCAGCCATGGCTACGACCCGGACAACGGCGCCCGCCCCTTGCGTCGCCTGATCACCCAGCGGATTGGCGACCCCCTGGCCGACGAGATCCTCTTCGGCAAACTGCGGGGGGGCGGCCGGGCCAGTATCGGTATGAAGAAAAACAGCCTGGCGTTCTCGTTTGAGCCCGCCAAGGCGGCGTAACGCACTCAACATTTATTTTAATAAGGAGAAATCCATGAACCGTACCCGTCTCGGCCTGACCCTCTGCACCTTACTGCTGCTGCTGCCGCTCACGGCCTGCAAGCAAAAGACCACTTCCCAGGAGGCGGCCCCGCAGCCGACCGCCCAGTTGGAAACCGCCCCGGTCGCGGCCGTTCCGCAGGCGCAGCCCGAGGCGGCTCCCGCTCAGGCACCCCCGCCCAAAACCCCGGCCGCGCCCGCAACCGCAACCGTGGCCGAAGCGCCGGCCGCGGCCCCGGCCGATCAGGCCCCGGCCCCGGCCGCGCCCTCTTTCCCGCTCAATGGCACGGTGGCCGAAGTGCACAACGGCGGCGGCTACACCTACATCCTTCTGAAGACCGAGGCCGGGGAATACTGGGTGGCAACCTCTGAGATAGAGGTGACGGTCGGGGAAAAAATCGGCTTTGCCGAAGGCAACGTCATGCGCGACTTCCCGAGCAAGGCCATGAACCGCACCTTTCCCGAGATCATCTTTTCGGCCAGCGTGATCGGCAAGACCCCGGCCGCCAAACCGGCCGCCCCGGCCGCCGCGCCTGGCTCCTTTGACAAGGCATTGCAGGGTGAGGCGCCGGCCGCCCCCGCGGCGCCGGCCGTGGATCCGGCCCTGCAGGGCAGCGGCAAGGCCATCGTGCCCCTGGTGGCCGATGTCAAGGTGGAAAAGGCTACTGGCGCCAACGCCCATACGGTGGGCGAGATGTTTGACAAGGCGGCCGATCTGACCGGTAAAACCGTGGTGCTGCGGGCCAAGATCATGAAGGTCTCGCCCGGCATCATGGGCAAGACCTGGCTGCACGTCCAGGATGGTACCGGCGACGCCTTGAAAAACACCCATGACCTGGTGGTTACCACCGCGGCCACTCCCAACAAGGGCGACACCGTCACCCTGGAGGGGAAACTCGGCACCAACCGCGACTTCGGCGCTGGTTATGTCTATCAGGTGATTGTTGAGGATGCGACGATCAAATAAGGGCTGAGGGCCGGACTACCGTAGTCCGGCCAGCGCCGCCATGCGCACCATCGTCATCATTGGCCCCGGCGCCCTGGGTTGTTTGCTGGCGGCCCGGCTGGGTGTCGAGGGCCGGGATACTGTCTGGTTGCTTGACCATGATCCCGAACGGGCTGCACTCCTGGCCAGACAGGGCGTGCGGCTGGCCGAAGCGGGGCGGACCAGCCGCGTCGCGGTACAGGCCACCACCAACGCCGGGCAAATCGGCCCGGCCGATCTGGTACTGCTGTGCGTCAAGTCCCATGACGTCGCCACCAGCCTGGGCCAGGCCCAGCCCCTGCTTGGCCCTGCCACCCTGCTGATCTCCTTCCAGAACGGCATCTCCCATCTCGACCTC
>DYDL01000278.1 GCA_020717925.1 Desulfocapsa sp.
CTAGGCATCCTTTGCCCGTGCTCGAAAAAAATGCACCCAGCACTCCCAGACCTGGGTGTCCATGCCGCAGTCGGTTGGGCACGGATATTTTTCCACCACATGCGGGCAGAGGCCACAGCGCATCGTGCAGAGATACTTGGCCGCCTTTTCCAGGGCGGCTGTCGCGGTTGAGTCGTGTGTGGCGGCTACGGTTGGCATCGCTTTCTCTCCTTCCTCATTATGCTCAAATTGCCGATGCGCGTTTTTATACCTGTCTCACGCCCGCTTTTCCCTTCATTGTGCAGCTTGCTTGTTAGAGTTGTGTGAGGATTTCATCAAGAGATGAGCAGGGGTTGCGGACAAGTAGATGTTGAATTGCGCCAAACATTATTTTAACCGCTTCATAACCGTTCTCTAAAGTTGCCTCGCTATAGTAGTACGGGAGTGGAAGCCGACGACTGGGGTGGCTTGGGAGCAAGTCGTTTGCGGGCGGAACAAATTTACGTAGTCAGATGGAGGGAATAGCATGAAGTGCAAGCATCTCGATTTCTATAGCCCAGGCATTAAAGAGTGGTCTGTGGCCTGCTGTTCAGCGAAAAAATCTCTCTATGTCCCCAGCGCCATTGAACTGGAGAAGTTCTGCCAAAGTGACAGGCATGGCAACTGTCATGCCTTTCTGCTCACCATTGGCGCCAGATGCCACAATACAGGGCGGCCTGTTTTGTGCCAGGCTTGCTGATAACGCTTCGGCTGGATTGGTTACAACCATAGGTTCCCTATAGAGGCTTTGCCGAGAGGTCCAGGCATGATGTCCGGTGCGGAACGCATTAAAAACTATTTTCGAGCACCTGGCACTTGTTGGTCAGTGCCCATGGAACCGTTCTTTGTCCCGCGAGGTTATGCCCGGGTGATTATGCCCACTCCTTCCCTGGATTGGCTGCTGTGGATCGTGGGGCCGATCGCTTTCGGCTTGCTGGCGCTGGCCTTGGGACAGGATGCCAATTGGGATTTGCGCAACTATCACTATTACAACGCCTATGCCTTTCTGCATGGCCGTCTGGACTATGATGTCGCACCGGCCCAGGTGGCTAACTTCTACAACCCTCTAATGCACGTGCCGTTTTATCATTTGGTCAACGCCCTGCCGCCGCGGGGCGTGGCCTTTGTACTGGGCGCGGTGCAGGGTCTGAATTTGCCCCTGCTTTATCTGATAATCAAAAGGATGGTCACAGCCACCACGCCATGGCGCGCCAAGTTCCTGGCCGCAAGCATTGCCCTGCTTGGCATATTGAGCGCAGGCAATATTTCGGAACTTGGCACCACCTTTGGCGATAACGTGCTTAGCCTCCTGATACTTCTCGCACTCTGGCTCGTCGTGGCCAACCAGCCCACCTTGGGCGGCCGGTGGCCAGCCGCGGCGGCAATCGCCCTG
This sequence comes from Desulfocapsa sp., assembly GCA_020717925.1. GTDB lineage: Bacteria > Desulfobacterota > Desulfobulbia > Desulfobulbales > CG2-30-60-27 > CG2-30-60-27. Next base: position 1,412 of record DYDL01000278.1, read on the forward strand.
GCTGCTGGTATGCTCGTCGGGATGGCCACTGGCCTTAAGCAACCGGTGGCCGTGTATGCCCTGGGATTGGGCCTGGGCTTTTGCGGGCTGCCGCTGTCCGGCAGACGCCGTCTGGCGCTGGTGGTTGCTTTCGGTATCGGCGGTCTGGCTGGGCTGGCCGGCGCGGATGGTTTCTGGCTGTATACGATGTGGACGCGTTTCGGCAATCCGCTGTTCCCCTATTTTAATCAGCTCTTCCATTCGCCCATGGCCAGCGTGGCTGATTATCGTGATCTGCGCTTTCTGCCTCACAACCTACGCGAATGGCTGTTTTTCCCTGTGGCGTTTCTCGTCGATTTCCGTCATACCGCCGAAGTATTTTTCCGCGATCTTCGCCTCCCCCTGCTTTATTGCCTCGGGCTAATCCTGTTGTTGAGCCGCATACCTTGGATATTTAAGGCGGCCGAATCAGGGGCTGGGCTGGGCGAGGGGGGTGCTGCCAGGCGATATCTGTTGCTGGCCGGCATTGTCTCCTATCTGGCCTGGTTGAAAATGTTTGCCATTTACCGTTACCTGCTGACCTTGGAAATGCTGGCCCCCTTGGGGATCTGGCTGCTGCTCACGCACCTGGTGCGGGACCGGCGGCGGGTAGCGTTTTTTGCCGGCACGTGCGGTATCCTGCTGGTCGTAACGCTGGTGCCTCCGGACTGGGGTAGGGTAGCCTTTGGTGACAATTACATCGGCTTCACCCCGCCGGTGCTGGCCGATCCGGACCATACCCTGGTCCTGATGACCGGGGTTGAGCCCACCGCCTATCTGATTCCATCCTTTCCGCCGTTGGTGCGCTTTTTGAGAATTCAAGGCTATTTTACCGGCCCGTCATCGACACCCAACGGTTTTGACCGGCGCATGCAAGGAGTGATCGCAGCTCACCAGGGGCCGATGTATGTCCTCTATCAGAGCGGTGAGCAACCCACAACCCTAAGCGTTCTCTACGACTACGGCCTGACCATGCCGGCTGACGGTTGCCAGGCGATAAGCTCCAATATGGATGCACAATCCAAGTACCCCCTGAATTTCTGTCGGGTGAGCAAGGCCCCGCAAGTCAACGCGGAAGGAAAATCACGACCATGATGCCCCAGTCTCCCCGGATTGCCGTTCTCGTGCCCTGTCACAATGAAGATGCCACCATCGCCAAGGTTGTGACTAGTTTCCGCCAAAGCCTGGGGGAGGCGGTGATCTATGTCTACGATAACAACTCCAGCGACCAGACCGTGGCCCGAGCCCGGGAGGCAGGGGCGGTGGTGCGTAGCGAGTCCCGCCAGGGTAAGGGGAACGTCATGCGTCGCATGTTTGCCGACATCGACGCCGACATCTATGTGCTGGTCGATGGGGATGACACCTATGACGCCGCGAGCGCCCCGGCCCTCATAGAGCGGTTGCTGGCGGACGGCCTTGATATGGTGGTGGGCTCGCGGCTGAATTCCGCTGGCGACGAGGCTTTTCGGCGCGGCCACCGTCTGGGCAACGACCTGCTTACCGGCTTTGTCGGCTTGCTCTTTGGGCGCAACTTCACCGACATGCTGTCAGGCTATCGGATTTTTTCCCGCCGCTTTGTCAAATCCTTTCCCGCCCT
>DYDL01000279.1 GCA_020717925.1 Desulfocapsa sp.
CGCCGCACCGGCATGCGCGTGTTGAAATAGACCAGGTGCGTGTAGATGCCCTTCTTGGACTGGCTCGACTGCCGGTAGAATCCAAGCCGGTTTCGGGCCATCAGCACACGGGTGATGTGCCCTTGATCTGCCTCCTTGGCCGAAGCGTCAGTCCGATAAACAGATTACAAAACTCAAAAGGCAGAGGAATCGGGAAAAAAGTGCGGTCCGCGACTTCGAAAAACGGGTCTAGTTCGGCCAGAATCTCTTCGGGCACATTGATGTGTTCCTGGTCAATGAAGACGCTGTAAGGCCGTTTGAAACGTTTCTCGAAGATGCGCTTGGCTGAAATCTCGCGCGCCAGGCCGTAAGCGAATCCGCCTTCGCACGGAATGACCGCCAGAAATGTCCCCGCTTCCTTGTCGCAAAGCCGATGCATCTCGCGCAACGCGGCCGGCAGATTCGGCAGATGTTCCAGGATGTTGATGGCAATGATACGGTCAAAGTAGCCGTCGGGAAACTCCAGACGTTTCTGGCAATCCCCAAGGAGCGTTCGGATACGCGGAAAGCGGCGGCGCATCTGCTCCGCCATGTTCTGGCGTGTCTCGAGGGCGACGTAATTCTTTTGCTGCTCGGTTGTCAGTGTCTCGTAGGCGAGGTGCTCGCCGATTCCGGCGCCGACCTCCAGCGTGCGCACAACACTGGATGGAGAGTGGCGGACCGGGTAGCGATGGCAGAATTTATCCGCGACGCTGTATTTCTGCGGGAGCACTTCGTGCCAATACCGCATGAATTCATTATTGATCTCAACTTCTTCGGGAGTCAGCGGCGGCAACGTCTTGGGCCATTTGCTCTGAATCATTGCAGCGAGCATGGCCTATCTTCGACGTGGTTCGCAAGAGCAATGATGCGCGCGATGTAAGAGGTTATGTGGGGGGATCAGGAAGAATCGGAGCGAAAGAGCAGCTTGTAGAGGTCGGCCTTCGCGTCATACGCCAGACCGTCCGACGCCCGCCGGAAGGCCCCCGTCACATCCCCACGGCGTTTGCGCAACGTGTGCAGCACGCTCATGAGCACTTCGCGCGTCCGCGCCCCCGCCTCCGACTGCGAACCGAAGCTGATCTTGCGCGCGATCACCAGCGGCCGCAATTCCCGCTCCGCCCGGTTGTTGTCCGCCGGCACCGCCCGATCCTTCGCCCAGTGGTAGAGCCGGCCGGCTTTTTCTCGAAACACATCTTGAATCTTCTGAATGCCCGGATGCTGTGCTGGTGCGGCCGTCACCGCCTCGATCTGCCGTCGCGTCTGCGCCGCCTCCCGCCGAAACGCTGCCGCGCTCAGCGACAACCCCCCGCAGCGCCATTGCTCGCGCCAGCGGCGGTGCCAACACCCACACAAACCGCGCCACCTCCGCCGACTCCGGAAACTCTTTCACCAGCGCCCGCATACGCGAAGAGCAGCGACGCAGCTTGTTCGGACGCGAACGGTCGCTTGTGGAATGGGCGATCTATCAGTTCGCGCGCTGAACAGCCCCGCCAGGGGCGGCGGCCAAAAGCCCGCGTTCCTCCCTTTGCCGCAGCAACTCCGTCAGCTTGCCATAGACCTCGGCCACGTTCATCTGCTGCATGCACACGTTGTTCGTGCAGGGAGAGAACCGGTGATTCATCACGTTTACACACGGGCTGCAGGCTAGCGGCGCGCGCACCGGATGGGTGTGCGGCCCCAACGGTCCGAACAACGCCGGCGTTTCCGGCCCGAAGAGCACAATCGTGTCCATGTCGGTCATCGAGGAGAAATGCCCCGGCCCGCTGTCGTTGGTGACCATCGCATCCGCCAGCGTGTAAAGCGCCAATAACTGCCTCAGCGTTGTGTGCCCCGCCAAACACACCGCGCACGGTGAACCGATGGCCTCCACGACCTTCTCCGCCGCAGCGCGTTCGGAAGGCGCACCGGTAATGACTACTGTCGCTTGCGGATCATCGCGCAAAATCATTTGGGCCAGTTCGACGTAACATTCTGTGGGCCATTTCCGCAGCGGCAACAGATCGCTGGCGTTGGGGTTCAACAAAACAATGAGGCCTTCCACCCGCCGCCCCGCGCGCTCCTCAAGCAACGAGCGCACTTCCTCCCTCTCGGCTGGTGTCGGCTGGAATCGTGGCGGAACGAAATTCGCCGAAGGCACAACCCGCTTCAGCAACGGCTGATCGTTCGGATCGGCCGCCAACGCCTCGACCAGCGCGTAGTAGGTCGCCGCAGTATGCAGATACGCATTGTATTGAACCCGGTGGGTCATCAAGTCGCCACGATAGGGACCTTCCGTCGTGAAACGGTGCATCCCCACCCGCGTCCTGGCCCCGGTAAGAAACGCGAAGATCGCCGAGGCGCGAGAGAAAAACTCCATGTCCACCACCGCGTCAATCCCCAGCCGCCGGATGCGCCAGAGGTTGCGGAGGAGGTCCACCGCGAGTGTGCCGATACCCTTGGCCCTCAAACTGAAGACGTTCTGAGCGGGAATCACATTGAGGATGTCAAGGATGGGCCTGTTTTCCTCGAACACCCAGAAATAGACATTCTCACGCCCTGCCAGTTCCACCGCTCGTGCCAGGGCGCGATAGGCCAAAACCGTCGCCCCCTGTTCGATCATCTTGATAAAGAGAATCTTCCGCGGTCGGCTCGTTCGGGTTGACTGCGGCCGAAACAATCGGCCAGCCGCTCGCAGGCCGCTGAGCAGCAGGCAAGCCGGAATGCCCACCCAGCGATCGAGCCGGCGTATGGTCTGCGGTTTCATTCGTTCAGCGTTACGTTCATACTGCGCTATACAAGTTGATCCTAATCACACCGGCAAGCGCAGGTCAAACACCCTAAGCGCCAAGGCTGACACACCGCAACGCCAAACGATGATCATAAATGATCATCACGACCGCAGGAACCTCACCTCAGACAAAATCAGAACATCCATCGTGGTCACGCGGCAGGGTTCAGCGGTCAATACGACGCGCTGCGAAAATGCTAGCGCTCCACAGTTCCAAGCGATACGAGCTTGAGCGTTCAAT
>DYDL01000280.1 GCA_020717925.1 Desulfocapsa sp.
TCGTCGAGAAAGGTGAGCAGGGCGTGGAGGCAGCCGGGGGTACAGAGCAGATTCTCGTCCCAGAGGGCGAGGTAGCGGCCACGGGCCAGGCGCAGGGCCAGGTTGTTGGCCTCGGCCCAGGTGGGCTGGCCAACGCCCTCGAAGAGGTGCACGGCCGGGAAGTGGCGATTAAGCATCTCCGCCAGGCCGGGGCCAGTGCCGCCATCCACCACAAAGACCTCGAACATGATCTGGCCGGCCGTGTCGTGGATGGACTGCAGGGTGGCGCGCAACCGCTCCGGGCCTTGGCGGGCATTGATGCAGAAACTCAGGTCTGGGACCAGGTCCATGTTCCTTAGACCAGAAGCTTATCCCGCACGGTGGGGAACAGCTCCATGTTGGTGTGCGGCAGGAAGAGGGCGGCCATGTAATTGTTCATGAAGTGGGGATTCTCGGCCAGCTCCATGTTGGTCATCAACCGGCTGACCTCGACGCGCTCACGGAAGCGCACGTGGTCGGTGAGGCTGATCTGGCAGCCGAGCAGCGAGGCGTTACCCAGATAGAAAAATTTCTCGCGGGCAATATCGGGCAAGAGACCGATACAGATGCCGCGCTCCAGGTCGATGTAGGCTCCGAAGTTGCCGGCCAGCACCACCCGGTCGAGGTCGGCGAAGGTCATGCCCACCGACTCCAAGAGGGTCTCGTAGCCGGCGTACATGGCGCCCTTGGCGCGAATCAGGTTGTCGAGATCCACCTCGGTGATGACGATGTCCTCGCCGACGAGGGAATCGCGGCCCCAGACCATGACATACTCATAGCCATCCAGACCGGGCCGCACCCGGGGGTTGTCCAAGGCGCGGTTGAACTTGCCCTGCTGGTCGATAACCCCGGCCTCCAGAAGTTCCGAGACCGTGCTGATCAGGCCGGAACCGCAGATACCGCAAGGCTTGGCCTGGCCGATGGTGACAATCATCGGCTCCAGGGTCTCGGGATGGATATGGAAGTTTTCGATGGCGCCGCGGCTGGCCCGCATGCCGTGGCGGATGCCGCCGCCCTCGAAAGCAGGGCCGGCCGAGCAGGCGGCGCAGACCAGCCAATCTTCATTACCCACCACGATCTCGCCGTTGGTGCCGATATCGATGAACAGGGTGAGCTCCGGGCTTTTGTACATCTGGCAGGCGTGCACGCCGGCCACGATATCCCCGCCCACGAAGCTGGCCACCGAGGAATAGAGAAAAAGGCGCACCGAGGGGTGAGCGGCGATGCCCAGGGCCGCGGCGCGGGTCAGGGGAAACTGGCTGCACGTGGGTACGTAGGGCGCCTCGCGGATAAACTTGGGGTCGAGGCCCAGCAGCAGATGGGACATAGTGGTGTTGCCGGCCGCCATGATGTAGCTGATGTCGTGCGGGTCGATACCACGGGGGGTGCAGACCGCCTCAATCACCCGATTGGTGGTGGCCACCACCTTGGCCTGCAGATCGGCCAGTCCGCCCGGCCGTTGCGAATAAATAATGCGCGAGATGATGTCCTCGCCGCAGGGGATCTGGTCGTTGTAAGCCGAGGCCTCGCCGATCACCGTGCCGGTATTGAGGTCCAAGAGCACGCCGCAGATCGTGGTGGTGCCGATGTCCAGGGCCAGGCCGTAGAGCTGGCCGCTGGTGTCGCCGGGCTCCACCGCGATGATGCGGTCCGGCTCCTCGGCCCGCTTGCCGCGCAGCATGAGCACCGTCACCTGCCAGTTGGCTTGGCGCAGGATAAAAGGCAAACGCTTCAGCAGCTCGGGGTGGTCGTAGGTGGGCTCCTCGCAGTCGTGACAGCGCTGGCGGATACCCTTGAGCAGCCGTTGCAGGTCCGGGATATTGTCGTCCATTGACGGCGGGGTCAGTTGCAAAAAGCGTTTCTCCACCGGCGGCGCCACCTGCCACTTGCCGACCAGGGCATCGAGAGACCGGGCCGAGATGGCGCGGGTAGTCTTGGGCTTACGCTTCAGCGACCGGCCGTCGGCGGCGATCTCCTCGGGGATGCGGATTGTGATGTCCTCGATCACCGTGGACTGGCAGGCCAGGCGCAACCCCTGCTTCTCCTCCTCGGGCCGCAAGTTCATGGCCTTGCCCGCGGCCACCTGGCCCGACTCGACAATCACCTTGCACTTACCGCACACCCCGTCGCCGCCGCAGAAGGCATGGATATAGACTCCGGCGTTGGCGGCCGCGGTCAATAGATTTTCGCCCTCTTCCACCTCGCAGGTGATGTCGTCGGGCAAAAAATGGATGGTTTTTTTCATAGTAAATGCTCAGGGGTTTAGGCTGTAGGCGTTTAGCCTGTCAGCAACGGATAAATAACTGGGGCGGCATGCCTTGCGGCCGCCGCCAGAGCTGGGCCTCAGCCTATAACAGGACTGCATTGTTGACTTTCTTTACCTAAAAGACTACAGCCTAATAAGCTAACAGCCTGAAGCTACAATCCGTCCAGCATAGCAGGAAGCGTCCGCTTGTCAAGCAGGGCGTGCAGGAAGACCATTATGAGCGCAGCCCTCCACATTCCCCCGTTCGCGGGCTTTCTGCAGTTTGACGTGCGCCAGGGCGCGGTGGCGGACAACCTGGCCACGGTGACGCGACTCTTGACCAAACTGGCGCCGCGGCCCCGGGGGGTGATCGCCCTGCCCGAACTGTGGGCCACTGGCTTTGCTTTTGAGGATTTAGCCGGCATGGCTGCCCGCACCCCGGAACTGCTGGAGCAGTTGGCCCGCCTGGCCACCACCCACCAGGTTCTGCTGGCCGGCTCGCTCCTGGAAAAAACCGAGGCAACCGACGGGCCGCGCTTCCATAACACCCTGTTCATCACCGGCCCGGATGGCGTGGTCGGCCGCTATCGCAAGCAGCACCTGTTCGCGCCCATGGGTGAGGATCGCCACCTTACCGCCGGCACAAATCCGCGCCCCATGGCTACCCCCACGGGAGTGCTGGGCGGCCTGGTGTGCTACGACTTGCGTTTCCCGGAACTGGCGCGCACCCAGGCT
>DYDL01000062.1 GCA_020717925.1 Desulfocapsa sp.
GATCGGCGACGCCTTCGCCTCGCTCCAGGCATGTTTGCCCCATTCCTGGATGAAATACGGATAACCTGCGGTGTGCGGGCAAGAATTTCATCAATCGCATCTTCGACAAAGGTTACCCCCTCGTGCGCATCGGGAACACAGAGGGCTTGGCGGGCGGCAGCGCGCTTTAGCGGACCGCTGGGGATGAATTCAAACAGACTATCGAAATACTCTCGTTGCTTCTTGACATCGTACCCTGCATCGTATATTTTCCTTGAAAATCGGTATTTCGATGTTTGATTGTCAAGGATAACAAGCGATGCCGTTTATCCCGCGCGCCACCTCGCTGGCCAAGATCACCACGGCCCTGGCCAGAAGTCCTGTCACCGCGCTGCTAGGGCCGCGCCAATGCGGAAAAACCACCCTGGCCCGCCTGATTGCGGCAGACAAGGGCGCCGCCTATTTTGATCTCGAAAACCCTCGCGATTTGGCGCGCCTGGACGCCCCGTTGGTTGCCCTGGAACAACTGCAAGGGCTGGTTGTTTTTGACGAGGTTCAAAGAAAGCCGGAGCTTTTCGAACTGTTACGGGTGCTGGCCGACCGTCCAGGCCATTCGGCGCGTTTTTTATTGTTAGGCAGTGCCTCGCCGGATCTGATCAGAGGCGTCTCGGAAACCCTGGCCGGCCGCATTGCCTTTGTCGATCTCAGCGGTTTCAGCCTGACGGAAATCAACGCCGAGAATTTCCAACAACTCTGGCTGCGGGGCGGCTTCCCTCGCTCATATCTGGCGGAGGATGATCAGGCGAGTTTCGCCTGGCGCAACGATTTTATCCGGACGTTTCTAGAACGAGACATCCCGCAGCTTGGCATCACTATTCCCTCGGCGGTACTGCGCCGCTTCTGGACCATGATCGCCCATTATCATGGCCAAATCTGGAATAGTGCCGATTTCGCCCGTTCCTTAGGAAGCAGCGAGGCCACGGCCCGCCGCTATCTTGATATCCTTTCAGGCTCCTATATGATCAGGCAATTGCCACCCTGGCACGAAAACCTCAAAAAGCGTCAGGTCAAAATCACCAAAGGTTTTTATCCGCGACACAGGCTTGCTACACGCTCTCCTCTCCCTGGAAACAACGGCTGATGTCAACCGCCATCCCAAAATGGGGGCGTCGTGGGAAGGCTTTGCCATTGAAGAGCTGATTGCCGCCGCCAACAGCCGGGACATCTACTTTTGGGCCACACATGCCGGCAGCGAACTGGATCTTCTGCTGTTCAACAAAGGCCGGCGCCTGGGCTTTGAAATCAAATATGCCGATGCGCCGCGCACCACGAAGTCCATGCGCATCGCCAAGGAAGACCTGCAACTGGATAGGCTTTACATCATTTATCCTGGCCCTGAATGCTATGATCTCGATACCGACATCACTGTGCTGCCGCTCCAGGACATCCCTCTGCTATTCAAGGAAGAATGAGAATGGGGGCGGTAACACCTTTGGCAATATTCAAGCGCACCCCGGGGACGAACTGCGGTCAGTGCGGCCGCCCTACCTGCCTGGCCTTTAGCGTGGCCGTGTCCACCACCGGCGCGGACCCGGCCGGTTGCCCTTATATCGATCTGGCCGGGTTGGATCTAGGGGCGGCGGTCATCGCGGGCGAGGATCCGAGCCGCGAACGGGATCTGGCTTTGGTGGCGCATCTGCAAGAGAAGATCAGCGACCTCGACTTTGCCGCCATTGCCGGGGTGCTGGGCGCGGTATGGGAGGGTGGTGCGCCCGAGGTGCTGATTTTCTCCTACCTGGGCCAGGCGGCGCGGCTCGCCAAGACCGGCATTTTCATTGATGGCGTAGCGCCGGAAGACCCGCGCGACGCCATTCTGCTCTACAATTATGTCCATAGCGGCGGCGGCCGGCCGCCGGATCATACCTGGGTGGGCATGGAAAGCCTGCCCAATTCCATCTCCAAGGTGCGGACCCTGGCCACTTATTGCGAGCAGAGACTGGCCCGGCTTTTTGCCGGTAAAACGCCCGCGACCATCATGGCGCTGGGGCAACCCCTGGAAGCACGACCAGGAAGTGGTACAGCCTCGGTTGAACTGATCGTGCCGGTGCTGCCCATGGTGCCCCAGTATGTACTGTTCTGGGACGAGGAGCCAGCGGACGGCTTTGAAGCGCGGGTCAAGATTCTGTTCGACCAGCATGTGCTCGACTTCCTCGATATTGAATCCCTGCTCTTTGCCGCCGAGCGCATGGCGGAGCGTTTCGAGTGCATCTCTGTCGCCCGATGACAAAAGGACAAAGGGGTTGACACGATCCCGGTGTTTTTGTCTATAATTTATTTGTTGGCGGTGAAGCATTGCACACCAAGAAAAAGGAGGCAGCAATGGACAAAAGAGAGTTTAAAAAACTGCTGGCTGGACTTTCCATCGCCGGCCTGGTGGCTGGCGGCGGCTTGGCCGGCACGGCCCGCGCCGGTAGCGGCTGAGGCTCCAGTGGCTGAGGGGCCAAACCCGGTGCAGGTGGCACTGGCATGCAAGAGAAGGCAAAGGACGCGACCACTGTAACCGAAGGGACAGCAATGACCCCGGAGGAGGCGGCCAAGGACGCGGAAAAGAAGAAAAAGGCCAGCGAGGCCGAGTCGCAAAAGGCCAAGGAGGATGCGGCCAAGTAACCGGGTGCGTTAAAAGGATTACCAACCGGTCTGGACCTCATGTGGTCCAGACCGGTTTTTTGTTTTGCGGGCCGGTCTTGCATTCGATCGTCGGGTGTGGCAATACAAGCGGCAACAACCGAGGAGGAGGCGAGGCATGCATTTTGGCATTGGTACTATGTTGGGAAGTCTGTTGCTGCTGGTCGGTCTGGCGGTCACCGTGCTCTTCTGGGTGCCCGGGGTAATGAACCGGCCGCGCCTTAAGGAGTTGCTCGGCAGCCGCTATCCGCTGCTGTATATCGTCTATGCGGCTAACGGCCCGGCCTTGGCCGTGCTCGGGCTGGTTATGCTGATAATTTTTGGATAATTTGAAAGTGATTTAGACTGGTAGTCTGTAGACTATTTACCTGGTCAGTTAAAACAAACGGAGGCAGGTCATGCGCAGCCACGAGGTGGATTACGAGATCTTCGGTGATGACATGCAGGTGGTGGAGGTGGAACTGGACCCGGGCGAAACAGTAATCGCCGAGGCCGGGGCCATGAACTGGATGGAAGATGGCATAACCTTTGAGGCCAAAATGGGCGACGGCAGCGCTCCGGACCAGGGCCTCATGGGCAAGGTGCTGGGCGTGGCCAAGCGTTCGCTCACCGGCGAATCGCTTTTCATGACCCATTTCACCAACCGCGGAGCCAAGAAAAGCCGGGTCGCCTTTGCCGCCCCCTATCCGGGCAGGATCATCGTCGTGGACCTGGCCGCCGTGGGCGGCGAACTGCTCTGCGAGAAGGGCGCCTTTCTCTGCGCTGCCCTGGGCACGAGCGTCAGCATCGCCTTCACCAAGCGCCTGGGTGTCGGTCTGTTCGGCGGCGAAGGCTTTATCCTGCAACGCCTGGTTGGCGACGGCAAGGTTTTCCTGCATGCCGGCGGCACGGTAATCCGCAAGGAACTCAAGGGCGAAACCCTGCGGGTCGACACCGGTTGCATCGTTGCCTTTCCGCCATCGATCGACTACGACATCGAGCGGGCCGGGAATCTTAAGTCCATGTTCTTCGGCGGCGAGGGTTTATTCCTTGCTACCCTGGGCGGCACGGGTACCGTCTATCTGCAGACCCTGCCCTTCTCGCGCCTGGCCGAGCGGGTGCTCAGGAGTGCGCCGCGGGGCGGGGGCCAGCAGAAGGGTGAGGGGTCGATTTTGGGGGGGTTGGGTAACCTGCTGGATGGCGACAACCGCTGATGGCGCCAGCTCAAGGCTCAAGGCAAGAGTGCCATGCGCTCAATGGAGTTTGTGGGTGTCCTTGGGGGCATAGAGGGTGCGGATGCCGGCCGCACCCTGCATCTCCGACAGGCGCTGGCCCGCCTCCGCCTCGCTAAGGCCCAGGGTTTGCGCCAGCACCTTAATGTCATAGACCGGCTCGCCGCTGTCCGTATAGCCTTGCGGCTTGAGCTCTGGAAACTGGGCGCTGGTAGCGGCGCTGGAGGCCTGACGGATGAGCTCCTGGAGCGCGGGCGGTCCGTTCAGCAGAAGCCAGCGTACCGCATCGGCCCAGGTTTTGGCCTCGGCGTGCGGATCCTGCATCACGGCCAGGGCCATCTCCACATCCCAGTGGGCATCAAACTCGGCAGTCGTCTTGCGCTTGGTCTCTTTGTCCATGGTAATACAATGGGGTCGATGGCGGTGGCCGTCAAGTCCGACGGATTTCAGGGCGCGGCTGGGAAGGGCGGGCCAGCAGGGCGTGGCCGATGGAAAAGAGCCAGCAGCCGGCCATAAGGTAAAGCCCGACCCGTTCCAGCCACCAGTCGTTGCTGCGCACGGCCTGAAGGCTCAGGTCGTAGATCCCGGCATAGGACATGGTGCCCTGCTCCATGGCCCGCATTACCTGCTGGACCAGCAGCGGAATCTTTCTGGCCAACCCCCAGATCATGCCACCCGCGCCGAGCAGGGTGAGGGCGATGATGGTGGCCCCCAACTTTCCGCGGCCCAGTGTCCACTGGCCCAGGCCGGGCAGCACAAGGCCTGAAAGCAGCGCTGCCTTGATCGATGGATTCATACGCACCACCTCCTGCCTGATCTTACCGGCAACGACCCGGATGGCCAAGGGAAAACACGAGGCATACTGTGGTTCAGCGGGGGGCCTTGTTCCATTTCCTTAGGCGGATGGACTTGGGCGTCACCTCGACCAGTTCGTCGTCATTGATAAAGCCCAGGCAGTCCTCCAGGCTCATATTGACCGGCGGGGTGAGCACGACGTTCTCGTCCGAGCCCGAGGCCCGCATGTTGGTGAGTTTCTTACCCTTGGCCGGGTTGACTACCATGTCGCCGGCGCGGCTCCCCTCGCCGATGATCTGGCCGGCATAGACCCTTTGCCCCGCCCCCATGAAGAAGCGGCCGCGTTCCTGGAGATTGAACAGGGCGTAGGCCACGGTGGTGCAGGGCTCCTTCACCACCAGGCCGCCGTTTACGCGGTTGATGATCTCGCCGGCATGGGGTCCGTATTCGGCAAAGACGTAGTTCATGATGCCCATGCCCTTGGTGTCGGTGAGGAATTCACTGCGGAAGCCGAGCAGGCCGCGGGTGGGGATTTTGTAGACCAGACGGGTCAGGCCGCCGCTCTGATGCATGGCCTGCATCTGGCCCTTGAGCCGGCCCAGTTTATCGATGACCGTGCCCTGGTGCTGCTCGTCCACGTCGATGGTCAACTCCTCGTAAGGCTCAAGCAGCACGCCGCCCTCTTCCTTCATGATGACCTGGGGCCGGGTTACCTGCAGTTCATAGTCGTCGCGGCGCATCTTCTCGATCAGGATGGAGAGATGCAGCTCGCCGCGGCCCGAGACCCGGAAGCCCGGCCGATCGGTCAAGGGTTCCACCCGCAGAGCCACGTCGGCCACGGCTTCCCGGGCCAACCGTTCCTCAATGTGACGGTTGGTGACGTACTTGCCCTCCTGGCCGGCAAAGGGTGAGTCGTTGGGAATGAAGTTCATGGAGATGGTGGGCGGGTCGATCTCGATGAGCGGCAACGGCCGGGGATCAAGGGCGTCGGTAAAGGTGACGCCCACGGTGATGTCGTCTAAGCCCGCCACGGCGACGATCTCGCCGGTGCCCGCCTGCTCGGTCGGCACCTGGCGGTCGCACTCGAAGCGGAAGATCTTGCTGACCCGAGTGACGACAATGGTGCCGTCGCGTTTGACCACCGCCACCTTCTCGTTGATGTTCAGGGTGCCGTTCACCACCTTGCCGATGCCGAGCTTGCCGAGATAGGGCGAGTAGTCCAGGGTGGCCACCTGCATCTGCAGGGGCGCGGCCGGGTCGCCGGTGGGCGGGGGAATATGGGTGATGATCTTCTCCATCAGCGGCTCCATGCCCTCGCCGGAGCCAAGGGGGCTGTCCCACATATAGCCGTTCTTGGCCGAGCCGTAGACGATGGCGAAGTCCAGCAGGTGATCCGGGGCCCTGAGCTTGACAAAGAGGTCGAAGACCTGGTCCACGGCCCACTCGCAGCGGGCGGCCGGCTTGTCGATCTTGTTGATCACCACGATCACCGGCAGGTCGTTGGCCAGGGCCTTCTTGAGGACGAAATAGGTCTGAGGCATGGGGCCTTCCTGGGCATCGACCAGCAGCAGGCAGCCGTCGGCCATGCGCAGCACCCGCTCCACCTGGCCGCCGAAGTCGGCGTGGCCCGGGGTGTCGATGATGTTGATCAGAAAGTCCTTGTATTGCAGGGAGCCGTTTTTCGCGGCAATGGTGATGCCACGTTCCCGCTCCAGGTCCATGGAATCCATCAGCCGTTCCTGGACCTGCTGGTTGTCGCGGAACAGGCCGCTGTACTTGAAAAGCTTGTCCACCAGGGTGGTCTTGCCATGATCGACGTGGGCAATGATGGCGATGTTTCTGATCTTGCTTTGTTCCATAATAAAAATTCCAGCAGTAAGGTGGCCCGCCAGCCGACGGGACCCTTCAGGTGTGCGGCGACCTCAAAAAAGCCTGATTTTTCGAGAGCCTTCAGGTTTTTCAACAGGAAGAATAGGCGGAGGGAAAAAGGCGGTTAACATAAACTAGTTGCTCGGCCAATGCAAGAAAAAAGGAGAAAAACCCCTTGACTAATTAAAACGGATATCTCAAATAGGAATTTAAATTAAAGGGGGCGGCTGGGTGCGCAAGCAACGCTGTGACGGGCAGGAAACCCGCCAAAATCTTTTAGTAGCGGCATGCGAGGTCTTCGCGCGCAAGGGTTTCCGCGAGGCCACCCTGGCCGAGATCTGTCAGCGGGCCAAGGCCAACACCGCAGCCGCCAGTTATCACTTCGGCGGCAAGGAGGCCCTCTACGTCGAGAGCTGGCGCGCCGCCTTTGCCCGCTCTTTGCGGGTCTATCCGCCGGACGGTGGCGTGCCGGGATCAGCGCCGGCCGAAGAACAACTGCGCGGCCGCATTCTCTCGATCATGCGGCGGATCATTGACCCGGAGAGCCACGAGTTCGACATCGCCCACCAGGAGCTGGCCAGCCCGACCGGCCTGTTGGCCACCCCCATCCGCGACTCCCTGGAACCGATCTTCCGTGCCCTGACCGACCTGGTGCGCGAACTGCTGGGCCCGGCGGCCAGCGCGCAACAGGTAAGGCTCTGCCAGATGAGCATCCGGTCCCAGTGCTTCGGGCCGCTGCTGCGCGAGCGCCACCGCAAGATGGCCCCACCCGGCCTGACCCCGCCCGCGCCCGAACCCTTGCAGGATGATGTGGAGACCCTGGCCGCGCACGTCACCCGCTTCAGCCTGGCGGGCATCGCGGCGATCCGGACCCAGGGCTGTGACGCGGCTGAACAAAAAACGAGGAACTTTGCCGGAGGCGATGCCGTCTTACCAAGAGGACAATCATGAAAATCCTGACAAAAAAATATGCTCTTATCCTGGTGGTGCTGGTATGTGTCGCCGGCGCGGCCGCCTGGCAGATGAAGCGCGGCAACGGCCAGGCCGCCGCCTTCCAATCCGCCCAGGTGAGCCGGGGCGAACTGCTGGTGACCATCAACGCCACTGGCACGGTGGAACCGGAGGAGGTGATCGATGTCGGCGCCCAGGTTGCCGGCCAGATCCTCACCTTTGGCAAGGATGCCAAAGGAAAGCCGGTGGATTATGGCTCCATGGTGGAGGCCGGCACGGTACTGGCCCGCATCGATGACTCGCTTTACGCCGCCGATGTGGCCCAGGCCACGGCCCAGGTGCAGGCGAACGCGGCCGGCGTGGAGCGGGCAACAGCCGACCTGGAGCAGCTTAAGGCCAAACTCGTGCAGGCGGAGCGGGAGTGGCAGCGAGCCCAGAAGATTGGCCCTTCCGAGGCGATGTCCCAGGCCAGCTTTGATGGCTATCAGGCGGCGTGGCAGGCGGCAGCGGCCAATGTTATGGTGGGCGAGGCGAGCATCAAACAGGCCAGGGCCGGCCTGGCCCAGGCCGAGGCCAACCTGAGCCGCTCCCAGCGCAACCTCGGCCTCTGCATCATCAAGGCTCCGGTCAAGGGCGTTATCATTGACCGGCGGGTCAACATCGGCCAGACCGTGGTGGCGAGCTTAAACGCCCCCAGCCTCTTTCTCATCGCCAAGGATCTTACCCGCATCCAGGTGTGGGTGGCGGTGAACGAGGCGGATATCGGCAAGATCAAGCCCGGACTGCCGGTGAGCTTCACCGTTGACGCCTTCCCTGGCGAAACCTTCCAGGGCCAGGTGGGCAAGGTGCGGTTGAATGCCGCCATGACCCAGAATGTGGTGACCTACACGGTGGAGATCATCACCGACAACGTAAGCGGCCGGCTGCTGCCGTATCTTACCGCCAACGTCAACTTCGAGCTTAACCGTCTTGCCGATGCCCTGCTGGTGCCCAACGCAGCGCTACGCTGGACGCCGACGGCGGATCAGATCGCCCCCGCGGTCAGGGAGGCGTATGCCAGCAGTGAGGACAAAAAAGAGCGCCGAGACGAGGGCCAGGGGGACAAAACCAGGCAGGGTAAAAACCCGGACAAGGGGGGCAAGGCCCCGGTGCTCTGGGTGATTGACGGCCAGCATCTGCGGCCCATTGAGGTGCGCACCGGCCAGAGCGACGGCAGCATGACCGCGGTTGAGGGCGATGGGGTAAGCGAAGGGTTAACCGTGGTCACCGGTCTGGCTGCCACCGGCACCGACAAGCCGGCCGCGGCCAGCAGCAACCCCTTTGCCCCGCAGTTCCCCGGTCGTAATCGCAGCGGTAAACCGCAGTAGGGAAAGATGGGCATGGAATTCATCGAACTGCGCGATATCCGCAAGAGCTATGTCATGGGCGACATGACCGTGCCGGTACTGAAAGGCGTCTCCCTGACCATTGCCAGCGGCGAAATGGTGGCGCTCATGGGTTCGTCCGGCTCGGGCAAGAGCACCCTGATGAACATCCTGGGCTGCCTGGACCGGCCGACCTCGGGCGAATGTTGGCTGGACGGCGAGGAGGTATCGCGCCTGTCCAACGACCAGCGTGCGTTTGTGCGCAATCACAAGCTTGGCTTTGTCTTCCAGAGTTTCAACCTGCTGCCGCGCACCTCGGCCCTAGATAATGTCGCCATGCCGCTCTCGTACACGGATGAAGGGCTCTCCGAACGCGAGGCCCGGCAGCGGGCAGCGGAGATGCTTAGCCGCTTCGGCCTGGGTGATCGGCTGCATCACGAGCCCTCGCAGCTTTCCGGCGGCCAGCAGCAACGGGTGGCCATTGCCCGGGCACTGATCAACCGGCCGCCGCTGCTCTTTGCCGACGAGCCCACCGGCAACCTCGATTCCAAGACGAGCGAGGAGGTGCTTCGCATGTTCGAGCAACTCAACGCCCAGGAAGGCATCACCATAATCATGGTCACCCACGACCTGGGCGTGGCCCGGCACGCCCAGCGCACCATCCACGTCAGCGACGGCTTGATCGTGGACAACGCCGTTACCGCGCCGCCAACCACGGGGCCGGGAGGCGGCACATGAGGATTCACACCACCGCCCGCACCGCCCTGCGCGCCCTGGCCCGCAACCCCATGCGCGCCATGCTTACCACCCTGGGCATTGTCATCGGCATCGGCGCGGTCATCGCCATGATGGAGATCGGCGCCGGCTCGTCGGCCGCCCTGCAGAAGACCATCGCCAGCATGGGCGCCAACGTCCTCGTCATCCGGCCCGGCACCGCCTCCAGCGGCGGGGTGAGCTTTGGCTCGGGCACCACTACCACCTTGACCCCGGAGGACAGTGCGGCGATCTTGAAGGAATGCCCGGCAGTGCGCAATGGTGCGCCCATTGTCCGCGCCCGCACCCAACTGGTTTACGGCAACCGCAACTGGGTGCCGACCTATATCTACGGCACCACCCCATCCTTTCTCGATGTGCAGGACTGGCCCGCCCTGGCCGAGGGCGAGCCCTTCAGCGAGCGCGACGTCCTCAATGCCACCAAGGTCTGTCTGCTCGGCCGCACCCTGGTGCGCGAGCTCTTTGCCGACGAGTCGCCGGTGGGAAAGGAAATTCGCCTTAACAACGTCGCCTTTCGGGTAGTCGGGGTGCTGGGCGCCAAGGGGGCAAACATGATGGGGCTGGATCAGGACGACATCGTCCTGGCGCCTTGGACCACCATCAAGTACCGGGTGACCGGCTCCAGCCTTTCCTCGTCCAACCAGAGTGCAACCAGCGGCGCCAGCGGCGACTCGGTCAACACCCTGAGCAATATCTATCCCGGCTCCCAGCCCAGCCTTTATCCGGAGCGCTCCGCGGTCCAGGCCGCCAATAACCCCATGCCGGTGCGCTTTGCCAACGTTGACCAGATCCTCGTTGCCGCCCGGAGCGCGGCCGACGTCCAGCCCGCCCTTGCGCAGATCACCGCCCTGCTGCGCGAGCGCCATCACATGCGCCCGGGTGAGCCGGATGACTTCAACGTCCGCGACCTGACCGAGATGACCAAGGCCCTCTCCTCCACCACCACCATGATGACCAACCTGCTGCTGGCCGTGGCCATGATCTCGCTGGTGGTCGGCGGCGTGGGCATCATGAACATCATGCTGGTCTCGGTCACCGAGCGGACGCGGGAGATAGGGTTGCGCATGGCGGTGGGGGCCAAGGGCGGGGATATCCTCAGGCAATTCCTGGTCGAGGCGGTGGTCCTCTGCCTGGTTGGCGGCGCCATGGGCATTCTCCTCGGCCATGGCGGCTCCCAACTGGTGCGGATTTTCATGCAATGGCCGGTGGCGACCTCGCCCGTGGCCATTGCCGCCGCGGTCCTGGTCTCGGCCTCGGTTGGCATGGTTTTCGGCTTCTACCCGGCCTGGAAGGCCTCGCGCCTGGATCCGATCGAGGCCTTGCGCTACGAATGAACCCCGGCCCGGGGGCGCATCCTCCGGTCGGCGTCTTGGGAATTGACCTATGGTATGGACAAACGGTTGCATGCAGCAAAAAAAAGTTTTCTTGTGCTGGCTCTGTCTGCCGCTGTTGGCTGTGGGCTGCATGGTGGGGCCGGACTTCCAGCGCCCCCCGGCCCGGGTACCGGCCGAGTGGGCCGGCGCAAACGGAGCGAGGGCTCAGCCCTTAGCCCAAACGGAGCAGGAGCTGGCGCAGTGGTGGACGCTGTTTAACGACCCGCTCCTCACCACGCTGGTCGAGCGCGCCATGCGCGCTAACCTGGAGCTGGGCAAGGCCGAGGCGCGGATTCGCCAGGCCCGGGCGGCCCGAGGCGTGGCGGCTGGGGGACTCGGCCCAAACGTGGACGGCAGCGGTTCCTACCGCCGCAGCCGGTCGCCCGTGGCGCCGGATGGCGTGGTATCCGACCTTTATCAGTTCGGCTTTGATGCGGGTTGGGAATTGGATTTTTTTGGTGGCGCCCGCCGCAGCCTGGAGGCGGCCGACGCCGATCTTGAGGCCGCGGTGGAGGGACGCCGGGACGTACTGGTGACTCTGACCGCGGAGGTGGCGAGCAACTACATCAACCTGCGCGCCTTGCAGCAGCGGCTCGCCCTTGCCCAACAGAATTTAACGACCCAGGAGCACAGCGGTGCTTTGACCCGCCAGCGCCAGCAGGGCGGCCTGGTGGGCGGCCTGGAGCGGGCCGCGGCAGAGGGCCAGGTGGCAACGGCCGCGTCCCAGATTGCGCCGCTCGAGGCCGCGGTACGGCAGACGAGTTACAGCTTGAGCCTGCTCATGGGGCAGGAGCCGACCGCTCTGCTTGCGGAACTGACCCCAGTGGCCGGGATGCCCGCCCTCCCCCCTCCTGGCCCGCCGGCAGGCCTGCCCTCGGATCTGCTGCGCCGCCGGCCGGACATCCGCCAGGCCGAGGCCCGCATCCATGGCAGCACGGCGCGCATCGGCGTGGCCACCGCTGACCTGTTCCCGCGATTCACCCTGGTCGGCAGCGTTGGCACGCAGAGCAGCGATTTCGGCAAGACCTTCAACTGGGACAATCGCGTCTGGTCCTTCGGCCCCTCGGTAAGCTGGCGCCTGTTCGACACCGGCCGCAGCCAGGCGGCCATCGCATTGCAGCAAGCCCTGCGGGAAGAGGATCTGCTCAGCTATCAGCAGACCGTGCTCATTGCCCTGCAGGAAGCGGAAAACGCCATGATCGCCGCGGTCAAGGAAGAGGAGCATGGCCAGGCCCTGGGCCGGGCCGTGGTTGCCAACCGCCTGGCCTTGGCGCTGGCCACTACGGTTTATTCCGCCGGGCAGACCGACTTCCTGGCCGTGCTCGACGCCCAGCGCTCGCTTTATGCCGCCGAGGACGCCCTGGTGCAGAGTAACCGCGCCCAGGCCACGGATATGGTGGCGCTTTTCAAGGCGCTGGGCGGCGGCTGGAGCGAGGCTGAACAGAAACAGGAGTGATTTGTCTGACAACTGCGCCCAGGCAGCGACCGCATAGCGGGGCCGGGGCCGTTTTTTTTTGCAACTTTATTAATTCCCCAAACGTCTTATAGTATTATTAACTTAGACGTGAAATTTACAGGCAGCTTGGTAACACTTTCGACAAAAGGGGGCTGAGATGAAAAAGACCATGTGGATTGCCCTTGCGCTCTTGGTATTACTCCAGGTAAATTTCCCTCCCGAATTGGCGGCGCGCGGTGGGCATCGCGGTCACGGCGGCCACAAAGGGCATGTCGGCGTAGATATCTTGTTGGGAGCCGGGTTGGTGGGAATGTACTATCCGTATTATTCACACTCCCCATACTACTATGACCGTTACCCTTATTACCCTTACTCTTACTATACAGCCCCGCCGGTGATTATCGATCGGCAGCCCCAGGAGTACATCGTCAAACCTGACCCCGAGCCCGAGGAGACGGCTTACTGGTACTATTGCCAGAACCCCAAGGGTTATTACCCGTACGTGCAAAGATGCCCGAATGGCTGGATGAAGGTGGTGCCTTCCGCGCCGCCGGCAGACTAAGAGGAGTGATGACATGTTAATACCCCTGCGGAGATGCTTGTCAATTGTGGCGCTGCTGGCCCTGGGCGGCTGCGCGACCCTGCCGTCCGGGCCCAGCGTAAGGGTGCTGCCCGGCCCGGGCAAGAGCTTTGAGGAGTTCATGGCCGATGACGCCGTCTGCCGGCAGTGGGCCAGCCAGCAGCTCGGCCAGTCGCCGCAACAGACCGCGGACCAGAGTGCCGTCTCCGGTGCCGTGGTCGGCACCGCTGCCGGCGCGGTACTGGGCGCGGTTATCGGTTCCGCCTCTGGTCATGCCAGTGAAGGCGCGGCCATCGGCGCCGGCAGCGGCCTGTTAGTCGGCACGGCCCAGGGCGCCAGCGCCGGCCAGTATTCCGGCATGGCGGCGCAGCGCCGCTACGACATTGCCTATGAGCAGTGCATGTACGCCAAGGGCGACCAGATTCCAGGCGCAGTGCAACGGACCAGCCCAAGTCGGCGTAACTCGGCTCCGCCGCCGCCGCCGGACATGCGCTCCGTGCCGCCAGACTACGATCCTTCCTACCCCCCCCCGCGCTAGCCATTACTGTGCGGTTTTCTCCCATCAGGCCGGAGTGGACATTCCGCATGTCCACTCCGGCCTTTTTGCAACCAGAGCAGTTGCTCCCCGTGGGCGCATGGGGGATGGTGGTTTAGCGTGGATCCGGAAGAGGATGAAGAATTATGACCTTTGCCTGTAAAAATTACGACCTCGCCACTGACCGCTGCCAAAGAGTGAAGGGTGCCTGCATCCCCGGGCGGCGCGGCTGCGTGCTCGAGGGACGGGTCAAGGTCAGCGAGGAACTCGAGGCCAGGATTAAGGAGTTGGATAATCCGGACCGCGAAAGGCGAGAGCGGTAGCTCGCCGACATCATTCGGGGCCAGGTTTTACTGTTGGCGGTTCAGAACTTTGGGAACCGTATGCGACTGACCATCAGTGAACCGGAAATCGCGAAAAGCAGCACCATGGGATGCAGGGTGAAGCCGGCCAACACGACCTGTCCGAACCAGAGGTGCTCGCGCAATGCACCCTGCGAGGCGGCCCAGGCTAGCAACATTACCAGCAACAGCGACGTTGGGATGGGAGTACCCTCGAAGTACTTCACCTTGCCTCCCTCCCCAGACAGCGCCTCGGCCGTAATGTTATAGCGCGCCAGGCGCGACACGCCGCAGGCCACAAAACAGGTCAAAACAATACGGTCGTATAGGCCCTGCATACCGCAACCGTAAGCAATCACGGCCGGGGCCACCCCGAAGGAAATGACATCGGCGAGAGAGTCGAGTTCACGCCCCATGCCCGTGCTATTCTGGCGCCCCCGCGCAATCCGCCCGTCAAAAACATCGAAAACCAACGCGGCAAAGACCAGCCCGCAGGCAAAGTAGATATGCCTGATGTCGGTCGTTTGAATATAGGTCAGCATGGAAAACAAGGCCCCAGTGCCGCAAACCGCGTTTGCCAGGGTGAACCAGTCGGCAAGATGGAACTCTCTGATCATGGAGAAGGGCTTGGGCATGGATTAATCTCCTTTTGCGAAACGCCGGTTTTTTTGGGCGTCCCTCTTGTTACCACGTTAGAGAAAAGATGGAAAGGAACGGGTAATAAAATCCTGCCACGGCATGGCTTTGACCCCGTCGGCCACGGCCCGCGTTCTGACGCCGCTTTGGGTCGGCTGGTGGATCAGAAACATTTCCGGTTCAGGTTGCTGTCGTTTTTCTGCAAAGGCTTTGGCCAGCCGTTGCAGAGAAGTTGCCATGGCCGGAGTAACGGTGCGACCGGCTTTGCATTCCACCAGGGTTACGGAACCACCCCGCCCGGGCACCAGGAAGTCAACTTCCAATCCCTGCTGATCTCGGAAGTAGTAAATTTCACGCCGCCGGCCTGCGCCGGCCTGTTGCTTGAGCATTTCCCCGGCGATCATGCCCTCGAAGATGGCACCCAAAAACGGTGATTTGTGCAGTTCCCGCGCATTGTCAATGCCGAGCAGGTGGCAGGCCAGGCCGGAATCGGCCAAATATATCTTGGGGGATTTAATCAGTCGTTTGCCGAGGTTTTCATAAAATGGCGGTACCAGCAAAATCTGGGCGGTGGTTTCCAGAATGCCCAGCCACTGACTGATGGTGGGAACGCTGACGCCAAGGGGAGCCGCCAGATCGGTCCGGTTCAGGATTTGCCCATGCCGGCTGGCCAGCAGAGCCAGGAAACGCCGGAAAGTCGCCAGGTCTTTCACCGCCGTGATCGCCCGGACATCGCGCTCCAGATAGGTTTGCAGATAGGAGCTGAACCAGAGGCGGGCGTTTCCCGGCCGGGCCACCACCTCCGGGTAACCACCGCGCAGCAGCGATACCTTGTCGGACTCCACACTGGAAAACGGCAACAGTTGCAGGATGGCCGCCCGGCCCGCCATGGATTCCGTCACGCCTTGCATCAGGGGCGCTTCCTGTGAACCGGTGAGCAGCCATTGCCCCATTCGTTGCGGCTTTCGATCTATGCGAGCCCGCACATGCGCGAAAACCTCCGGCACGTTCTGAATTTCGTCCAGGATAACCGGGGTGGTCAGGGAATCGAGAAAGCCCTGGGGGTCATCCCGCAGCCGGACGATAATGTCCGGTTCCTCCAGCAGAAAATAACTTGCCTTGGGGAAAAGATGACGCAGCAGCGAGGTCTTTCCGGACCGGCGGGGGCCGGTAAGCACCACGGCCGGAAAGGCTTTGATGGCGTGCCGCAACTGTTTTTCAAGCAGCCTGGCTACATATCTCATGTTTGAGTAATTTAAACCGGCACTTCATAATAATCAAGATATGAATGTGCAAATGAAGGGAAATTGAAGTTTTCGACCGGCCGGCCGGACTTTTTTGTGTGAAGTCTATTCCTTGACAAAAGGCCTTTTAGTTTGGGTTTGCCCCTCTGTTCTGTGTCTCTGTTCTGCGTTAAAAACTTATTAACGCTTGACGTTATTAATGTTTAGCGTTATGCTTTTCGTATGATC
>DYDL01000063.1:0-5263 GCA_020717925.1 Desulfocapsa sp.
TGTTCAAGGAGGCCTACAATATGGGCGCCAGCAAGAACCGTCTGCTGGTTAAGGTGGTTGGCGGAGCCCAGATTCTGGATTCGGCCGGGGTGTTCAATATTGGTAAGCGCAACTATCTCGTCCTGCGTGAGATGTTCTGGAAGAACAAGGTGATGATTACCAGGGAGGATGTAGGCGGCACGGTTAACAGAACCATAAGCCTTAATATCGGCACGGGTTTGACCATTCTGAAGACTTCGGGTCAGGGAGAAGTTGAGATATGAGTCGCTTGGACGAAATTCTTGTCATGATCAAGAATGTGCCGCCCTTTCCCAAGGTGGCGCAACAGGTCATGGGGCTGCTGGCGGACCCGGAGGTAACCGTGGCCCAACTGGCTGAGGTTATTCAGTACGACCAGAACATCACCGTCAACGTGCTGAAGATCTGTAACGCCTCCTACTTCGGCCTGCCCCGCAAGATCTCCTCCCTGGACGAGGGGCTGGTGGTCATTGGCCATGATATACTGAAAGACATTATCATCACCAGCAGCAGCGCCCGTTTCTATAAGGGTCCGGCCGGGGAAGGCTACTGTCTGGACGAGGGGGAACTCTGGCGTCATTCCGTGGCCACTGGCATCATGGCCAAGATGCTGGTGCCTTATTTCAAGGGGGCGGAGGCCGGCGCCGCTTTCACCTCCGGCCTGCTGCATGACATCGGCAAGCGTTTCCTTTCCAACTTCGTGGCCGATGACTTCAAGAAAATCTCAGCCAAGGTGGCCGCGGAGCAGTGTTCTTTCACCGAGGCGGAAAAATTTTATCTGGGCGCAACCCATGCTGATCTGGGCGGTATGATTCTGCAGAAATGGGGGTTTGCCCCGGAGATGATCGAGGCGGTCAAGGAGCACCATAACCCCGAGGCCTTGACCAAAGAGCCCCTCACCGCCCTGGTGACCTTGAGCAATATCATTGTCATTTCCATGGGCGTGGGCGGCGGTGCCGATGGTCTGGCCACCAAGCTGCGGGGCGACGATCTTGAGCGCCTGGGCATTACGCAGGGGAAAATCGATCTCCTCATGATGGATCTGCATGGTGAAATGGGCAGGGCCGAGGAGTTGTTTAATCTTTAGGGGCTTAGAGAGACTGTAGGGGTTTAGGCTGTAGGTTTTAAGATGTTTGGCTACAGCCTGCCTGCTCCAGCCTGCCTTGCTGGAGAAGAGGGGAAATATGGCTTTCAATATCATGATCGTGGATGATTCAGAGACCATGCGGACGGTGGTCAAGAAGGTGGTGTCCATGTCCGGCGTGGCCGTGGGCGAGTTTCTTGAGGCGGCCAACGGCCGGGAAGCCCTTGAAGTACTGGAGGGAGCCTGGGTTGATGTCATTCTTTCCGATATAAATATGCCGGAGATGAGCGGCATTGAACTACTCCGGAAGATCAAGCAGAACGAGGTACTCAGGCATGTCCCGGTGATTCTTATCACTACCGAGGCCAGCCAGGCCAGGATGGATGAAGCGGCCA
Organism: Desulfocapsa sp.; assembly: GCA_020717925.1. GTDB lineage: Bacteria > Desulfobacterota > Desulfobulbia > Desulfobulbales > CG2-30-60-27 > CG2-30-60-27. The sequence goes on from DYDL01000063.1 coordinate 1,498, forward strand.
GTTGCGGGGCCGCCGGTTACATCAAGAAACCCTTTGTGCCGGAAACCATCAAGGCGGTCCTGCTCGATGCGCTGGAAAAGGCTTACGCCCAGCGCATGCAGGAGGAGGCGCCGCCCGCGGAGAGTGGTGGCGTCGAAGAGAACCTCGACTTTTAGCATGTCGCCTTCCCTGAAGGAGTATTTCATGGCTGAAACCTTGCAACAGTTGCTCTGCCAGACCGTGGCCGAGGTTTACGAGACCATGTTTTTTACCTATCTGGAAACGGCTGAGGAGTCAGGCTATACCCCTGACCCGGCTCAGGTGGTTTTTCTGGAGGCGGCCATTGGTTTGCATACCAAAGCGAAAACGGGCGAAGTGCATTTTTATTACTCCGAGGCCTTGGCGCGTCATATTGCCACCAATTTCCTGGGGATCGATGCCTCCCAGCAGGACGACAGTCGGATGCGCGACACGCTGGGTGAAGCGGCCAACATGACGGTGGGCAGCCTGCTGGGTAAACTGGACCCGCAGGCCGTGTGCGGCACACTCACCATGCCGGAGGTGCGCCAGTTAAGCGGCCGCACCATGGGTGATTTTTTGGGCCAGCCCGATACCATCGCCTTTCATTCTGATTTCGGGTGGCTGCTGATGGATTACGGGGTGGTTAAAACCTGTTCCAAGTATCAAGAGGAAAGGGGCTGACCGCGGCGGTTTGATGCGCCGGTGGGAGCCTGTTCCCAAGGAAGATTCACGCATGAAGAAGATACGTGTCCTGGTAGTTGACGATTCCGCGGTGGTCCGTAAGGTGTTCTCCGAGGAATTGTCGCATGAAAAGGATATCGAGGTGGTCGGTACGGCGCCCGATCCTTACGCGGCCAGGGATAAGATAGTGGCCCTCAGGCCCGACGTGGTTACCCTGGACGTGGAAATGCCGAGAATGGATGGCATTACCTTCCTGCGTAAGCTCATGAAGTATTTTCCCATCCCAGTGATCATTGTCAGTTCGCTGACACAGAAGGGCGGAGCTCTGGCCATGGAGGCCCTGGACGTTGGCGCCGTGGATGTGATGGCCAAGCCGGGCGAGGCCTATTCCGTGGGCGACATGAGTGTACAACTGGCCGAGAAGATTCGGGCCGCCGCCCGGGTGGACATGATGGCGCGGGCCAGGATGATCCGCGAACATCAACCAGAGCAGCCGGCCCGCAAGACCTTGGCCCTGACCAAGACCACCAACAAGATCATAGCCATAGGCGCCTCCACCGGGGGCACCGAGGCCCTGAAGGCGGTTCTTACCGAGTTGCCCCACGACATGCCCGGCATTGTTATTGTGCAACACATGCCGGCCAACTTTACCAAGAGTTTTGCCGAGCGGCTCAACCAGTTGTGCCGGCTCGAGGTCCGCGAGGCGGTTGATGGCGATTCCATCCTGCCGGGCACCGCGCTGTTGGCGCCGGGCAATTTCCACATGGTGGTCCGCCGTAGCGGTGCCCGTTATTTTGTGAACGTCAAGGGCGGTCCGCTGGTTTGCCATCAGCGGCCGGCCGTGGACGTCATGTTCAACTCGGTGGCCGACTATGTGGGGTCCAACGCCATGGGGGTGATCCTTACCGGCATGGGTAAGGACGGCGCCCAGGGCATGCTGAAGATGAAAGAGGCAGGCGCCGTGAACATTGCCCAGGATGAGAAGAGTTGCGTGGTTTTCGGTATGCCCCGTGAGGCCATTGCCACGGGCGCGGTCGACAGGGTTGTGCCCTTGAAGGACGTGGCTGGCACCATTATGGAGCTGCTCTAACGCCTTGTTTTTTCTGGTCCCTTGCATTTCCTGCCATTTTCTTATAGGATATAAAGTATGTTCCCAAGAACGCTAAAGGATTTGCATGGTACCAACAGCGCTTCTTTTATCACAATGATAGTCAATTTTTTTCGCGGACTCTCCTTGTTCAGTCTGGCCGTAGTCGTGGCGGGCTCCCTGCTTTTTGCCTGTCCAGTCGAGGCGCAGACCCGGACCAAGCAGACCTTGAAGGTCTCCAGTAAAAAGCAAACCGTTGTTTCATGCGCCAAGAAGAAGTCGGCCGCAAAGAAGAGCGCCGTGCGGGCCGTCAAAAAGGCCGGCAAGCGGCACAAGGCTTATGCCCGGCAGAACCGGTCGGTCAAGCCAAGGGTCGTGGCCTGCAAGCGCGCCGATGAGCCGGTTTCCGATCTGACCTTGCGCAAGCAACTCTCCTCCCGTAGCGCCATTGTGATGGATGCCGGCAGCGGTCGCACCATCTATGCCCACGCCCCGGACCGTCCCGGCCAGCCGGCCAGCACCATCAAGGTACTTACCGGCCTTATATCCATCCGATCCCTAGACCATAACGACATGGTGCCAGTAAGCCGCTATGCCGCCGGCATGCCGAGTTCCAAGGTGAACCTGAAGGCCGGGCAGAACTACCGGGCCAATGACCTGATCAACGCGGTGCTGCTCTCCTCGGCCAATGATGCCAGCGTCGCCCTGGCCGAAAAGATCGGTGGTTCGGAACCGGCCTTTGCCAGGCTCATGACCGACACGGCGGAACAACTGGGGGCCAGGAACACTGTCTGCAAAACCGCCTCCGGCCTTACCGCCGAGGGGCAGCAGTCCACGGCCCAGGATCTGGCCATGGTTTTCAAGGCAGCGATGAAAAACCCGGAGTTTGCCAGCCGGGTGGGATGCACCAAGGTGCTGACCAGTTACGGCAAGACGCTTAATAACCATAACAAGGCGCTGTGGAAGGTGCGTGGCACCGAGGGCGGTAAGACCGGATATACCGTTGCGGCCCGGCAGACCTATGTCGGCAAGTTCCGCCGGCCGGAAGGGGAGCTGCTGGTGGCCGTCATGGGCAGCGAGACCATGTGGCACGATGTTGCCAGGCTGGTGGAATATGGTTTCCGGGCGAAAAGAGAGGAGCAGGCTGCCCTCATCCCTTTACGCCCGACGGCCAACACCCTGGCCAAGGTGCGCTGCGATTTAACGGACCAATATGGCGGGGGCCTGCAGGTGCTGGCCGACAGCCCCAAGGCCTCCAGGATGTAAATGCCCGCCTGACGACAGCGGCATGCTCTTGCGCCGTTGCGCCGATTCTTCACTCTTCCCATGGCAAACCTTGAAAAATCACTCCTGCGTTCCCGGCTGGCGGGTGACGCGGCGCCGCCCCTTGCCGGCGTTTCTCCTGGCCGACTGGCGGAACGGCTGCGCCGGGAACCGGCCTACCGGCGGGCACGCCAGGTCTTCGCCAGTCCGGCGCCCAGCCTGGCGCAGATCCGCATCAATATCCTGCTCGACAACAAGGTGCTGATCATGCCCAGCGGTGGTTTCAGGGAAGGATTTTTTCGGGTCCGCCCCTTTAGCGTGCCGTTTCCGGAACTCGCCCAGGCCGTCACCCTGCGCGGCCTGCCGCAATACGGGGAGCGGCTGCGGGGCGAGGAACTGGCCGGGCTGGCGATCGACCTCATGGTCAGCGATGCCTTGGCCGTTGACGAGGCGGGGGGGCTGCTGGGAGATGGCCAGGGTTTCTTTGATCTGGCCGCGGCCCTGCTGGCGGCCCACGGCGCCTTGGCCGAGGAGGTGGTCATCTTCGCCGTGCCGGGTCCGGGCCAGATGCTTGACGGGCGGATCGCCTTGGATTCTTGGGACGTGCAGGTGGACGGTGTTATCCTGGCTGACCAAGTCGTTAATTTTAGTGGCAGGCCGCCGGGTATCCCAGCCATCCGGTGGGAGCTCCTGCCCTTGGACCAGGTGCGGCGCATCGATCCGCTCTGGAAGCTG
>DYDL01000063.1:5407-16013 GCA_020717925.1 Desulfocapsa sp.
AACTTGCAAGCAAACAAGATACTCCAGGAAGGGCCGTTCGCCGGCGCCATCGAAGAGGTTGGCTACCCGATTTGCGACCAACCGCCGGCACCCAGGCGCGTCTATAAAAGGAGCAATGGGGTCACCATCTGGCAATGCCCGGCCTGCGAGGTTATGTATGCCTCGCCCCGGTTTACCGAGCAGGCGTTGCTGGCCATCTACGAAACGCCCGATTTTTTCCCGGCCGCTGATCTGAAGAAGTTTGACAATTTCAGCCGGGCGCGCTGGCGGGAGTCGGGCGACGAAACCTATGTCGTCTCATCCTTGAAGGCGGCCAATATCAAGCGCTACCTGGCGCCTGGCGATAGAATTCTGGACGTGGGTTGCGGCATCGGTCTGTTTGTGCTGGAAGGGTGCCACCAAGGCTTTCGTGCCGAAGGGGTTGAACCCAGCCGGATGCTGGCCGACATCGCCAAAACCAGGATCGGTATTGAGGTCAACAACCTGTTGATTGAGGATTTTAGGCCGGGTTATCGCTTCCAGGCGGTGGGATTGTGGGATGTGCTGGAACACGTGTACGACCCGTTGCGTATTCTCCGGCGCTGCTTTGAGTTAACCGAGGAGGGCGGCTACATCTTTGTCTCGGTGCCGAACTTCGCCGGGCTTTCCGACCGGTTTCAGACCCTGCTGCACCGCTTGCGGCTCCGCAATCGCGAGTTCAAGCACTTTGGATTTCCCTGGCACATCTATTCCTACAATCGCCGCAGCTTGGGGATGTTGCTCGAGAAGGCGGGTTACACGCCGCTCAGCTTCGAGACCTGGTCCCACAATGTCCGCTCCGGCAAGGCAAATCCCTTGTCAAGCATGACCGATGCGTTGATCAGGAGGCACTGCCTCGCATCCAATGTGAGCTGCGTTGCCCGGCGATTGTAGCATCCCCTTAAGCGGTTCATGCCTCCGCCACCGGGCACGGCAGCTATCCGAGAGTGGCCTGGTGGGTCAGTTCATACCGTTGTAGATAACGACGAGGTGGTGGTATCGCCATTGCCGGTAATGCCGTTGTTGTATGCGTAAGCCTGCAACGCTTGCAGAAGCCTATACAATAACTGATCGTTTTTCAGTCTGTTGTCCGTACTGCTGGTGGTGCTGTTGTCGCTTGACGATGCTGGAGGCGGTGGTGGCTCCGTGGGCCTGTTTTGCATGCTTTCCTCAAGCTGTGCTTCGGTTATCGAGCCGGTGCCGTTGGCGTCGATGCTGTTGTAAAGAGCGGTGGCCTGCTCTTCCGAGACCTCCGGCGGGCGGGCGGCGACAAACTCGGCCATGGTTACCGTGCCATCACCGTCGGTGTCCATCTGGTTGAACATGTCGCTGGCTTCGTTGGCCGAACCGGCCTCATTGCCAGTCTGGTTGTCCTGCCGCGTCAACTGTATGAGCAGCGCCTGGATTTGGGCAGCCAGATCTCCCCCGAAACCGGCCTCTTTCTTTTTTGCGGGCGCGTTGGCCTGCATGCCCTGATCCAATTGCTCTTCGGTAAGCGCGCCGGTTTCGGTGGTATCAATCTTGTCATACAGGGTGCTGGCCTGCTCCGCACTGACCTCCTTAGGGCGTGCCAAAACAAATTCCTCCTTACTTACCGTGCCATCGCTGTTGGTATCGATGCGGCTGAACATGCTTTGCCGCATGTTTGCGAGTTGACTGCTCGCACCATTAAGAGACGAAAGCGCCAAACTATTGCTCATGGTAGACTCCTCTGGTTGGGGATTTTGTGAATGTGCAATGTTCCCTTTGTTAAATTAAAACGTATGATCCACAAAAAACTTACGGGATAATCGTATGGGTATTTTTTGCCGGATTTATCAGGAAAAAATTGCCGGTCCAGCGTAAGTTTTGGAGACGCCGCACGTTGTAACTTTTGAAGGGCGTGGCGGGTAGTTATCGGCTTTTTGAAAGGAATAACGCGGTTGGAACCTTACGATCCTGATCGTCTGCTGATACAGCGCGTTGCGCGGAAGAATCTGTTGGCCTTTCGTGAACTTGTTGGCAAACACTTGCACAGGTGTGTGAAGGTTGCCGAACGGATGGTCGGCAATCGGCAGGATGCCGAGGAAATCGTGCAGGAAGTATGCCTGAAGATCTGGAACGAGGCGGAACGATGGCAGCCCAAGGCGAAATTTTCCACCTGGCTCTATCGGGTCTTGCTCAATGCCTGTATAGATCATACGCGCAAGATCGTGCCCTTCGCGGCGGTCGAGCTTGAGACGATTGCCGACGAGTCACCCGCCGTTGACGACATGCTGATCAGCGGGCAAAGCGCAAGGCGCGTACGGCAGGCCCTGCAACGATTGCCGGAACGGCAACGGGCTGCCGTCGTTCTCAGCTATTACGAAGAGATGAGCAATCAGGAGGCGGCGGATACGCTCGGGATGACATTGGGAGCCTTTCAGCAACTACTGTTTCGCGCCAAACAGCATCTGAAAGGAGACTTGCTAGGCTATTTTGGGGAGCACGGTCATGGATAGTGAACAGGACGACGGAGAATTGACGAAATTGCTTGCCAGCTATGTGGTCGAGGATGCGGATAGGGAATTGCTCGATCGAATCGTTGCTCAGGCGCGGAAAAGGCAAGCCTGTGCCGCGCCTGGCGGGCATGCGTGGCTCGTCATGGTGGCCATGCTCGCCGCATTTGCCGTGCTAGGCTTCTGGTTCGGAAGTGCATCGTTACCGACGACATCGCACGACGTTACCGTGGCAAGCGGCTACATGGACAAGGTTATTCTAGGGCCAGGATCATTTGATGAGGTGATGTTGTGAACAGCAATGGATCATACTCCAAGAAGGCGCGCCTGCTTTTGTTGGTTTCGGTGGCGCTGAACATCTTTTTGCTCGCCTTTACCCTGGGACGAATCAGTGTGCCAGGCCTGATGCCGCCTCCCCCATTTATGAATGGCGGCCGACATGGCATGCATAAGCCGATGATGCACAACGAGATGCCACCACCCTTCCTCGGTCCTTCCGACCTGTTCAGCCCGGAGGAGATGGGGGAGGATTTTGCCCAGGTTCGGAAGAATTTTGCGAAAATAAATGAGTTGCGCCAAGCATTTGCCGACCGGTTGCAAAAAGGTGAGATCCGCAAGGACGAGGTGCTGGCTCATTTTGCCGAAGTCGATAGGCTGATGACGGAAGTCAGGACTCAGACCCAGGAAAAGGCGGCGGCCAGAATCAGCGCCATGACGCCCGAGGATCGCGAACGCTTTGCCGTCCGACTGCGCGGCAAAGAGTAACACGCTTTGAGTCTTGCGCCTTGCGCTTTTCCTACCCCTTGTTCTCCTTGAACACCGGCTCCAGCCCGCACAGTTCGGCGTAGGCGGCGATCTCCGCCTTGAATCGTTGTACGTAAGGGCAGTCCCAGATAGCCAGCACCGTGTTGCGCACTGCATAGGCAGGGAGGGTGTCCAGGTCTTCCTGCCTGTCTCGTTCCAGGATGTAGGCGAAGATCTGCGGCCTACGGCAGACCTCGGGCCGTTCCGGGTATATCCGGCAGGCCAGGGTGGTAAGGTGCGGGCAAGTGCTGAGCCGTGGCAGGATGAGGCTCCAGCCGGTTTGCCAGTGATAAAGGGTCGCTTCGGTCGCCTGGCAGGCTAAGGCGGGGTTGTCCAAAGCGGTGGTAATCCGGCTTGTGTCGGTGTCGATGCGTGGCAACGCAAACTGGCTCAGTTCCGAGGCTTGCAAGGGGATCTCGAAAAAGTCCTGACGCATGCCATCTTCCGGTCCCACGCAGCAGAGGGCGCAGCCACACGGGCGGCACAGCAGGCTGTTGATTGTCTCCAACTCCCGGGTCAGAATCTGCTGGCCGATCCAGGCCTCAAGAGCTTCCAGGCCATCAATCGGTTGTCCGGTCTTGTCCAGTAAAATTTGCTTGGCCGGGGCCGGATCCCGAACGGTTTCCAGATCGCGCAGCAAGTCAAGGTAAGGATCCAACAGTGCCGCGGGATTGCGGTAGACGGTGGGGCCGACTTCGATCTCCTCGGGTAACTCGGCGAACAACTCCTCCAGGTGTTCAAAAGGCCCAGTCAGGAAGAGCAGGAAAACGAGGCGGACCAAGGGCAGAATGGGCTGTTGCAGGCGGGTCAGCCCGGCGTCAAATGGAGTCGGTTCCGTAGTCATGCTTCTATCTACCGGGTCGGGCTCTGAAATGCAAGAAGCACTCTGGCTATAAGGTCACGGGTAGATTATCCTGGGATTTTGCGGTGCTGACAACATTCGATCAAGGAGAAGTTATGGGGGATGATTTTGACGAGGAGCGCGACCTCCTCATAGGCATCATCAACCGCTACCTGGGCTTTCACACTCTGGCGGCCCAGCGAGCGACCAAGAACGATACCGCGCTGGAGTATCCCTTTGTACCCATGGACACCCGCCAGGTCATCGAGCAGGTGCGCTACGTGGCCCGTTATCTGCAAGAGCAGCGTCCGACTGGCTCGCCATCGCCAACTTTTCTGGACGTGGGCTGCGGCACTGGCAACGTGCTGCTGGTGGCCGAACAATGCGGCTTCGAGGTCTTTGGCCTGGAAAAGGACGAGCATCCCTGCCAGGTGGCCCAGGCATTCATCGGCGCGGATCGGGTGGTGCAGGCCGATATCTGGGATTATCCCGACTACCATCGCTTTGACGTGATCTACTACTTCTGCCCCTTTGCCAACAACGAGTTACAACGCCGCTTCGAACTCTTCATCGAGAAGACGATGCAACCAGGCGCCATCCTCATCGCCAACCAGAAACGCAGTGAGGCCATTGCCGATGACCCTCGTTTCCGCAGGATGCACCCGGAGTATCAGATTTGGGAAAAGCTCAGCGCCTGATTTAAACTTAGCTCGGCAAAATGCGCGACCCTTATCCTTTACAAGACGCGTGCAAAGCAATCGGCTTATTTATGCTTTTCTTGAAATCCCGTTTAAACCGATAAAATCTTGGCACAGGCCTTAATCGTTTATACAGGGTATTTGATTTCTTATAGGCGTAGATCAAAGTTTCATCGACATCTCTCGGGGTGAGATTGGGATGATCCCAAACGAGATGTTTTCCATCCCAATGGCGCCAATCCCAATCAACAATTCTGGTTTCATATTCCCCGAACATTTTCGTTCCTGGAAAGGGCGTGATCACATTGAATTGATAGACGCCTAGATGGTAGTGGCTGAGAAAATCGATCTCGTCACGGATGGATTGCATCGTATCGTCTTCATGGCCGATCATGTAGGCAAGGTTAGCCCACATGTTGCTTTGACGAATCTCTTCTAATAACTGTAGGTTCATCTCCAGGCTCTCTTTTTTGCACATGGATTCCAGAGAGCGGTTATTTAAGGATTCAATACCAAGCAAAACATAATAGAGGCCCCTTTCCTGCAGCTCTTGCACGCGTCCTAGCAGTCTGTCTACTCTGGTCATGCACATCCACTGTAAGCCTCTTTTTTCGAATTCGCGGATGACTGCATCGGAATGTGCCTTGTTATCGAGAAAGGTGAGGTCCATAATCTTAATAGAATCAATGCCGTGGGCCACATAGGCATCAAGCACGCGGGAAATCTCTTCAATTGGAATTCGTTGTCCCGTCCCCTTTAAAAATGGCGGTGACGCACAAAAACTGCAGCCATAAGCGCAGCCGGTATTCGTATACAATACACCAATATCATTGCATAACAGACCAAAGCGATTGAGTGTCTTGCCGATCATTCCGGTCAGCGACGATTGTAATCTTGCATCACCAACAAAAACAGGATGCTTAAGTTTTGGCAAGGGCTCTCCATACAGGAACTCATAGACCTCTTTTTCCGCACTCCCCCAGAAAATCCTGTCAAAATGCTTAGCGATGCCAGGAGTCTGAATACCATAGTTGCCGCCCCAGATCGTGGCCCCATATTTGCGCCCCATTTCGATTAGACGGATGGTTTCATCATGCTGACTGGTGTAGAAGCTGATCCCAAGGATATCCACCCCTTTCCGCAATTCCGTTTCCACCGTTTCCCAGGTAGGATTGTCAAGGATTTCGATGCCTGGCACATTTTCTTTGAGCCAATAAAGGCCCCAACCAGGAATCGGCATGGAGACATTGACATGATTGACCACCTGCCGGTTGTTGATATGAGATGTAAGTCCGGCGCCGTAATCACGGATGGCTTTCGGCGTGGGTGGGGTTACAAACAGGATACGCACGTCAGGTACTCCTTATGCAGTTCCATTGACCACGGATGTCATGCAAGAAGATATGCGGTCGCAGCAGGTGCTCATTGTTGAAAGATGTTACATTCGGTATGCAGTCTCGATGGGCTTGACTCGCACCAGCAGAACATGGCCGCGCCATATCTGCTCGAAAATTGCGCGCGACACCATGATATGGCCAATGGCAGGATCGAACATTTCGATTTGATTGTTGTGGATTTTGATGACCACCACGTAATGGTTGTTGTTGATAAAGGCGATGCAGGGCTTGGCAATATCCCGTAAGGCGGCAAAGTTCTGCCTTTCGCCCCAGGCCGCAAACCCTAGAGATTTAGCAGTCTCGGCCAAGTCATACATGCTGGTTCCCTGCTCTTGCAGAGATACATGCGTAACCAACTCCTCTTCCCGGGTATCGTGCCCAAAATAACTGAGCAGATAGGCAAGCGCAGCCGGGCCGCAGGTGTTTTTCTCGGCCTGCAGAAATTTCTCTGTCACCCCTTCCGGGTGTGGCTTCATGGGGGGCGAGAAAAATTGATAAAAGGCCTGGGCAAATCCGGTCTGCTGCGAGGTGGTCAGGTTAACGAAAAAGATGCTGGTTGGCACAATGATGAGCAATGTCACAACATGCAAGAAGACTATTTTCCAAACACCATTTGCCTGTTCCAGCATCCACTCTAGTTGCTTCTTGGGCGCCGTCTGTTGGGGACGGCGGGATTTGTTAGGGGCAGGCCGCTTGTGCGTCGCAGCGTGCGAGTGCATTGTTACCTTTTTCTCCATAAACAGGGCACGCAGCAGGAGAGTCAGGGTGGCAAGGACCAACAACCAGGGCACATAATAACCATAGCCGCTGTACAGAGTGCGGCTATGGCGAAAGGCAACTTCGCCTTGCATGATCTGACGGTTGTAAAAAGTTGATTGCGACAAGATCTCGCCGCGCGGTGAAATCACCAGGGAAGGCCCGGTGTTGGCGGCGCGGATAACATAGCGATCATTTTCAACCGCCCGTAGCACGGCAACCCGGGCATGGTTCATTGTCAGGGAGGATTTTCTGAAAACCGCATCGCTGACCGAATACAGAAGAAGGTTGGCGCCGTTTTTTGTCAGTTCACGGGTAATGGATGGGAAGCAGGACTCAAAGCAGATGGATGTGCCCAGGTAGCCGTGCGAGGTAGGGATGGGTAAAAGGTTGGTGCCAGCGGTATACGCATCTTCCGCCACCGGCACCAACCGTACCTTGTCATATCTGCCGAGCAGTTTGCCCTGTGGCGAGATAGAAAAAACAGAGTTGGTCTTGCTGCCCTCTGGATCGATATCATCGCTGGCAACAATGAAATCAATGCCTGTGGCCAGAGCGGTCTGATACAACTTGTCCCGCAACCCTGGTATCCGCATATTGTAATAGCCGTTACCCCCTTCAGGCCAGATGATTATTTTTGCCTGGGTCGCACAAGCCTGGGCGGTTAATTCTTCAAAGGTCGTGCGCAAAAAAAACCGGTTTTCAGGATTGATCCAGGCATAGAGATAATATTCCGAAGAGATCACCGGCTGAATGGTGGCAATGGGTACTTTTTCTTTATCATCAACTGGTTGCGACAAGACGATGCAGCCATAAACGATATTGCCGACGATCAGGCACAGGGACAGCCCGGTCGCCATTGCAAGGGGCCGCGGCAATTTCAGTTCACCTTGGGATCGGTAGTACCCAATTAGTTCGGCAATGGTCGCGTTGCAAAGCACCAGCAGAAAAGAAACCGTAAAGACCCCGAAAAAGGCGCTGGACTGAATGATGAAAGGCTGACTCGCCTGACTGATGCCGAGATACACTGGGAAACCGAACACCGTATTGGTATAGAGTTGTTCGATGCCGGTCCAGATCATGGCCGGTCCGAAAAGCCGCATCCAGGGATTGGGAAAGGCACGGACAAGCACGGCATACAGCCAACCGAATAGACCAAAGGCGAAACCAAAAAGGATTACCAGCAGGAGGAAAAACGATAGGCTGAAGGCCAAAGAGCTATAGTACCACCCCATGACAATGGTGACACCGGTCGATGCGAACAGAAAAGCGGTCTGGCCTTTGCCTTTTCCTCGAACGCTCAAAAACAGCGGGACCAGAGAAACCCAGGCCAGAAAAAAAAGATCGAAAGGGGGATTGGCTAGTGTGTAAAGTGTTCCGGAAAATACAGAAAAGATATACGGCCGCAACAACAGCCAGCTATTAGTTCTTCCCAAACGACTCATTCTTTCACAAGTTGCAGAGACTGGATCACGTCTCCTTGCTGCAGTTGAGTCAACGCGTCGTAGCCCTCCACCACTTCACCAATGATGGTGAAATTTTTCTCGTATTGAGGCTGGGCATCATATCCGAAGTACAGGGTGTTAATATAATATGAGCCCACCGATTTTCTAGCAATGGCTAGGGATCCCTTGCCGCTCTTCTGCAGGCCTTGTTCCTCCTCAAATGCAAAGGCAATGTGATTCGCAGGCACAACGCCGGCGGCAATGCCTACCCCTTGCTCCACCCGCGAAAACAGCATGTCGGCAAAAAAGCCTTTCTTGGCATAGTTGCCAAGATCGGTGATGGCTCTTGGAGCCATATCATAAAATAGTTTGAAAACAATCTTTCCCTTTGAGGTCGCAATAACTGCCTTGCTATTCCGATATGTTTTCTCAGGCTGCGCTTGGGCCTGAAACGCTTTTTCTCTAGGCATTGATATTGCTTGCTGAATCGATTCCGCATCTGCGGGGGCTTCAGTCCTTACCTCTGTAGAAGCGGTACTCGCAGCAATTTCTTTGTCCGAGCGCGACCCTTTTTCCATACCCATTGAATTTTCAACAAACCATCCGCCCAGAAAAACGTTGATAATGATCGCAAGAGAGAACACAATTTTACAATTCATGTTGGCCGCTTAAAAAAACAATTTTATTGATTGAGCTGGCAAACTATTGTTGCTGGCATAATTAATCTAAAATTCATATCCACGCTTAGCAACATCAAATAGCAGATCAGCAGTTGGTGACCAAATTTGGACTATCTAACTCCTGTTGTTTTAATGAAAAATATCCAACATGCGAAGGGAATATATAACCTCTAATAGACATTAAACTGCGTCGAAGCAGTAGCTTTTATTTTTCCATTTGGGTTAAGTGCAGTCACTTGAATTACAAGATCAGTTGCTCCGGAAGTCAGGATACCATCAGGGATGGTCCCATTAACTAAGGTGCATTGGCCTGGCAAAGCGTATACTGACGATTGGGGAGTTTGCCATATATTAGTACCCTGGGAATTAAAAACCGTTACGGTTACTACAGGATAGTTATTTCCCATATTAGTGACAACAGCAGCATATTTCACTGGCAATGATACTGATCCACCAACAATAGGATCATTACCGGCAGGCGCCAAGATTTCAACTGAGAGCGCACCTTGACTGTTGGCACCAACATCCGCCATCATCTCGCTTTGGCTCAGAACTTCCCGCACCCCTTTCGCATCATTGCCAATGCTTGCCAATACCGGGGAAACATTGGTAAAGAGCATGGTCAACATCATCAATACCGCCAACATCTTTTTCATCGCTTTCTCTCCTTATTGAAATGCAAGTAATATTGAGGCTAGCTTCTTGCTTTACATCCGCGCATCAAACTGCATGGTGGCGTATGCCTTCATTTCCGGTTTTTCGGTGGCAATCGCTTCCACATATAGGATCTTATTCTTGGCGCCGGCCGCCACGTCAGTGGTGGCAATAGTGCCGCTGATCAATTTGCCTTCGGCCGTGTAGGCACCGGTGGCAACGATTTTTTCATTGGTGAACCCGGCGTCATATAGCTTGATCGTATAGGAGCCGGCATGACCGGTGGAGAGCAACTTGACGGCATAGTTCACTGGCGTTGTCACCGGCTCGCCATAGCTAGGATTATTGGAACGTGGCGCCAGGATCTCTACCGACAGGCTGCCCAGGTTGGCGGCTCCGGCATTTGCAAACAGGCAGCCGACCACCAATGCCGTCATCATAAGAATTCGAGTCACGGTATTCATTCCTTTTCCTCCATTATATATTCGGTTTGTTGCCAGGTAATCGCTTGTTTTTATAGGGTTCATCGCCATGCTAATTTCCCCCCACATCAAACTGGGTGGCGGCCATGCCAAGCACCTTATTTGTGCCCGGCATGGTAACAATGACCTGGATCAACACGTCATCGCTGGCGTTTGGCACCGTGGTGTCGGGAATGGTGCCAGAGAGCAAGGTGCTGCCCACGGGCACGGTACCGGTTGCCAATGGCGCATTATTGATGAGAATTTGATAGTTCAGGGTAAGCTCGCCGAGGTTATTGACCACCGCCGCGTATTGCACCGGGGCGCGCAGGGAGCCAGGGGCGGCTGGATTGTTATCAGCCGGCGCGAGCAACC
>DYDL01000281.1 GCA_020717925.1 Desulfocapsa sp.
TGTGAAATTATTTATTTTTTTGACGAAAAATGCGGGTAGCGGTTAAACTCCTGTACGAAAGGCGGTTGAAGAGAAAATCCTCAACCGCCTTTTTTGTAGCGATGCAACGGGGCGGGCCTGGAGGATTGCCCGCCCCGTGCAACCCATCAGAAGGTTATATCGCCCAGGGCCTTGCGTTCGATGACTAGCAGGTCGCCCAAGTCGAAGACGCCGTTGGGGGTTGGTGTGCCGTTTATTAGCGGGGCCACGTCGCCGTGGCTCAACTGGTCGGCGGTGGGGGTGATTTCGCCGTTCAGGATTTTGTAGCCGAGCAGTACGTCGGCCAAATCCACCTTGCCGTCGTTGTTGATGTCGCCGTCGTGTGAGGATTGCACTGTTACGGTGATGGGTGCGGTAGCGTTGCTCGGGGCGTTGTTGGGGTTGCCCGGGAAAACGGCGGTGATCACGTTGGGGCCTGGCGGCAACTGGTCCGTGGTGAGTGTCGCCACGCCGTTCACCAACGGCACCGGCGGCCCGAAGTTCACGCCATTGACCTTGAATTGCACTGTCCCGGTGGGGGCGTTGCCGTTCACGGTGGCGGTGAGGGTAACGGATTGCCCCGGAACAATGATGGTGGCCGAGGTGGTCACGGTCAGCGTGGTGGGCTGCTGCACCCAGTTGGTGGTGGTGTCCCATCTGGTGATATTGCCAGCCTCGTCGTAGGTGTAGGTGTACGTCGGGCCGTCGCCGCGGGTAACGGTTTGCAGGCGGTTCAAGTCATCGTAGACGTAAGTGATGGTGGTGGCGGCTTGGGCCGGCACCACGCAGAGAACGGCGAGAAACAGACCGGCCAGCCATAATGTATGTCGCATGATGCGCTCCTTCATTTTGTGATTTGCTTCCATGAATGTCAAATACAACCAAATGCCTTGCCCCGGAGTTGCAGCGTGGCAAGGGCTGGCCTTCTTAAGTCAACAAGTCGAGTAGACCGGCTTCTCCGATGAAAACAATGCGTCCACAACGAGTCTTTTATTGACGCCTCGCCGCTCGCGGCTACTGCGTGCCTGCCGTTTTCGCCTTGACCTAACCGTTGTCACCGGCCCCTCTCAGAACCGTGCTTGCGCTATTTACGCACACGGCTCCTCACATGGTCAATTCACAGAAAATCCAAACATACTGACCCTGATCCGTGGTTGCGGCAGTGGAAATCGCTTCAGCATCTCTTTGAACTTTTCCCAGTTGAGGCAGTTCTTCTTCCCCCTACGGTTCAGCCACTTAAACAGCAGCCTTTTCACCTCCTGACCAAACCTGGCAATGCCGCGCAGGTTGTCAGTTACACCGTAGTAGTTGTAATGGCCCCTCAGCTTAGCTTTAGCTGTTTCCCAAAGTTCCTTGGTCTTCAAGGTTCTGGCCTTCTTCAGCCATTCCTTGAAGATTCTCAGCTTGGCGATAAACTTCTTGCGGGCCGTAACCCGCTTCATCCGAAACCCTGTGCCGTCCCGCTTCGTACCGCAGTAGTGGGTCAGTCCTAGAAAATCAAACGTCTCGGCCCTTTCCCCTCTCCTCTTGGCATGCTGGACAGCGAATCCACCAAACTCCATCGCTCTGGTCTTTGTCGGTTCCACCTCAAGCCCGAATTTGCCCAACCGTTTTACCAGTTCCATGCGGAACCGTGCCGCGTCTGCCTTATCCTGAAAACACACGACAAAGTCATCGGCATAACGGATCAATCGGGCAAAGCCTGTACAGCTCTTGCGGTAAACCTTCTCAAACCAGAGATCAAGGGCATAATGCAGATAGATGTTTGCCAGCAGCGGCGAAATCACTCCGCCTTGCGGAGTTCCCTCGTCACTGACCGTTACACTCCCATCCTCCGCCACCCCTGCCTTGAGGAAGCGTTTCACCATGCGCTGAATTCTCTTGTCTGCAATCCGATGCGCCAGGAATTTCATCAGCCATTCCTGATTCACATTGTCGAAGAAGCCTTTGATGTCCGCCTCGACTATGTGACTGATCGGCTTGTTCTCCACCGTCTCGCTCAAGGATTTGAGCGCATGATGGCAGCTTCGGGCGGGACGGAACCCATACGAATCTTCGATGAAATCCTGCTCGTACACCGATTCCAGTATCCGGACAAGACCCGCCTGGACAAGTTTGTCTTCAAAGCAAGGGATCCCCAAGGGGCGTTGTTTGGCGCTGCCAGGCTTTGGGATATATTTGCGCCTGACAGGTTGCGGCACATACGCCATCCGGTGCAGCCGCTCTATCAAGTTTGACAGATTGGTGTCCAGATTCTCGGCGTACATATCCTTGGTCATTTTGTCGATGCCGGCGGCCGCATCCTTCCTAATCCGCTTAAAGCATCCCCGCAGCAGCTCCTCGTTCATCAGGTGATACAGGCTGGTGAACTTGAATCCCGGCTCCCTGCGGGCCTTCTCTGCTATGCGATGCAATTTCGTTGTCACCGGTTCCCCGCTTCCGTGAACGGCCGATGTTTCCTCACAACGCGCTACCATGTGTAGCCTCCTTTCCTCCAGCGGCATTACCCGCCTTCGCAGGTACTACGAGGCTATCCGACTCCCTGTGCCTCTTCTGCCATCCTCCCTCTTCGGTTGTCCGGCATACTCTCTTTGCTTCGAGAGAGACACAGGGGCTCCCGGGTTGCCGTGTAATCATAATGTCAGACATGCCATGGTCTCTGACCCCGGGGAAGCAGGCACCTCCTTGCCTTTAGCGGCGATGCCTGTGTTGACTTCCACTACTGCTACAGTGTCATCCTTCCCAACGCGACGATTACGGGGCTCAATCCCTTCACCCTTACGGATTACGGCCTATCTGCTCGCTGTCCTACGCTTAAAACTGGCTGTTACCAGTCAGCCTCCAAGGACTCGCTACCCGGTGGCTGGCCTACCTTCCGGGACGGGGTTCTCACCCGCTGGATTACACGACCTTGCC
>DYDL01000282.1 GCA_020717925.1 Desulfocapsa sp.
GGCGGTGAGGGTGTTGATGACATCAACGGCGGTAGCGAACAGAACGCTGTAGCCCTTGAGACAGGCCTGATAGCCAAGAGCGGTTGCCAGATGGGTTTTGCCGAGACCGACACCGCCAAGCAGAATGCCGTTGGCGTTTTGCTCGATGAAGTCGAGCATAAAGAGTTGCTGCAGTTGTTGTCGATTGATTTTTGTCGGCCAGTTCCATTCAAACTGATCGAGAGACTTTGGTACCGGAAAACGTGCCATCCTAATGCGTCGCTGGATGGCATTATCCCAGCGTCGGTCGGCCTCCCCCTGCACGAGATTTTGCAGATATTCCTGATGACCCCAGTTTTTGTTAGACGCCTCTGCGGCCAGATTTCGGTACTGCTCGAGCATAAAGGGCAGTTTGAGGAAACTGAGCTGTTCTTCCATCTCTTTTTTTCTATTCATCATAAGAACCCCTCTGATTGTATATGCTTATGTCCGGCGCCTTGATTTCCAGGTCAAGCAGATCCTCGCTGCGGGTGAGATGCAGGACTCCCGGCTCGGTGTTGATTCGTTTTCTCTGCTCGAGCAGATTGGCGATATACTCGCAGGAAAACGCCTTGAACTCGAGTGCATCGGCAATGACCCTGGCTACCTGTTCCTGCCCGTATATCTCGCTTAAACCGACAATTTGCCGGAGGTGGTGGAGCAGGTTTAATTTTCTCTCCTGCAGTCCCTGGTAATACAGCTCTGCCTCGGACGACAGGGTGAGGAAACGCATGACGATTTTCTGATCCTTTGCCTTGCGTTTCTGTTCCAACAAGGCCTTGGGATGGTCGGGATTTTCGATATCCTGGTGGCGGCCATAACTTCTGCTATGCCTGGCAATCAGTTTATGATCGTGATAGAGGCAGATCCTGTCGGTGAAGGCCTTCATCGTTAACTTGGCCCCAGCATATTCAGCCGGTACCGAGTAGCGGTTGGTGTCGACGACCACCCGGAACTGCTTGCTCGCCCTGATCTGGGAGAGTGTGCCGGTATCATAGGGATGTTCGGGCAACCGTGACAGACAGGCGGCCTCTTCCGGGAACATGTCGATGGGCTTTTTCCTGGTTTCGCCATGGATGCGGACATTTGCCACTACATCAAGCCACAGTTTGGCCGCCGGATTAATGGTTTTGAAGTCGCCTGGATTAAGACCGGCGAGAAAATTTTTCTTGGTATATCCCACCCCATTTTCGACGATCCCTTTTTCATTGCCTTTGCGTACGCCGCAGGGGACTATGCGGAAACCATAGTGATTGGCAAAATCCAGATATTTGGGATTAAGAACCGGATCCTGTCCGGTGATTCTTTTTAAAACCGCCGACTTGAGATTGTCGACCATGACCTTTTGCGGCACACCGCCGAAGAACTCGAATGCCCTCTGGTGGCAACCAAGAAAATGCTCCATGGTCTGGGAAACGGTGAACTCCACATACATCATCCGGCAATGACAGAGGACCATGATAAAAAAGCTCAATCTTCGCCGGGTATTGCCGACCGCCACCGATCCGTATGAACCCCAGTCCACCTGAGCGCATTCACCCGGTGCAAAAAACAACTTCAGGAAGGCTTTTTGTGGCCGTGGCCTGACCTTGCGGACATAATCCTTGACGGTGGTGTAGCCGCCGATATAGCCCTGCCCGGTTATCTGCTGGAAAATTTGTTGGGCGCTGTAGGGATGACGCTCGAGCATTCGAACTATGTCATTTTTGTAAGCGTCGAGCTTACTTGTGCGCAACCCCGGCAAACGGAGCTGGAATCTTTCCTGATCCATCCATTTCCCCACGGTGCGACTATCCAGGCCAAGTTCCACTGCGATCTGCCCGGCCTTCAACCCCTGTTCCCGAAACCGTTTGATCCGGCAGAACTGGTCATAATCGATCATGCGCCACCTCCCATCATCTGCCTGAGAATCTGGCCCATGGAACACGGTTCACCGGTGGCAGCGACCGGTTCCCGCCGGTGATCGAGAGCAAGAACTTGATAGAGCGGCTTCCTGAAGGCGATCAGCCTCTGTTCGACAAGCACTTCGCGCGCTTTGCCCAGCATATCTTCATTCATGCCGAGCCGTTTTTGCAGACTTGCATCGCCGTAGTAACTCATGCCACGGGCATCACTGACCGTGACGAGGAAAAGATACAGGGCCGCTGCGCTATTACTCAGGCCGTCAATGTAGCGCTCACGGACCAGACGGTGATCCACCCAGCTGAACTGTTCCGGAACCCGGCGGATCATGTGTGGATAGATGGGAACTTTGTCGGTTGTCATGCTGACCTCCTCTGCAATAAATGGGTTGATTAACAATATCCTGCCCCAATTGTTGCAGACGACGGCCCAAACTGACTATGTTATCTTGTAACGGAGATCCACTTAATTGTGCCAATAAACCCAGAAAAACAAGAGGTTGCGCCCTCAAGAGTTCTTGTAACGCATGGTTTGGCAACTGCTTCGTAACCTCTTGTTTTTCCACTAAGATCGGCGACAAGAGATCTTGTAACGGTTCCGGCTGCCCGTGCTTTTTCCGCCAATATCCCGGATGACGACTGCGCCACTGCTGCACCCGGCTGGTGTTATCGGTTCCGTGGAAGTAGTCTTGGTTCTCCGGTTTTTTAAGCCATTTTTTTTGGCTGGCCGCCTTACTCGCCTTCCGACACTCAGGCTGAGAACAATACTTCTGCCTTTTGACATTGCGCGGATCAGGTCCAAATAACTGCTTGCAATGCACGCACTTAGGCTTTCTCGATTTTCGCATAAATCTGAGTCCTCCTCAGATCTATGATCGCTTATGGAACTTCTGGAAGAAAAGCTAAAAGAACAAAGAAGGAAGGGGAAGAAGAACTGTTACATTTTTCTCTTTTTGAAGAAAATGAAGAAGAGATGCTACGCATTTTCAAACCGCCGCGCCAAGAACAATATCAGGCCGCC
>DYDL01000064.1:0-11268 GCA_020717925.1 Desulfocapsa sp.
AAGCTGGGTTGCCCTGACATAACGAGCAGCCAAAGGAAGCCATGGATACAAAAGGAAAAACCCGACCGGTACTGTTTCCCTCCGAGGACACCCTGTTTGATGAAAAAAACCGTCTCGAGGCCATCCTCGCCTCCATGGGCGATGGCATCAGCATCCAGCACCCCGATTTCACCATCATCTATCAGAATGAGGCCAGCAAGGACATGGTCGGCGACCATGTTGGCAAACCCTGTTACTCCGCCATCGGCGGCAAGGATACCGTCTGCCCCAGATGTCCCTTGGCCAGCACCTTCCAGGACGGCAAGACCCGTACCAGTGCCAGGCGCCAGGGCAATCAGCATTTTGAAATCACCGCCTCGCCGCTCCGCGACACGACCGGCCACATCATCGCCGGCATCGAGATCACCCGGGATATAACCGAGCGCGTAAAATATGAGCAGCAACTCCATTCGGTGCGTGAAGAACTGCAGGCCATCTACGACGCCTCGCCTGACATGATTTTGCTTCACGACGAAAACGGCCGCGTGCAGGACGCCAACGACAACATGCTCCAGACCTATGGTTTCAGCCGACACGAGGTGCGCGGCCTGACCCTGGCGGACCTGAGCGGCGCCGGCTGCGGCGCCGCCATGGCGCTGGAGAAAATTTCCATGGCCATGCAGGGCTTGCAGCCGGACTATGAATGGCTGGCCAGACGTAAAAACGGCGAGGAGTTCCCGGTAGAGATCCGCCTGCGCAGACTGGCCCTTCCCTCCCCTGACAACAAACAGAAAACCAGCGTGCTCGCCATTGTCCGAGACCTCTCGGAACGCAAGGCGGCTGAAACGGAAAAGAAGGGGCTCGAACTGCAACTCCTGCATGCCCAGAAGATGGAATCCATCGGCCGCTTTGCCGGCGGCCTGGCCCACGACTTCAACAACATCCTCTCCGCCATCCTGGGTTACAGCGAGTTGGCACTGATGGACGCGCCGCCGGATCACCCCCTGACCGAGCCCCTTACCATCATCAAGCAAGCGGCGGAAAAAGGCGCCGATCTTACCCGGCAAATCCTGACCTTCAGCCGCAAGCAGGTGCTCGAACCGCGGGCGGTAGCCCTGGACAGTCTGGTGACCGGCATGATCAAGATGCTGGCCCGCATGATGCATGAGGACATCGTCATCGAAACCCAAACCAATTGCGCGGGCCGCAAGGTGTTGGCCGACCCTGGCCAGTTGGAACAGGTGGTCATGAATCTGGCGGTCAATGCGGCTGACGCCATGCCGCACGGCGGCCGACTGCTGCTCAGGACCGACGAGCTGGACCTGCGCCCGCAAGCATTACGGCCGGGCGATACGATTGTCCCGGGCCCCTGCGTGCAGCTCACCGTGACCGACACCGGCACGGGCATGGCGCCAGCCATCACGGAGAAGATATTTGAACCGTTTTTCACCACCAAGGTTCAGGGCAAGGGCACTGGTTTGGGCCTGGCCACGGTCTACGGTATCGTGAAACAGCACCATGGCGCGATCCGGGTGGAAAGCACCCCGGGCCGTGGCACCACCTTCAAAGTGATGCTGCCCGTGGCCCAGGATACTGTCCGCAAGCAGGCCGAGCCACGCTCCCCCCTGGCGGGCGGCAGCGAAACCATCCTGGTGGTGGATGACGAACCCGCGATCCAACGCCTGGTGATCGACATCCTGACCCCCCTGGGCTATACCATACTGACCGCTACAAGCGGTCAGGAGGCCATTGCCAGGGCCAGGGCTACACCATGCGTGCACCTGCTGATCACCGATGTGATCATGCCCTGCATGGGCGGCCAGAAACTGGCGGCAAGATTCCTTGCCCAGCACCCCAGGGCCTCGGTACTGTTCATGTCTGGTTATCGGGCCGAGGATGTCGGCGAGCAGAATCCGGATGTGCTGGAGCCCTTCCTCCAGAAACCGATCACCGCCGGCACCCTTGCCAGGAAGGTGCGCGAAGTGCTGGATAGCGGCCAATAGCAAGAAAAGGCGGTGCAGTCTAAGCGCGGCCCACGTTGAGGTCGTAGGACGAGTGGAAGTACTCGGACCCCCGCGCCAGTTCCTCGGTAATCCTGAGCAGTTCCTTTAGCCTCTCCTCCGCGGTGGAGATAGAGTCACAGTCACCGCAGGTCGGGTCGCCGCAGGGCTGGCGGGTATAGAGCCAGTAATGAACCACCCCGGCCAGAATACCGTCGGCGATGTCCCAGAGGTCGGCCTCCGGATTGTTGTCCGCCAGGCGGTTGGCAAGGTCAACCGCCTCCTGAACCGCCTCGTCGTAGTGGGTGAAGTCGTCATCTTCCATAGGGAACAGACGGTACCGAAAAGAACGGGTTTTGGCAAGAAATTCCGTGGCCTGACCGGCCCTCTCCTTTCTGCCCAAGGCAACGATCGCCTTGCGATTCGTCTTGGTTCAGCGTAACATGGCGTCAGCATGATCATCCGGCCGAAGCCGCAGCGATTTCTTGAAAAAAGGAGCAAGCCATGCTAATACCGATGATAGATCTTGGCAGGTGCTCGGCGTGCCTGGGTTGCATTGCGGTCTGCCCGGCCGTGTTCCGGCTGAATGCCGCGGCCGGCTATGTTGAAGTCATTGAACTGGCGCAATACCCGGCCGACCTGGTGGACGAGGCGATCAAGCTGTGCCCGGAAGATTGTATTGCCTGGGAAGAGAACACTGGATACTAGCGCCGCGTCCGCCATCGTCGCCACCAACCAGCCCGGAGGAAGAGTTCGACCATGACCATTGAACGTCGCAGACGGACGCGGGTACGATTCACCATCAAGGCAAGGCTGGTGGCGCCGGGCGTAAAACGTCAGGAGTGTGAAACCAAAAACCTGAGCGTCAATGGCGTCCTCATTGTCGGCGCCGTTGAGATCAAGGTGGGCAGCCTCTGGGGTATCGAACTGTCCGGCAAACTCAAACACAGCTCATTCAGGGTGCGGATCAAGGCCAAAGCGATCCGGACCACGCCAAACGGGGCGGCCTTTGCCTTTGAGAAGATGGACGATGACTGCTACGCCCTGCTGCAGACCGTGGTGATTTACAATGCCGACGACCCCATCGCGGTGGTAGGCGAGTTCACCCCCCAGTTTGAACCAGGCTGAGCCCAGCTCTCCCGGGTGCCCGAGCGGGCGGTTCTATCTGCTTTTCCCCTTGGTCGGCGCCAGCAGAATCAGCACCTCGAGGTTGGCCGTGCCCGGGAACATATCCAGAGGCACAATACGACGCGCCTCATAGCCACCAGTCCGCCATTCCGTAAGCGCGGCCGGAATCTGATCCACCCCGCAGAAAATATGAAGAACACCCTGCGGCCGGCCGCCGCAGATGGCCGGGATCACCCCCTTCTGGGGCCCCTGCCGGGGCGGGTCGAGCAGCACGGCGGCCGGTGGTGCGCCAGAAGACAACATCTGGCCTAGAAAACCGCCGGTAATTCGATGGGCCAGAAATTTGCTATGACCGGTGCGCTTGCTGTTGCAACGGCCGTTGGCCACGGCCGCCCGGATGGATGGGCCCACCGCGTCAACGCCAAGCACATGCTTGTAGTCAGGGGCCAGGAAATGGCTGAACAGGCCATAGCCGCAGTAGAGATCCAGCAGATACTGATCCGGGGCAGGGCGCAGCAGGGCGCGGGCCTGTTGCAGCAACACCGGCACCATGGCGGCATTGACCTGGGAAAACGAGGTGGGATGGAACAGATAGCGGCACCCCTCAAAGGCCACGGCCAGCCGCTCGTTGCCAAAGAGTTTCTTGAAATGCAGGGTGTCATCCGGCCGCCGGCTTTCCAGGTAATAGTCGGAACGACTCGGGTCGAAGAAGACAAAGGCGGCCGCCACCGGTATTGCCAGTTTTTGCAGATGCCCGGCCACCAGCTTCAGCTTGCGGACCATTGGCCCGTCCATCTTGTCAACGTTGAAGATCACCGCCGGCTCCGCATAACTGCCGCGGATAATCAGATAATTGAGATGCGCGGCCACCAGCCGGAAGGCGGGCTCGGAGAGCTTCTTTTGCAGGAAGCGGTAAATACCGGCATGTTCCTCTGGCTCCAAAGGCGAGGGCAGAAAGGGCTCCTGCTGGGGCAGAGGGGTTTTGTCGCCAAAGCAGAGATGGAGAGAGCCGCCGCGCAATTCGGCCTTGCGCCTGGAGGTGGTTCGATAGCCCCGGGGAAGGGGCGCGGCCACGACCGGCTCGGGCCGACCCGGCAGGCGATGATGGCTCCAGAAGGCGGCCAGCCCCTGATTCTTCACCTGCAACTCAGCCTCGTAGCTCAGATGGGCCAGGGGCGCGGTCATCAAGGTGGCCGGGGCCACGGCGCCATCGGGCGCCACCAGGGGTTTCAATTGCGCGGCAAAGGAGCCTGACAGGTCGGGGGTGGCGACCACCGGCCTGCTCACCGCACTGGCCGGCCTGGTTCCTGGCCGAACTGCGCCAGCGGGCCTGATTTTAGCAAAGCCTGCTTTACTTCTGGGTTGTCGCGGAAACAAAAGATCACCAAGGGCAAAGGGGAAATGAAAGAGTAATCAAGCACTATACACCATGACGGCCGCTGCCACGGAAATATTCCGCCCAGGCGGCGCGGCCGGCGGTTTAAGGTTTCTGGCGGCGGGTGATGTGGTCCAGCACCATGCTGGTTTGCAGGGCAAAATATTCAAAATTTTCAAAGCTCTGCTGATCAAGAGGACGGCCGCTGGGAAGGCGGTCGGCATAAAAGATACCAAAGCTCTTGCCGCCCACCATGACCGGCATGACGTAAAAGGCGGCGCCGCCCAGTTTTCTGACAATCCCAGGATCAAGATCGAGAAAGGTCTGCCCGGGTTTGCCAACCCAGACTCCCTGCTTGCTGCTCAGCGCCTCCTGAAAGATATTGGGCTGTGCCGCGGCCAGGGGAAAATAGAAAATCTCCAGCATCTGCTGGGATTGCAAGCCTATCACATATTTTGCCCTTATCTCCTGGTGGCCCTGGCCCACCAAGGCGAAAAGGGCACGGTCCATGCCGATCCCGCGGTGAATGCCCTCCAGGGCCATTTCCACGAGCAGGTTGAAATCCTGTCGCTCGTGGCCAAGGGCCAACATGTCGCGTAGGATATTGAGCTGCAAGGTCGGGTCGTAACGGGTAATTTCCTCTTCAGCCACCGCGACAGCGATGTCAGCTTCCCCGCCCTGCTCAGCAACCACATCGGGCGGCCTGATGAGGCCGGACCCGGCCCCGAAGTTGCGGCAGATACGGCGGGCGACCAGGGCATTGGCCTGGGTGGCCTCCACCACCTCAACCCCGGCCATGCCGCTCAGTTTTGCCAGTTTTTGTTGCACCTCCTTAACCGTGGCATGATGCCAGCCCTTTTCCGTGGCCTCGGCGAGTTCATGGCAAAGCGCGATGAGCTGGCCGCGGGGATTGCTCGTCGAGTCATTCTCCAGGCTGTCCAGCAGGGTTTCACCAAGACGCCACTCCTGTGCCAGCCCGCGGGTAAGCTGTTTAAGCTGAAAGCCGAGCACCGCCACCTCGGCCTTAGCCTTGGTCATGCCGCGCCGCATGGCCTCGGCGAGTTTGCCCCCCTCCTCTTCGGCCAGGCTCCAGAAGGCCAGTTCGCCAACATGGAAGAGCAGGGCCGCCACGAATACTTCCTCCTGGGCCCCTGCCAAGCCCTGTTTGGCGAAATTTCTGGCCTGGGTGGCGGCGTGGATGGAGCGGGCCAGTTCCAGGTTAAGTTGTTCACGGTTGGCCCCCTTGACCATGGAATCAACCAGGGCCACGGTCAGACTGAGATTCCGCACCTGCTCAAACCCCATGAGGGCGATGGCCCGGCTGATGGTACTGATGGCATAGCCCTGGTGATTGTAATGTACGGCATTGGCCAGCTTCAGCACGCGCACGGTCATGGAGGCATCCTGCAGGATGACCTTGGCCAACTCGGAGAAGGAACTGTCCTTTTTGTCGGACACATTCATAATCTCCTGCACCGTTCTGCCGAATACTGGCAGGTCGTGGCCTTTCAGCTTTTCAATCCATCCGTCCAGGCTGACGGCCAGCTTGCCCTGCTCTTTCATGTGCTTCCTTTGCGGAGGGCTAACCTGATACATATTTGTGAATGATGTTCAGCTTTCAGCTTGATGGCTCGGACAGTTATGCGCAACAAATTAAGTCGTCATGTTTAGTTTTCCCTGGCAGAGAAGAGCGCATATTGTTTATCTTCAATTCCTATATGCTCAAGCAGCCAATTCCTAATCATTTGCATAATTTCACTATTCAATACCAATCTACCTTCTCTCATTGCCCTACTATATACGTAAATCTGATTATCAAAATCTTCATGTTGCCGTTTGTGGGTGTACAATTCCGGGTAGTTAATTTTTCTCATATATTCTTCTTCAAACTTAAAATGCTTCTGTGCATATTCTTGCATTGCATTTAAGGTATCCGCACCTATGTTCTGCAGGGCATCAATATCTCCACCCGTAAGGATTCCGTGCATATTATTGAAAATTTCAATCCATTTTTTGTGTTGCCCATCAATATCGGCATTGTTGACACTAAATGATTCATCCCATTCGATTTTAGGCATCGAAACACCTCTACTTCATTATTGGTTCAAATTGGTTAATTCGACTAAAAAACGAGCCGAACAGCGCGTTGCTCCTAGTCTTTGCCTGACCACGCGACCTGAATTATTGCCAAAAGGAGATCGGCGCGCACATCACCGATTTCGCGTTCCTGCTTTTTTTGTAAGAATTAGCTCGTGATAGAATATTTGTCAACGCGGAAATGTCAGGCTGCGGGCATGAGACCTGGTCATGGGAGACGGATTGCAGCGGGAACAGGGGCGGAAGCGGAACCTTCAGGGCTGCATTCGATGCCTTGTAGTTACG
This sequence comes from Desulfocapsa sp., assembly GCA_020717925.1. Lineage (GTDB taxonomy): Bacteria > Desulfobacterota > Desulfobulbia > Desulfobulbales > CG2-30-60-27 > CG2-30-60-27. Next base: position 6,865 of record DYDL01000064.1, read on the forward strand.
GCACCAACCCCACCGGGCTCAGCCATGGCAATGCGCAGGCAATAATGTACCATGCTCCTAGCTGCAGACGGTTGAGCGTTCGTCTCTTAGGGCGCGATGCCCTGGGTCAGCACATCGCAGCGCGGCGACGCAATCCTTGATGGTCTGACAGTCAATGTAGCGTTTTGCCCAAGCAAGGCTGTTCTTCTCCGCTTCGCCCCCCAATTCGCCATGGGCTGCGGCAACAGATCCCAATCGCAACATCTGGCGGCAAAGCTCAGTCAGCATTTCAAGCATGATCTGCTGGTTCAAGGCGCGGATATCTCCATACGTGGCGGCCGGGCTCAACTCGCGTTTACTTACCCTGATAATGCGTCCGGTATCCACGCCATCGCCAAAGCCGCACCTCAACTTGGCAGGAGGGTCCATGTAGTGCAGCGTGCCGCCATGGTGAGTATGATTTTCAATCAAAGGAATATAATCATGTCCAACTCCACGCAGCACGGGAAGGGATGGATGCAGGTTCAGGGGCAGACCCAGGTGCGGAAAGTCGTCAGCCGTGAAGATGAAATCGTTGTAAAACGACACGGTGAATAGCCATTTGTTGCCACGTATTGCGCGCTGAAACGGCGCCTTGGGCTGACTTTTATCCCAGATAAGCTTTTTCGCCCTTGGAAAAAATTCCGAGAATATTTGCCATCCTTGCTTCATACCGAGATTGGGATCACCGAAAAAAAGGATATTCTCGGAGCCCTGGTCAAAACAATCCGGGTCGCAACCGCTTAATGGCATGGAAAACTCCGTCGGTTAGCAGAAGAGCGACCAGACATCAACTGACAAACTTTCGGAACTGTCAGTACTACCAAATGCAGTTGCGTCATTATTTCCGGATGCACCACCCGGCGTCGGCCAGCACCTGGGTGATCGTCGAAAAAGCAAGGGGTTCCAGGTTCTGTGAGTTGACCTCGTTGATCACCCGGTCAGCGCATTTTTCGATCAAGTCGCGCATCGGGGCCGACAGCTTGACCCCTTCCGCGATTAGCGCAAGGTTGCAACGGTCGAGGGGAAAACCGTGCCTCTCGATGTCCGTGGGCGCAGCCCCTATCACCAGCGCCTCACATGACGGGTCCAAAAGCAGGGCCATGACGCGTGCCGGCAGCTCGCCGGTGTCCGCGCTAAACAAACGGCCAGCCATTAAGGTCAACTTGGCATCGGTTTGCCCCACCCGCCTGCCAGAGGATCGCATCACGCCAGTCACGCGCTCACCGCTCGACCAATCAGCGCCTATCAGCACCACACTTGGAATCCGGCCGTCCACATAATCGCGAAAACCGTGCCGCAGGATCAGTTCGGCGTGGAAATCCGATGAAATGCCCGGCATGGCGTTGACCTCAATCACCCCACACCCGCCTTCACTCCATGACCTTGCTATGTCGGTAGTGATAAAATCGATACCCATTGAATCGAGGCGAAAACCGCGCGCGATCGTCTCGGCCATGTCTCGATTGTCGGGATGGATATCCGCCGTGCAATCAGACCAGGTTCCTCCGGTCGCCAGGTTGGCAATTGATCGCAACTGCACCAGGCGACCCTTGGCGGGCAGGTCCTGCGGGCTCAGCTTCTGCCGCGCAAGCACTGCCAGCATGTCGGCGTCGACCACCAGCCGGTTACTAAAACCAGCCACCACATCCTCGTCGCTTCGCCTGCTGTTTTCAAGATCAATGAGTTCGCTGATCGTGCGTTGGCCGTCGCCGAGAATGCGCGGCGGCAACCGCTGCACCACCCATGCCAGTCGTCCGCCGATCACCGCGATCCGGTGATCGTCACCAGGTATGTGCCGCTCGACGATGACCCCTCGGGGTGAGAACTGTCTTGCCTTGGCAAAGGCCGCCGCCAGCAAGTCCGCGTTGTCGATGTTTGCGGTCACGCCTTTGCCTTTGCCTCTGTCGATCGGCTTGGCCACGACAGGAAAGCCAAGCTGCCCGGCAATCCGCAAAGCCTGGCCGACATCGCTGGCAATGCCGTGCCGAACGCCCGGTAATCCGAGACCCTTGAGTAACTGATTGCTCAGGAACTTGTCACGTTGCAGGATGTTGCCGGTAAGTGAATCGCGATGGTTGGCCGCCTCGAAAAAATGGGAGCCGGCACTGCCCTGGCCATACTGCCAGATACGCGAGCCATGGGAAACCGGGTAAACCGGGATTTTCCTGCTCCGTGCGATGCGCATCATCGATCTTGCGATAAAATCCGGCTGGCGCAGGCGCATCTCAGACTCTGCGTTGCGAATCATGTCCGCAATGGCCTGCGTTCTTGCCGGGCCACCATCCGTGAGATTGAACAGCAAAATAGCGATTTCGAGCCCGACAACCAAGGCGTGACGCGCCGCATGCGGGTCGACAAACCCCAGAATGATCTGGCAAATACCGGAATCAGTGCGTTTAGCGACCACAGACAATCCGCACTGGCCTGCTAAATCTTGCAGTGCATTGGCCAGCGACGCAGCCAGATTTTCAAAAGCTACCTCCCCGGGCGTGAGCACAAGCTGTTGCCTAAACTTTTCCGGAAGCAATTTGGTGAGTTGGCTCGTCGCCTGATCGGCGGAGAGCGGCGCCGGGAAGCGACTGCTGAACTCCGCAACGACCGCCGCAAATGGCGCGAGAAGATTCGGACCGTTCAATACCCTGAAATCAACCTGCATTTTCTTGGACATACGCGTAGAAAATAGTGCCATATAAGAGCATTGGGAGCAATCTGGAATGCGAAAGAAATAGTGTGCCAAGGTACTAGTTGTTCACCCCACCGCACCTAGCACACGTATCGACATACCACATGCCTGACACTATTACAAGCGCCGCCCCAGAAGGAAAAATGATTCTTGTTCAGCATCCAGCAAAGATGCGAAAACGAGGAGTTAATCAAGACATATCCTGGCGGTCATCCGGGTCGAGGAGTATCATAGGAAAGAACTGGTTTAAAAATATTTTGTAGGCAGAAAATAGCGTTATGCTTGCTTTCATGCCACCAAGGAGAGAGACATGGCGGATATTGCATTATACGACCTGATCATCGTGGGCGGCGGCCCGGCCGGGCTTACGGCCGGGATTTACGCCATGCGGGCTGCCTTGAAGACGGTGCTGGTCGAAAAAGGGGTGGCCGGCGGCCAGGTGAACAATACCGAGATCGTGGAGAACTGGCCGGGGCTTGAGTCGATAACCGGGGCGGAGCTGGCGGCCAATTTCTTGCGCCACGCCTCCTCCTACGGCCTGTTGGTCAAGACGCGGGAAATCGTGGCGGTGGAGCCTGGTCTGCACTACCACACGGTGCGGCTGGACAATGGCGAGGAACTGCGGGCCCATGCGGTGATCCTTGGCATGGGCGGCAGCCCGAGGAAGCTCGGGGTGGCGGGCGAGGACGAGAATTACGGCAAGGGGGTCTCCTACTGCGCCACCTGCGACGGCTTCTTCTTCCGCAACAAGGAGGTGATCGTGGTGGGAGGTGGCGATTCAGCCACCGAGGAGGCGCTCTATCTCGCCAAGCTGGCCACCCGGGTCACCATCGTGCACCGGCGGGATGCCCTGCGGGCCAGCATGATTCTCCAACAGCGGGTGCAGGCCCAGCCCAAGATCAACATTATCTGGAACAGCGTGGTCACCACGATCCGGTCAGACCAGAACGGCTTCACCGGAGTGGCGCTGCGCGACGTGGTCACCGGCCAGCAGCGGGAGCTGAGCGCCGACGGGATCTTTATCTTCATCGGCTTCTTGCCGAACAACCAACTCGTGCCGGCCGGCACCGTCATGAACGCCAACGGCTTTGTCGCCTCGAACGCCAAATGCGAAACCAACATGCCGGGTATCTTCGTGGTTGGCGATCTGCGGGAAAAATACGCCCGCCAGATCGTGACCGCTGCCGGCGACGGCTGCACCGCCGCCCTGGCCGCGGCCCATTACGTGGAAAACAAAAAAATGGGCGTCTAAACTTGGCCCCTCAGGCGCCAGCCAGCAGCGTTGGCAGGGTCTGGACAAAGGCCGCGATCTCATCCCGCACCCGGCGGTACGGGGCCAGGGCCTCCTCCTCGGTCGCGGCCTGGGCCGCCAGCCGGGGTGGATCGTCAAAGCTCCGGTGGACAACTTTGGCCTGGCCGGGAAAAAGCGGGCACGACTCATGGGCCTGATCGCAGACTGTGATGACCAGGTCGAAATCCCGCACCAACAGTTCCGTAATCAGCTTGGAGCGCTGCGCCGCGATATCGACCCCGGCCTCGGCCATGACCTTGACGGCCAGGGGATTCAAGCCATGCTTCTCGATGCCGGCCGAATAGACCTCGAATCGATCGCCATGCAGGTGCCGAGTCCAGCCCTCGGCCATCTGACTGCGGCAGGAGTTACCGGTGCAGAGAAAGAGAACTCTGGTCTTTTGCTTGCC
>DYDL01000064.1:11448-15888 GCA_020717925.1 Desulfocapsa sp.
ACATATAGCAACTGATGGGCAAGGGCCTGGCCGCTGCCATGGTCTACGGCCAGACAGAGCCCACCCAGGGAGATATCGACCACCCCAAGGGCATTATGACCAGGGGTGGCAAGCACCGCGACCATGTCACCGGTGGGCTGACGGCTCTGCCGGTCAATGAGACTCTCCTCCACCATGGAAGGGGTGTCGGGCCGTGCGCCAGCAGCGAGATCGGCGGGACGAGCCGTAATGGGACCACTGATCTGCCGCTCCAGCAACACCTCATCGCTTTGCAACTTCAGGGACACCTCCGGCGTCATGGGCCAGAAAGCCAGGGCCTCGGCTTTGGTCACGCTGAAGCGCTGGGTGTGCCGGGGGTCCAGAATATTCAGCGCGAAGCGGTCCGGAAAAATATGAACCACGGCGGTTTGCAGCACAAATCGGGTCTTGCCTCCCCCGCTCAGCACCACCAGCAGCCTCTCCCCCTTCTTCAGGTGCGCGGTCAGATCGGTATCATAGACCTCCACCACCTGCTCCCCGGAAAAAACGATGCGTCGCTCATAGACCTTGGAACGATGGAGGATCAGAGCCTTCTTGCCGCCAGAGGTGTAAGCCTCTTTCAAGACGGCGTCAAGCTGCAGAAGGGAATGGACCTGCACGTTGTTACGGTTGAGCAGTTCCTTCATCTGGCTGGAAATATCTATTTCGATCTTCACGTCACCTTCCTGGACCAGGCCCTGCCGGCCGTTGCTCACGTTATCAAAAAAAATGGAGTGCCAAGTTGCAACGCCCCTCGCACTCCATTACCTGACAACATTAAAGGCTTGGCTATTTTTTGGCAGCCGCGTCATCAACCTGTTTTGCCTGATCAGTATCCTGTTTCAAGGCTGCCGCATCTTTAACGGCTGGCGCATCCGCATCCACGTCACGCAACCCTTTTTTGAACGAGGCGATGGCCTTGCCCAGGCCGCTGCCAAGTTCCGGCAGTTTTTTGCCGCCAAAGACCAGAAAGGCGATACCAAAAATCACAAGAAGTTCCGGGGTGCCGATTCCAAACATGTTGTTCACCTGCTTCAACTAGGGTTTTCAAGGTTCAGGCAATTAACTTGCAGAACCATCCTTGGGGTTATCCAATTTTTCGTTTTTCTTGTCCGCGTTGAAGGCCTTTTTAAAATTACTGATGGCCTTGCCAAGACCGCCGCCGATATCCGGCAGCCTGCCGGCGCCGAAGATCAGCACGACGATCCCCAGAATAACAAGGAGCTCCGGCATTCCCAAACCAAACATGGCAGGCCTCCTGCTCCAGGTTTTTTTGCGGAAATGGTGACCACGCCCAACCGTGACTCCACCTTATTTAATACCGAAAAAATGACCAGAAGTAAATCACTTTGTACGGGTGCCGCACGTTACCGTCTGATATTGCTGGCAATTTCTCTCACCTTGGCCAGCACCTCGCTCTCGTCCATGGTTGTTACCCGCCGGTTCCGCATGACAATCCGGCCGTTAATGACCGAATGGACCACGTCAGCGCCCCGGGCGGCATAGACCAGTTGCGAGGGAAGGTTGTAGAGTGGCGTCAGATGGGGCTGATCCAGGTCGACCACTATGAGATCACCCTTTTTCCCGGGCGCCAGACTGCCAAGCCACTGGCCGGCGCCCAGGGCCTCGGCCCCGCCGAGGGTGGCCATGCGCAGAATAACCCCGGCAGCCATGGCGGTGGGGTCAAGCCTGGAGACCTTGTGCAACTTGGCCGCCGTGTCCATCTCGCCGAACAGGTCAACGTCGTTATTGCTGGCCGCGCCGTCGGTGCCCAAACCCACCGTCACGCCTGCCGCCAGCAACTCCACCACAGGCGCCACCCCGGAGGCCAGCTTCATGTTGCTCTCCGGACAGTGGGCCACCTTGACCTTGCGGGCGGCCAAGAGCTCGATTTCGGCCGCGGTGAGCACTACGCAGTGGTCGGCCAGCATCCGGGCATCGAGGAGACCCAGGGCTTCGAGATGCATGACCGGGGTGCGCCCGAACTTCTCGAGCGCGCCAACCACCTCGGCCTGGCTCTCGGACAGGTGGATGACGTAGAGGGCGTCCAGGGCCAGTGCCCGCTCCTTCAGGGTGAGCAACAGGTCCGGGGAGCAGGTATAGACGGCATGAGGGTCCACGGTGATGGTGACGCGGGAATGGCCGGCGTAATCATAGGCCAGGCGATCCAGGTACTCAAGCCCCCTGGCAACTGGCCCGTAATTGGGCGACGGGAAATCGTAGAGCACCTCGCCGACCCAGGCCCGCATGCCGCTCTCGGCCGCACCCCGCGCCACGTCAGCAGCGAAAAGATACATGTCGCAGAATGAGGTGGTTCCGGAGCGGATCATCTCCAGGGCCGAAAGCCGGGTGGCGTGATAGACCATCTCGGCGGTGAGTTTGGCCTCGGCCGGAAAGATATGGTCCCGCAGCCACTGCATGAGGGGCAGGTCGTCGGCCAGTCCCCGGAAGCAGGACATGGCGGCGTGGGTGTGGACGTTTACCAGACCCGGCATGACCAGGCCGCTGGCATGCTCCAGCCGTTGGGCGCCCGGGTACCGGGGGCCAAGCTCGGCCAAGGTGCCGACCGCCAGGATGGTGTCGCCGGCCATGGCCACCGCGCCGTGCTCAATGGCCGCGACGCCATCGTGCATGGGGAGGACATAGCGGCCGCTGACCAGCAGATCGGCGGTTGGTTGGGCAGATTGAGGAGTATGGCTCATGGTTGTTTCTTCTTCTCCTGGCTGGTGTCCCGTTGAAGGGCCCAGGACTTAAGGGATCTAAGGAGCAATGAACTCCCCTTCTCCCTCACCTTTCACCTTTGACCTTTCACCTTTCACCATTCACCTTTCACCTTTCACCTTCTTCCAACACCGCCACCACAAGCCGCTCCAGGTCAACGGCCGCCAGCCTGGCGGCGGCGATTATGTCATCCAGCAGGATGGGGGCAAAGTTGTCCGGGTCGTTGACATTGGCGATCACCGAGATGCCGAGCACCTTCAGTCCGCCATGGCGGGCGACGAGCACCTCTGGCACGGTCGACATGCCCACGGCGTCGGCTCCGCATTGCCGCAGATAACGGGTTTCGGCTGGCGTCTCCAGACTGGGCCCGGGAATGGCCACGTAGACCCCGGCGGTTACATGGGCCAGACCAAGCTGCGCGGCGCGGATGATGGCCTTGTCGCGCAGCCCGGCATCATAAGGGGCGGACAGATCTAAAAACCGTGGGCCCCAGGGTGGATGGTCAGGCCCGCGCAGCGGGTTGTCGGGAATGAAGTTCAGATGGTCGGCCAGGAGCATGAGGGAGCCCGGCGTCATGGCCGGGTTGAGGCCGCCGGCGGCGTTAGCGATGATCATCACCTTGGGCCCCAGTTGCGAGAGCACCCGCACTGGCAAGGTTATCTGCCGGGCGGTGTAGCCTTCGTAGTAGTGCTGCCGTCCTTGCAGCACGGCGACGCGCCGGCCGCCGAGCAGGCCAAGGAGCAGGTTGCCGGCATGGCTCGCCACCGTGGAGGCCGGGAAGTGTGGAATAGAGGCAAAGGGCAGGCTGTGCAAAAGCTCCAGGCTGTCGGCCACCCCGCCCAGACCGGTGCCCAGGGCGAGGATAACCTCGGGCGCGAAATCAACCTGTTGGCGGAGAAAGGCCGCGGCCTCTTCAACCGCCAGCACATGCCGCGCGAAATCACTGTCCATGGGAGCCCACCAGCTAAGCCTTTCCTGGATCAGAGGCCAGGGGCAGATAAAAACTCACCGTGGTGCCGCTGCCGGCCTCGCTGGCAAACTCAATGGTGCCGCCGTGGGCGGCCACGATCCGCCCGCAGGACAGCAGCCCCAGCCCAGTGCCCTGGTCCCGGGTAGTGAACTGGCAGTGGAAAAACTTGGTGCGCAGTTCCTCGGGTATGCCACGCCCCTGATCGATGACCCGCACCCGCGCCAGGTCACCGACCCGATCCGCCACCACGGCCAGCCCTTGGTCGGGCTCGCTGGCCTGAGCGCCGTTCAGCACCAGATTGACCACCAGCCGCCGAATGGCCAGCCGGTTGAAAACAAAGTCTGGCAGGTCGTCGGCCATCGTAAGGGTGATTTGCCGCTGGGCCAGATCAGGGTGACCCTGAAAATCCTCCTCAACCATCTCGCGCAACAGCCCGGGCAGGGAGCCACTCGCCATGGTCCACGGCCGCGCCATGTGCCGGGCCACGGCCAGAGCCTCGTCCATCATGGTGGCCAGGGAGCCCCGCGCCGTCCGCATGGCGTTGACCATCCGCTCTCCCCGCTCATGATTCACCTTGCCTGGCAAGGCGTCCAGGTACATAAAGAGGGAAAGGGTGTTCTTCATGTCATGGATCAGGATATTGGCCTGCTGGAAATCCTCGGCCAGCCGCACGGTGTCCTGCCGAATCCTGCGGCTCAACACCCGCATCATGGCAAGCAACGACTGGGGCC
>DYDL01000283.1 GCA_020717925.1 Desulfocapsa sp.
GCCCGGAGGGATTCGAACCCCCGACCCTCGGATTCGAAGTCCGATGCTCTATCCAACTGAGCTACGGGCGCCCGTGGGTTTGATCTTGTCTCCTTAGCATGCCGGGCGTGGGGTTGCAAGCCGATTCCGCCGCCGGCCCGCTGGTCGCCAACTGCCCGCAGGCAGCGGCGATGTCGGCGCCGCGGCTGTTCCTAAGCAGCGTTCTATAGCCGGCCTGATGCAGGATATCCTGAAAGGCCTTGATCGTCTGCCCTTCCGCGCACTGGTATGGCGACTCTTCCGACTCGTTATAGGCCAGCAGATTAATGCGGCAGGGAATGCCTTGCAGTTTTTCGGCCAGCCGCCGTGCGTCACTCTCTGTGTCGTTCACTCCCTTGATCAGCAAATAGGCAAAAAAGATGATCCGCTTGTGGGCAAGTGGATATTGGCGACAGGCAGCCAACAGCGCATCCAGACCATAAATCCGGTTCACCGGCATCAGGTGGTTGCGGGTGGCGTCGTCGGCCGCGTGCAGGGAGACAGCCAGATTCACCCGGATATCGCGGCCCAGCGCGGCGATCCTGGGGACCAGGCCGCAGGTGGAGACCGTGACCCGGCGCTCGGAAAAGCCCAGACCATGCTCGTCCATCAGAATATGCAGGGAGGTGAGCAGGTTATCGTAATTGGCCAGCGGTTCTCCCATGCCCATGAAGACCAGATTGTCGATCAACTGCCTGGGAGTGGCCCGCACAACCCCTGTCTGGATCATATGTCCCTGTACCGCCAGAACCTGATTAACGATTTCCGCGGGAGTCAGATTGCGCTGCAAACCCATGGTGGCAGTCAGACAAAACCGGCACCCCATGGCGCAGCCGGCCTGGGAGGATATGCACAGGGTATGGCGGCCGTTTTGCGGGATCAGCACGCTCTCGATCAGCGGGCCATCGTGCAAACGGAAGGCATACTTCACCGTCCCATCGCTAGACTGCTCCACCTGCACCGGCTCAAGGCTACTGATGCAGGCATGCGCGGCCAGCAGGGCGCGGACTTCCCGTTTGATCGTGCGCATGGTGGCAAACCCACTGGTGCCGGGGCGGTAAAGAGTGGCAAAAATCTGCCGCGCCCGCGCGGCAGGCAGGCCCAACCCCAGACAAAAGTCGGTCAATTGCCCCAGTGTGAGATTTTTTAGATCAATTCTTTCTGGCATCTTTCGACAGAGGACATAAGCAGGAAAAACGGGTAAACTAGGTACCTGTTATTCTTACCAGCCCCGGGCTATTGTCGCAAGGGTGCCGGCGTGAAGCTTTCTTGAACGCAACCCCCGGGGGCGTCGCAACAATGCAGGCAAAAACATGACCAGCGAACAACCCAATGACCCCTTGCACGGCATCACCCTGGCAATGATTCTAAACCAACTGGTGGCCCAGTTCGGCTGGGAGCAAATGGGGCGCAAGATCAAAATCCGCTGCTTCACCAATAACCCCAGCATCGAATCCAGCCTGCAATTCCTGCGCCGGACCCCGTGGGCCAGAAAAAAGGTGGAAGAGTGGTATGTGCGCAGCCGGTCGTAGCCTGGAGCAAGCAGTTATGCCCGCGGTGGAAACGGTGTGGTACACCTATATCGTCCGCTGCCAAGACCACACCCTCTATACCGGCATTGCCAAGGATCCGGAAAAGCGACTGGCGGCCCACAATACCGGCAAGAATGGCGCCAAGTACACCCGTTCGCGGCGGCCGGTACATCTTGTCTACCTGGAACCATTTCCCTCGCGCGCCGCTGCCGCCAAGCGCGAATATGCGCTGAAACAGTTGGACCTGGCAGCCAAGCTGCAACTATTGCAAGACAAGGGGTTGGTACCAAACCCTACCCTGGGGCAATAGTAATCGGGTTTGCCGAGACGCAGCCGGCATATTGACAATCTGGCTGACACATACTAAAAGAATGGGTTCAAACTGCTTGTGTTGCGTTTTCATTACATGTTGTCTTAAGGAGAGGAACCATGTTCAGGCCAGAAATCAAGGTGATCGACTGTACCGTGCGCGACGGCGGGCTGATGAATAAATGGCAGTTTGACGACGCCTTTGTCTGCAAGGTTTACCGGGCGCTGAACGAGGCCGGGGTCGACTATATGGAAATCGGCTACCTCAGCTCGGAGCATGCCTTTTCACGCAACGAGGTCGGGCCCTGGAAGTTCTGCGCCGAGGAAGACATGCAGCGCGTCATTGGCGGCACCAAGGACCGGATCAAGCTTTCCGCCATGGCCGACATCGGCCGCATCGATCACGACGACATCCCATTGAAGGCGGACAGCTCCCTCGACATGATAAGGGTGGCCTGCTACGCCCACCAGATGGACGCGGCCATCGCCCTTGCCCACCACTGCATCGACAAGGGTTACGAAACCACCATCAACCTCATGGCCGTGTCCACGGTCAAGCCCAGGGAGCTGGAGGAGGCCCTGGACGACCTGGCCCAGAGCCGGGTACCGGTCGTCTATCTGGTGGACAGCTTCGGCTCCTTCTACTCCGAGGACATCGACCTGCTGGCCAAGAAATATTTCGCCGCCCTGCCCGGCAAGACCATTGGCATCCACGCCCACAACAACCAGCAGCTCGCCTTTGCCAACACCATCGCCGGCATCATCACCGGCATCAACTACCTGGACGCCACCCTCTACGGCATCGGCCGCGGTGCGGGCAACTGCCCCCTGGAACTGCTCATCTCCTTCCTGAAAAACCCCAAGTTCAAGGTGCGGCCGCTGATCGAGGCTATTGAGGAGCAGATCCTGCCCTGGCAGGAAAAGATAGACTGGGGCTATTTCATCCCCTACATGGTGACCGGCACCATGAACGAGCATCCGCGCACCGCCATGGCCCACATGGAGTCGGACCGCAAGAACAAGGTGACCGAGTTCTACGACCAGATGA
>DYDL01000065.1:0-12390 GCA_020717925.1 Desulfocapsa sp.
GGTCACGGCCTTGCGCGACGCGCACGGCGCCATCATCGGTTACCTGTTGATCGGCACCGACAATACCGCGCGCAAGGAGATCGAGGCAGAGCAGAAGCAGCTCGCGCAGCGGTTGCGCGACCATCAGTTCTATACCCGCTCCCTGTTTGAATCCAACATCGATGCGCTGATGACCACCGATCCGTCCGGCATCATTACCGACGTTAACAAGCAGATGGAGGCGCTTACCGGCTGCACGCGCGACGAATTGATCGGCGCTCCTTTCAAGAGTTACTTTACCGATCCGGAGCAGGCCGAGGCGAGCATTAAGCTGGTGTTGAGCGAAAAGAAGGTCACCGACTACGAGCTCACCGCGCGCTCAAGGGACGGCCAGGAAACCGTGGTGTCCTACAATGCGACCACCTTTTACGATCGGGACCGGAGGCTGCAGGGTGTTTTCGCCGCGGCGCGCGATGTCACCGAACGCAAACGGTTGGATCAGGTGCTGCAGGAAAAGAATGTCGAACTGGAGAGTTCCCGGTCTTTGGCGGACAAGGCCAATCTCGCGAAATCCGAATTCCTTTCCAGCATGAGTCATGAGTTGCGCTCCCCGCTCAATGCGATCTTGGGTTTTGCCCAATTAATGGAAAAGAGTGCGCCGCTGCCAACGCCAGAGCAAAAGGCCAGTATTGACCAGATTATCAAGGCGGGATGGTATCTGCTTGAGCTGATTAATGAAATTCTTGATCTCGCGTTGATTGAGTCGGGCAGGGTGTCGCTGTCGCTGGAACCCATGTCGCTGGTCGACGTCATGCTCGAATGCCAGGCCATGATTGAACCGCAGGCACAAAAAAGCGGCATCGGCATGAGTTTTCCCCAGTTCGCTATCCCTTACTTTGTTAATGCCGATCGCACCCGGGTGAAGCAAATTTTGATCAACCTGCTTTCCAATGCGATCAAATACAACCGTGCGGAGGGGACGGTCGCAGTGACGTGCGATGTGAAACCTGCCGACCGTATTCGTATCAGCGTGCAGGATACCGGCGAAGGGTTGTCCGCTGAAAAAATCGCTCAACTTTTCCAGTCGTTCAATCGTCTTGGGCAGGAGGCCGGCGGCGAGGAAGGCACCGGCATCGGTCTGGTGGTTAGTAAGCGGCTGGTCGAATTGATGGGGGGCGCAATCGGCGTGGAAAGCACGGTCGGGGTTGGCAGTGTGTTCTGGATGGAACTGAACCTGACGGCTGAGCCACAACCTGCCTTTGGCGCCGCTGAATTGCCGGGGCCAACGCCTGCGTGTGTTCCGTATGATGGCGCGCTACGCACCCTGCTGTATGTGGAGGATAACCGGGCCAACATGCAACTGGTCGAGCAAATCATCGCGCGTTGTCCAGATATGCGTCTGTTGGGCGCGGGCGATGGCGCTCAAGGCATCGCGCTGGCGCGTACCAAGCGGCCGGAGGTGATCCTGGTGGACATCAATCTGCCCGGTATGAGCGGTATCCAGGTGATGAAGATCCTGCATGAGGATCCGCTAACGGCCCATATCCCGGTGGTTGCCATCAGTGCCAATGCCATGCCACATGACATCAAGAAGGGACTGGAGGCAGGATTCTTCCGTTACCTCACCAAGCCGATCAAGGTCGACGAATTCATGGAGGCGCTGAATGAGGCGCTGGAATTCGCAGGGGAAAAGCCCGGTAAGTCCAATAAGGCGACGGACATCGCATGATAAGTTCATCCGACATTCTGCACGGCAAAGTCCTGATCGTCGACGATCAGGAGGCCAGTGTCCTTTTGCTCGAGCGGATGCTGCGCAGCGCCGGCTATGCCTGCATTACCTCGACCAGGGATCCGCATGGTGTCTGCGCCCTGCATCGCGACAACCACTACGACCTGATCCTGCTCGATCTGCAGATGCCAGGCATGGATGGCTTTCAGGTGATGGAAGGGTTGAAGGAAATCGAAACAGATGGCTACCTGCCGGTGCTGGCCGTTACTGCCCAGCCGGCGCACAAGTTGCGCGCATTGCAGGGCGGCGCCAAGGATTTCGTCAGCAAACCGTTTGATCTGTCCGAGGTGTTGATGCGGGTGCACAATATGTTGGAGGTCCGCCTGCTGCACGAGGAGGCCCGCGATCACGGTAAGATGCTGGAAGCCTTGGCCCTGCAGGATCCGCTGACCGGGCTGGCCAACAGACGACTGCTATCCGACAGATTGGCGCAGGCCATAGCCCATGCGCGCAGGAACAAGAACGCCATGGCGGTGGTGTATCTGGATCTGGACGGTTTCAAGCAGGTCAACGACACGTTGGGGCACGGTGTTGGGGACACGTTGCTGAAAATGGTGGCGGAACGCCTGTTGGTAACGGTGCGCGAAGAGGATACGGTGGCACGCCTGGGCGGTGATGAATTCGGCATAGCGCTGGCGCACATCAGCGGGCCCGACTATGCTGCCAAGGTGGCGTTAAAAGTGATCCAGGCAGTAGCGCGCCCCCATGTCATCGAGGGCCATACCGTCAGCATCACCTCCAGCGCCGGGGTCTCCATCTATCCCGTCCATGGCGAGGATGCGGACACACTGATGAAGAGCGCCGACCTGGCCTTGTACGAGGCCAAGCGCGCGGGCAAGAACACCTGTCAAATCCTGGGGCGGCAAGAGCTGGCGGTGGCAGCGCGCAGGCAGCATGACCCGCCCACCTTTAGAACGCCATTGCCATCTGCCTCGAAAAAAATGGAGGAGGAGCAATAACATGGTTAATTCAGCCGATATTCACAATGCCAGCATTCTGATCGTGGATGATCAGGAAGCCAATGTGCTGCTGCTGGAGCAAATGCTGCGTAATGACGGCTATGCGTGCATTACCTCGACGATGGACCCGCATGGTGTCTGCGCCATGCATCGCGACAACCACTACGACCTGATCCTGCTCGATCTGCAGATGCCAGGCATGGATGGCTTTCAGGTGATGGAAGGGTTGAAGGCAATTGAAACGGACAGCTACCTGCCGGTCCTTGTGATCACCGCCCAGCCGAGTCACAAGCTGAGGGCGCTCGCCGCCGGCGCGAAGGATTTCATCAGCAAACCGTTTGATTTGGTCGAATTGCAGACACGTATTCACAACATGCTGGAAGTGCGGTTGTTGTATAAGAAGATCGAGTATTACAATGTAGTGCTGGAACAGACGGTGCAGGATCGTACGGGAGAATTGCTAAAAACGAACGAGCTGCTCTTGCGGGAAATCGAGGAACACAAGCTTACGGAAGAGTCGCTTCGTGGCGCCTGTGCGGAAATCAAGCTGTTAAAGGACCGGTTCCAGGCGGAAAACATCTGCCTGCGCAAGGATATCGACAGGGAGTTCAACTTCGGCGAGATCATCGGGCAAAGCAAGGCTCTTGAGTCTGTTTTCCATAAGGTCCAACAGGTAGCGTCCCAGGAGGCGACCGTTCTCCTGCTGGGTGAAACCGGTACTGGAAAGGGAGTAGTGGCGCGCGCTATTCACGGCAGGAGTAGCCGCAAGGAGCGGCCGATGATAACGGTCAACTGCGCGGCGCTGCCGGCGAACCTAATCGAGTCCGAGCTTTTCGGACGGGAAAAGGGCGCGTTCACCGGCTCCCATGACCGGCAGTTGGGGCGTTTTGAACTTGCCGACAATGGCACCCTCTTTCTCGACGAGATCGGCGAGATGCCCATCGACCTTCAGTGCAAGCTGCTCCGGGTTATCCAGGACGGCGAATTTGAACGGCTGGGTAGCCCCAGGACCATCAAGGTCGATGTGCGGATCATCGCGTCCACCAACCGGAACCTGGAGGAAGAGATCCAGAAGGGTAAATTCCGGCAAGACCTGTTTTACCGGCTGCATGTTTTCCCCATCACGATTCCGCCGCTGCGGCAGCGCGTGGGAGACATTCCGCTGCTCGTTATGCATTTTGTTGCCAAATTCAACAAGAAAACAGGAAAGAAAATCGAGACTGTGTCGCAAGACACCCTGAACGTCCTCCAGGAATACAACTGGCCGGGCAACGTGCGCGAATTGGAGAGCATTATCGAGCGGGCGGTGATCACGAGCCCGGGGACAGGGTTGCAGATACTTGACCGGTTTGTGAACTCCCCGCGGATTGTGAAACAGGAGGCACGGGACGGTAAGACCCTTGTCGATATTGAACGTGATCACATCATCCAGGCGCTCAAGAAAACCGGATGGCGGATCGAA
The DNA here is from genome assembly GCA_020717925.1 of Desulfocapsa sp. GTDB lineage: Bacteria > Desulfobacterota > Desulfobulbia > Desulfobulbales > CG2-30-60-27 > CG2-30-60-27. The sequence continues at coordinate 4,190 of DYDL01000065.1, forward strand.
GGGCAAAAAGGCGCCGCGATGATGCTCGGCCTCAACCCCAGCACGCTGCGCGGCCGGATGCGAAAAGACGGCATCAGCCGTACGTAAAAAAAGGTTTATACTGGCATGAACAAATACAAACACCAAATATCAGACCAAAAAGACGATGGAATCTGGGTCTGCAACTCCTGCAGGAAGGCCAACAATGCCCTGATTTTAAAGGGCAAATGGAAATTGATCGATCGCTGTAGCAATAGCGCTATCCCCTGTGACGTTTGTGGAGGAATCACGGCTGAAGTCGGCAGCTCCTGATTTGATCGGGGCGGCGCGCAAGAAAATTTGACTTGATATATCTGACTGCCGACACGAGAAGTCACCTTTTCGACTCGCCCCACGACAAGCTAGCCTTGGTCTGTTGCACTTTTTCAAGTTGGCTGTTGCCAGCGGCGGCTCGGTATGCTAAATAAGTGTGTCGCCTTCAGGGGCGTACCGGAGAGGTGACCGAGTGGCTGAAGGTGCACGACTGGAAATCGTGTGTGCGGCAACGTACCGGGGGTTCGAATCCCCCCTTCTCCGCCAGAATCGCATGCAGTTTGATAGCCGGGTCCTGCACAACAGAGGCTCACGAACCCCGCCAGGTCCGGAAGGAAGCAACGGTAGTGAGTACCGCTGTGTGTTGCAGGGTGCCCGGCTATCATTTTTTATCTGATGAGGTTGTTTAGACTGTAGGCTGTAGACTGTTAGGTGAAAAATCGTTTTTTTATGCTAGCAGCCTAAACGCCTACAGCCTATCAACCTGCTTTTAAAGAAGCCCATGTCCTATCTCGTACTTGCCAGAAAATATCGCCCCCAGACATTTCCCGACGTGGTTGGGCAGCGTGCCGTGGTGCGCACCCTGCAAAACGCCCTGCAACGCCACCGGGTGGCCCATGCCATGCTTTTTTCCGGCGTGCGCGGGGTGGGCAAGACCACCCTGGCGCGCATCATGGCCAAGGCCTTGAACTGCACGGGCGAGGGTGCGCCGCCGTGCGATCGGTGTGAATCCTGTCTGGAGATCAAGGGTGGCAATGCCCTTGACCTGCATGAGATCGACGGCGCCTCCAACCGCGGCATCCAGGAGATCCGCGACCTCAAGGAAAACCTCCGCTTTTTTCCGGTCAAGAGCCGCTACAAGATCGTCATCATCGACGAGGTGCACATGCTCACCGCCGAGGCCTTCAACGCCCTGTTGAAGACCCTGGAGGAGCCGCCACCCCACGTCTACTTCATGTTCGCCACTACCGAGCCGCACAAGGTGCCGGTCACCATTCTGTCACGCTGCCAGCGCTTCGAGCTTTCCCGGGTGCCCTTTGCCGAACTGGTCGCCTTTTTCCGTAAGATCGCCACCGCCGAGGGCATCGCCATCTCGGACCTGGCCCTGGAACTGATCGGCCGCGAGGCCGAGGGTAGCGTGCGCGACGGCCTTTCGCTGCTGGATCAGATTTTCTCCTTTGGCGGCCAGGAGATCACCGATGGTGACGTCATTGAGGTGCTCGGCCTGGTCGACCGCCGGATCTACGAGACCCTGACCCGCTCCCTGTTGGCCGGCGACCTCTCCCTGGCCCTTGAAACCCTGGAGCGGGCTTACACCGCCGGGCTTGACCTCAAGCGTTTCACCGCTGAATTGCTTGCCTATGGCCGGGCGGTGATGGTGTGCAAGACCTGCCAGGCGCCCCAGGCCCTGCTCGATGTGCCGGACCAGGAATTGCTGGCGTTAAAGGAGATTGCCGCCAGTCACAGCGCCGAGACCCTGTATCAGCTCTTACAGTTGCTCTTGCAAGGGGCCGAGGAGTTGCACTCCTCGACCAATCCCAGGATGGTGCTGGAGATGACCTTTGTCAGGGCGGTTCAGGCTGGCCAGGTTGTGCCGGTGACCGCGCTCATTGAAAAACTCGATGCCCTGCTGGGTGGCGTCACTATCCCCCTGGTCCGGCCTGAGCCGGCAGTCGCCCGGCCGGTCGTGCCGGCTCCGCCTTTGCCCCAAGCCGTCCCAACGCCCGCGGAAAAAAAAACTCCTGAGCCCCCGCCCCCGGTAATAGCGCCAACCGTGCCCAGCCAGCCGGTCGGTCGCGATGTGCGCCGCGATTGGGATGATTTCATTGCCTATGTGAAGGAGCGGAAACGCTGGATGGCCCATGTTCTTATGCTGGCCTCGGCCCGTAAGGAGATGGAGAGGGAGTTGCATCTCAAGTTCGATGACCCGGCGGAATGTACCGTGCTCCAGGAGCCGGAGAACGTCAAACTGCTGGCCCAGTTTGTCCAGGATTTTTTTCAGCGCGAGCTGGCGGTGCGTCTTGACATCCGGGGGCGCAGCGCGGACGTTAGCGACGAGGATGAGGGCGCGGACGCGCCCCGCGAGGAACGGCGGGCCTTGGCCCGCGACCCGCGGGTGCGGTTGGCCGTTGAGATACTGGAGGGCCAGGTGGTGGGCATTCGCACCGGCCCGCGCAGCCGTTAGCATCAGGCGGCTAGCCGTTAGCGACTAGCAATGGTGGATAACCTATGGATATGCAAGAAGTGATGAAACAGGCCCTGCAGTTCAAGGACAACATGGGGCGGTTGCAGGGCGAACTGGCCCAGCAGCGGATCACCTCCACGGTGGGCGGCGGCATGGTGAGCGCCACGGTCAATGGTCGTCAGGAGCTGCTGGCCCTGGTGATCGACAAGGCGGTCATCAACCCCGAGGAGCAGGTCATGCTGCAGGACTTGGTGCTGGCCGCGGTGAACGACGCCCTGGGCAGGTCACGGCAGGCGGCCCAGGGGGAGATGGCCAAACTTACCGGCGGGATGTCCATCCCTGGCCTGTTCTAAGACGAGGTGCAGGCATGAACCTTGTCCCCCCGGCCCTGGAGCGGCTCATTGCCGATCTGGCGCGGCTGCCCGGCGTTGGCAAGAAAACCGCCACCCGCCTGGCCCTTCATATATTGCGGCGTCCTGCCGTCGAGGCCCAGGCCCTGGCCCGCGACCTGGCTGAACTGCACACCGCCATCCACCAGTGCTCGGTCTGTTTTGCCTTCTCCGATCAGGATCCCTGCCCGCTGTGCGAGGATCCCAGGCGGGATCCGCAACTACTGTGCGTGGTCGAGGAGAGCGGTGACCTTTTGGCCATTGAGAAGAGCGGCGCCTTCCGTGGGCGCTACCATATCCTGCACGGTGCCCTGTCACCCATGGACGGCATCGGTCCGGCCGAGATCCGGGTGGAGGCCCTGCTGGCCCGGGTCCGCACCCAGGGGGTCCGCGAAGTGCTGGTGGCTACCAGTTCGACCGTGCCCGGCGAGGCCACCGCCTCCTTTCTCATCCAGCAATTGCGGGGCGAGGAGATCAAGGTGACCCGCCTGGCTTTTGGCATCCCGATGGGCATGGACATCAAGTATGCCGACGAACTGACCCTGGCCCGGGCCATTGAGTCGCGCAAGGAAATGGGCACTCTGGAAAGCGCGCCAAGGCGCAAATATCCTTGACAGGGAAGGGGATTATTGGTAAGTGAACCCGGTTGGAGGAGGCAGGCCAAGGCATGCCTTTGTCCGGCCCCGCCGGGCCGGCAGGTTGACGAAAGATGAGAGCAGGCGCGTAGCTCAGTGGGAGAGCGCTACCTTGACACGGTAGAAGTCGGCGGTTCAATCCCGCCCGCGCCTACCAGCCTTTCTGGCCCCCGGTTGGTGAACAGGAAAGCTGAAAGGTGAAAGTTGAAAGTCGATGGAAGTTTTCATTTTGCTTTCAGCTTTGAGCTTTCAGCTCTTATTTTTACAAGGAACAAAAAAGGATCATGGCGGAAATTTCCCTGGCCATAGCGGGCGGCGAGCCGCAACGGTTTCCCCACGGTATCAGCGTGGAGGAGGCCCTGCGCGTGCTGGTGTCCAACAAGGAGCGCAAGCGCACCTTGGCGGTGCAACTGGGCGAGGATCTCGTCGATCTCTCCACGCCGCTCATAGCTGACGCGCAACTGAGCCCGATCACCACTGAATCCGAGGCCGGGCTGCGCATCATGCGGCACAGCGCCGCCCACCTCATGGCCCAAGCGGTGCTGGAGATCTTCGGACCCGAGGTCAAGGTGGCCATCGGCCCAGCGGTGGAGGATGGTTTTTATTACGATTTCGACCGGGCCGAACCATTCACGCCTGATGATTTTGCCCGCATCGAGGCCCGGGTGGCGGAGATCGTGGCCGCGGCCGCGCCCTTTACCCGGCGGACCGTTACCGTGGCCGAGGCCAAGGAGTTCTTCGCCGGGCAGGGCCAGAAGTACAAGGTGGAGTTGCTGGCTGAGATGGCGGTTCCCACGGTGACCCTCTACGAGCAGGGCGGTTTTGTTGACCTCTGCCGCGGGCCGCATGTGCCGAACGCCGGTTTTGTGCGCGCTTTCAAGTTGGTCAAGCTGGCCGGCGCCTACTGGCGGGGTGACGAGAAAAACGTCATGCTGCAGCGGTTGTACGGCACCGCCTTTTTCGACCCCAAGGATCTGAAGACATACCTGTTTCATCTGGAAGAGGCCAAGAAACGCGACCACCGCAAGCTCGGCCGGGAGTTGGAGTTGTTCACCATCCAGGACCAGGTCGGCCCGGGGCTCATTCTCTGGCAGCCCAAGGGGGCGCTTATGCGCCGCCTGATCGAGGATTACTGGAAGGAAGAGCATTATCGCAAGGGCTACGAGTTGCTCTACACCCCGCACATCGCCAGGCGGGATCTGTGGCAGACCAGCGGCCATCTCGATTTCTACGGGGAGAACATGTTTTCCGCCATGGATATCGACGAGGTCAGCTATCAGCTCAAGCCGATGAACTGCCCCTTTCATATTAATATTTACAAGACGCGCATGCGGAGCTACCGGGAATTCCCGATCCGCTGGGCTGAACTGGGCACGGTCTACCGTTACGAGCGCACCGGCGTGCTGCACGGGCTCATGCGGGTGCGGGGCTTCACCCAGGACGATGCCCATATCTTCTGCCGGCCGGAGCAACTGGAAGAGGAGATTTTCAACATCCTGGACCTGAATCTCCATATCCTCAAGACCTTCGGTTTCGCGGATTACGACATCTATCTCTCCACCCGGCCCGAAAAGTTTGTGGGCAGTGACGAGCATTGGCTCCAGGCCACCGAGGCCTTGAAGCTGGCCCTGGAGAAAAAGGGGCTAACCTATCGGCTCGACCCGGGCGAGGGGGTGTTTTACGGCCCCAAGATCGATATCAAGATCAAGGATGTCCTGGGCCGCTCCTGGCAGTGCTCCACCATTCAGGTGGATTTCAATTTGCCCGAGCGCTTTGAAATGCGCTATATTGGCGAGGATGGCAAGGAACACCAGCCCATCATGATTCATCGTGCCCTGATGGGGTCGCTGGAACGGTTTTTCGGCGTACTCATCGAGCATTACGCTGGCGCCTTTCCCGTGTGGCTGGCGCCGGTGCAGGCCATTATCCTGAATATCACCGACAGTCAGCTTGACTATGCGGAGAAGGTCTATGAGGCCTTGCGGGGTGCCGGGGTGCGGGTGGCCAAGGATACCAGAAACGAGAAGCTGAACTACAAGATCCGTGAGGCCCAGTTGCAGAAGATTCCCTTCATGCTGATCCTGGGCGACCAGGAGGTGGAGGCGGGCCAGGTGACGGTGCGGTTGCGTGACGGTAAGAACCTGCCACCCATGCCGGTGCCAGAGTTTGCCGGGATGATCAGCAACGAATGCGTTGCCAGCCGAGGCTGGTAACCGGGAAGGCCCCGGGCGCATGACTAGACCAGAATATTCGAGGAGGTAGGTTATTAAGGGGAAAAAGAAGAGCCCGGCACGCGGTGGCCGCGAGGTACGTGCTAGAATAAATCGTATGATCCGGGCCGATGCGATCCGGGTTATTGGCGATGATGGTGAGCAGTTGGGGGTCTTGACGGTCAACGAGGCGCTGGCCAAGGCAGCCGAGGCTGGACTTGATCTGGTTGAGGTTTCACCCACCGCTGAACCGCCGGTCTGCCGGATCATGGATTACGGCAAGTTCCGTTACGAGGCCAGCAAGAAGCAGGCCGAGGCCAAGAAGAAACAGACCGTGGTCGAGACCAAGGAGATCAAGTTGCGGCCGAAGACCGAGGCCCACGATTTGAACTTCAAGATCAATAATATCAGGAAATTCCTGGGGCAGAAGAACAAGGTCAAGGTGACCCTGCGCTTCCGCGGCCGGGAGATCGTATATGCCGACAGTGGTGGCATGGATGTGCTGAAGAAGATTATCGTGGCGTTGGAGGACATAGCCGTTGTCCTGCAGACGCCGAAGATGGAAGGCCGGCAGATGGCCATGTTTCTGGGGCCAAAGTAGGAAGATAGAAGATAGCTGAAAGGTGAAAGCTGAAAGGTGAAAGTCTATGGATTTTCTCATTGGACTTTGAGCTTTCAGCTTTGAACTAAAAAATTCAGGAGATTGTAATCATGCCCAAGATGAAAACTAAACGGGGCGCAGCCAAGCGCTTTAAGGTCACTGGCACCGGCAAGATTGTCTACAAAAAGGCCTTCAAGAGCCATATCCTCACCAAGAAGAGCACCAAACGTAAACGTGGGATGCGCCTTAGCGGCATAGTAGATGCCACTAATGTCAAGGGTCTTAAGCGGATTCTGCCCTATCTCTAGGATAGAGTTGCAGTAAGCCGGGAAGCATCAGGCAACACCATTCGAGTAGCGGAGGCGCATTAGCCTCCATTTCCATTTGTTGAGGAGAGCACCATGCCTAGGGTAACACGCGGATTCAAGGCGCGTCGCAGAAGAAAGAAGATTCTTAAGTTGGCCAGCGGCTATATCGGCGGCCGGCATCGGCTGATCCGCACCGCCTCCGAGGCGGTGGATCGCGCCCTGGTTTATGCCTACCGGGACCGCAAGGCGAAGAAGCGCGACTTCCGCAAGTTGTGGATCGTGCGCATCAACGCCGGCGCCAAGCAGAACGGTACCTCCTACAGTCTGCTCATGGGCGGGTTGAAGAAGGCCAACATTGAGTTGGACCGCAAGGTACTTGCCAACCTGGCCGTGCTTGATCCTCACGCATTCACCCAGGTCGTCAAATCGGTCACCCAGTAATGGGCGGTCCCTGCTTCTGCCGCAATCGCCGCCAGAATCATGGAAGCTGAGCTGCAACACCTGCAAACGGAAGCCAGGGCAGACCTGGCTGCGTTGACGGATGCCCCTGGTCTCGAGGCCTTCCGGGTCAAGTACCTCGGGCGAAAGGGGCTGTGCACCACAGTCATGCGTTCGCTGGGTGCGGTGCCGGACGCGGAGCGCCCACGGCTGGGCAAGCTTGCCAACGATGTAAGGCAGGATCTGGAAGCGGCCTTTGCGGCCCGCGAGGCGGAACTGGCCACCAGCCAAGCAGTGAGCGGCGCCGTGCGCCCTGATCTCACTTTGCCCGGCCGCCTGTCGCCCTTTGGCAAGCTGCATCCCGTGACCCAGGTCATGGATGAGGTCTGCGGTATCTTCGCGGGGTTGGGGTTTGCCGTGGCCGAGGGGCCGGACGTTGAACTCGACTACTACAACTTCGAGGCCCTCAACATCCCGCCCCATCACCCGGCGCGGGACATGCACGACACCTTCTACATCAGCGACTCGGTGCTCTTGCGCACTCACACCTCGCCCATGCAGGTCCGGGCCATGCAGAAGGCGGCGCCGCCCCTCAGAATGATCGCGCCCGGCAAGGTCTACCGTTGCGATTCCGACATCACCCATACCCCCATGTTCCATCAGGTGGAAGGTTTCCTGGTTGACCGCAAGGTCTCCTTCGGCGACCTCAAGGGGGTGCTGTCGGTGTTTATCGCCAAGATGTTTGACGCCAAAACCCCGATTCGTTTCAGGCCGAGCTTTTTTCCCTTCACCGAGCCCAGCGCCGAGGTGGATATCGGCTGCGTCATTTGCAAGGGCGTGGGCTGTCGGGTCTGCAAGAAGACCGGCTGGCTTGAGATCCTGGGCGCCGGTCTCATTGACCCGGCGGTCTTCAAGATGGTGGGCTATGATCCTGACGCTTACACCGGTTTTGCCTTTGGTCTGGGCATGGAACGCATTGCCATGCTGAAGTACGGCATCACCGACATCCGGCTGTTCTATGAAAATGACCTGCGCTTTCTGGCGCAATTTTAGGATAGGTGTTTAGGCTGTAGCTGTTTAGACTGTAGGTGAGAAGAGTTAGTTGAATAGGCTGTAGGGGGTTCAGGTTGTAGTCTACAGCCTA
>DYDL01000065.1:12529-15778 GCA_020717925.1 Desulfocapsa sp.
CCTTTTTGCCGGGCTGGAGCTGGTCAAAGTCGGTCGGATCTCCACGGTGACGCCGCATCCCAACGCCGACAAGCTGGTGCTCTGCACCGTGGAGGTGGGGGCGGAAACCAGGCGGGTGGTCTGCGGCGCGCCCAATGCCAGGGTGGGGTTGGTCACAGCCATTGCCTTGCCTGGCGCGGTTATGCCATCTGGCATGACCATCAAGGTCAGCAAGATTCGCGGCGAGACCTCCGAAGGCATGCTCTGCTCGGAAAAGGAGCTTGGCATCAGCGAGGGGCAGGGCGGCATCATGGAGTTGCCAGTTGATCTGGTCAGTGGCCTTGAACTGGTCGCTGCCCTCGAACTCGCCGATACCATGATCGAGGTGGACCTTACCCCCAACCGCTCTGATTGCGCCTCGGTCATCGGCATCGCGCGCGAGGCCGGCTCCTTTGTCGGCCGTCACCTGACCCCGCCCGTGCCCAGGGAATTGCCACCCCTGGTGGCCGATAACCTGCCTTTTGGTGTGCAGGTTGAGGCGGCCGAGGACTGCCCGCGTTACGTTGCCAGGCTGCTGCGCGGCGTGACCATCGGCCCCTCGCCCTGGTGGCTCAGGCAACGCCTGTTGGCCGTAGGTCAGCGACCGATCAACAACGTGGTTGATATCACCAATTTCGTCATGCTTGAGTATGGCCAGCCTCTGCACGCCTTTGATTTCAAACGTTTGGCCGGGGGGAGCCTTGAGGTGAGGCGCGCCAGGGCTGGCGAGCGGTTGCAGACCCTGGACGGCGTCACTCGTGACCTGACCCCGGAGATGCTCTTGATTTGCGACGCCGAGCAGCCGGTGGCCGTGGCCGGGGTGATGGGCGGCGCCAACTCCGAGGTGAACCCGGCCACCACCGAGGTGCTCCTGGAGAGCGCCTGTTTCAATCCTGTGAGCGTCAGGCGCACCAGCAGGGTGCTTGGACTGGGTACCGAGGCATCCTACCGTTTTGAACGCGGCGTGGACCCGCAACTGGCGCCCCAGGCCATGGAGCGGGCCGTGCGGCTGCTTTGCGAGATTACCGGCGCCACGGTGGTGGCGGGCGGGGTGGATTATCGCGAGGGTGTGAAGCCGAGGCCGACTATCGATCTACGGGTTAGCCGTACCAATGAGCTGTTGGGCCTGCACCTGGACGGTGACGCCATTGTCCACCACCTGTCCACCATCGAGATTCCGGCGGTTAAACAAGACGCCCAGACCATTGCCGTGACCCCGCCCTCTTTCCGTATCGACCTGGAGCGGGAGATCGACCTGGTGGAGGAGGTGGCCCGGCTGGTGGGCTACAATGATATTCCCACCTCCCTGCCCATGGTGCCGATGAGCTTCCCGGAGCAGGATCCTGGACGTTTGATGCGCCAGCGTTTGGCCACCGTCATGACCGCCATGGGCTTCTACGAGGCCATCAACTACAGCTTTGTCGGGGCCAGACATTGCGATCTGCTGTGCCTGGCCGAGGGCCATGCAGCGCGCAGTTGCGTGCCGCTGCTCAATCCCCTGGGCGAGGACCAGGGGGTGATGCGCACCCTGCTTTTGCCAGGGCTGCTGGAAAACGTGCGGCGCAACATCAACTTCCAGACCACGGATGTGCGTCTTTTTGAAATCGGCAAGGTCTTCCACCCGGCAGGCGACGTCCAGCCTCATGAAAAACTGCATCTGGCAGCGGTCCTTACCGGCCGCCGTCAGCCCCGTTCACCAATGGTGCATTTCGGCGGCGTTCTGGTCGACCTGTTAGACGTCAAGGGCGTGGTGGAAGCCATCCTGGAAAGCTGTCGCCTGACCCAGGTCTGCTTTGTGCCGGCAAGTGACGGCGAGTTGGCGGAGCCGGATCAGTTCATCCGCCTGGTGGCTGCTGGTAAAGAGGTGGGCCAGTTCGGCCAGCTCAGCCTCAAGGTGGCTAAGGGCTTTGGCATCAAGCAGCCGCTGTTCTATCTTGATCTCGACCTGGAGATTCTGGCCGCTCTTCCGCCTGTCACCACCCAGTGCCAACCTTTGGCCCGTTATCCGGCGGTACGTTGGGATCTGGCAGTGGTGGTTGGTGAGGAGGTGCGGGTTGGTGATCTCATCGCGGCCATTAACGCTGCCGCCGAGCCGCTGGTGGAAAAGGTGGAATTGTTCGACATATACCGGGGCAAGCCCATGGAAAAGGGGCGGAAGAGCGTGGCCCTGTCGCTTACTTATCGTTCCAATGAACGTACCCTTGACGATGAAACCGTGGGTGCGGTACATACAAGAGTGACTGATATTATTCTGACCCGCTTTCAGGCGCGGTTGCGGGAGGTGTAAGGTTGAAAAGATCCAATCTGACCAGGAAGGACCTGGCCAAGACCATACATGAGAAGATGGGCTTTTCCCAGCGGGGTTCCCGGCAGATCGTCGATCTTTTTTTCGACGCCATGCGGGATGCCCTGATCCGTGAAGATCCGGTAAAGATTGTCCAGTTCGGGACCTTTTCCGTACGACACAAAAAGCCGCGTGTCGGCCGTAATCCCCGCACCGGTGAAACCATGGAGATCGCCAAGCGCAGCATGATCTCCTTCCGGCCGAGCAAGAAGCTCAGGGAGCGGCTCAACCCCGAGTGATCCGTGCCCGGGCCCGGTAAAGCGGGTGGGCAGAGGACCACGGCAACTGGCAAACAGCGGCAAGGGCGCTCCGCATGGCCGAGATCCCGGACAAACTCTATTTCAAGATCGGCGAGGTCTGCCAGCTCGCCGATGTGAAGCCGCACGTCCTCCGCTACTGGGAGGCCGAGTTCAGCCTGATCCACCCGCAGCGCGCTTCTTCGAAGCAGCGGCTTTATCGCCGGGTGGATGTGGAGACCATCCTTCGCATCCGCGATCTGCTGTACAAGGAGGGCTTTACCATTGCCGGCGCCAAGAAGGCCCTGACTGGACAAAAGGGCGCGGTCAACCATCCGGTGGCTCCCGGGGTGGTGGAAACGTCTGCCGGCGGCCGGGAGGTTGAGTTTTTTCGTGGCCTCAAGACCGAACTTGTGGCCTTGAAAAAGCTGCTGGAAGAACAGGGCTAGCCTTTCTCACCGGCCGGCCATGATGTGCTTGACAGCACCGCCCGGGCCGTGCTAAATGGAGGGGCCTTAACGGAATACACTTTGGGTCGGGACGTAGCGCAGTCTGGTAGCGCACCTGAATGGGGTTCAGGGGGTCGGAAGTTCGAATCTTCTCGTCCCGACCATTTTAGTAACAAAGGGTTTACGGTTTATCCGTAGGCCC
>DYDL01000066.1:0-11704 GCA_020717925.1 Desulfocapsa sp.
GCCTTGAACACTCACCTGCGGGCCAATTTTAAGAGCACCATTGCCGCCTTCTCCGGTCTTTTGGAACTTCGCGACAAGCGGATGCGCAGCCATTCGCGCAACGTGGCCGACATGGCCTCCAAGGCCGCCATCCAGTTGAAAATGACTCGCGAGCAGGTGGAGGTTGTAGTCATCGCCTCCCTTATTCACGACATCGGCAAAGTCGGCATGTCGGATGTGCTATTGTCGGCGCGGCCAGAGGAAATGGATGCGCAGGAGTATGAGGAATATGTCAAGCATCCGGTTCGGGGCCAGGCAGCGGTGGATATCATCCCGGATCTGCGCGCGGTGGGGGAGATCATCCGGCACCATCACGAACATTTTGACGGCACTGGTTTTCCAGACAAGCTAAAGGGCGACCAGATACCCATGGCGTCACGGCTTATCAGTATCGCGGATTTTATTGACGTTCAGGTCAGAAAATTTACAGAGGCCAGCGGCTTGGAGCTGACCCTGAAAAAGGTCAAGGAGGAGGGCCACAAACGTTTTGACCCCAGGCTGACCGTCCTCTTTATCGGGCCGGCCACGGAACTCTATAAGAAAACGCAGCCCCAGACAGGTTATGTGGAACTGGAGCTTTTGCCCAAGGATCTGGAGAATGGCATGGTCCTGGGCCGGGATGTTTACAGCGGCACCGGAATCTTGCTGCTGGGCAAGGGCGTTGTCCTGAACCGTACTAATATCCAGGTGCTTAAACGCTATTATGATCTGGACCCCGCAAAGCACGGCGTTGTGGTCTGGGTGAAGTGAGGAGAAGGGCAGGCTGTAGGCTGTAGCGTATTAGGCTGTAGTCAAACATCTTGCCGCCTACACCTACAGCCTAAACCCCTACAGCCTAGACCCCTATGAAAACACAACCACAGCATGATGCAAAGGTCTTCCCGCCCGGCATGGAGCCGTTGGGCCGGGCCTCTTTCCGCTTCGCCTGTCACCCGGGCGTTGCCTGCTATATGAAATGCTGCCGGGATCAGAATCTGCGACTCTATCCGGTGGATATCATCCGGCTGAAGCATCGTCTTGCTCTTAGCTCGGGCGAGTTTCTGGAGAGACATGCGATGGTGGTCCGGGGTGACAACCCATTTTTTCCCACGGTCATGCTGAAGATGGCTGACAACCATGGGCGGTCTTGCCCCTTCTTGGGCTCGGAAGGCTGCACGGTATACGAGGAGCGGCCTAACGCCTGTCGTACCTATCCGCTCGAACGGGCCGTGGCGCGGTCGGCCCCCGCTGGTCGGTCCGAAGAGTTCTATTTTCTCACCAATCATTCCTATTGCCTGGGGCACCAGGAAGAGCACCAATGGACCGTACCGGAATGGCTGCGGAATCAGCGGTTACTGGACGACAATCTGCAGCTCGACCAATGGGCGGTACTGGATACCTTGTTCGCCACCAACCCCTGGCGGGGCGAGGGTGCGGCCGGGCCCATGCAACGGTTGGCATTCATGGCCTGTTACAATCTCGACGACTTCAGGCAGTATGTGCAGGCTCAGGGGCTAATGGAGCGTTTACGGCTTAACAAGGCGCGCCAGCGCCAGATCATGGCCGATGACGCGGCGCTCTTGCGCTTTGCCTATGAATGGTTGCAGCAAGTGTTGGGGGGGAATTAATTTTTCGTGGACGGAGTGGACGGAGTGGACAGGGTGGACGAAGTGGACCATGAATGACGTCCACTCTTTTGTCCACCCCGTCCGCCCAACTTGCGCTTACTTTTTCCCCCAGCCGTTTTTTCCCTTCTGGTTGGTCAATTCCGTCTGTTTCTTCTCAACCCGCAGGGCCCCGGCACCCAACAGTTTTTCCATCTCGCTGGTGAATGCCGGGCCAGGTTGCACGGTAAGATCGTTGCCCGGGACCAGGTCAACCTCGCCCTGCTCCGCGAAGTGCAGGGTGACCAGCAGCGGACAGGCGCCGTAATGGCGCCGGGCTGTCTGTTTCAGGCCGTCCAGCACGGGCCGGTTGATCTGTCCGGCGGCCAGCACCACATGGATCCGGGCCGTGAATTTCCGGCGCGCCTCTTCGATTGGGTCCATGGTCTCGGCGATGATCTTGCCGCCTGATTCGTTTTTCTCGTAGCGCCCTTGGATGATGATCGGCGCGGTTGATGCAAGCAGGGCTCCGTTCTCGCGGAACAGGTCCGCGAAGACGATAACCTCCACCGCGCCGGTGGTGTCCTCCACGGTGAGGAAGGCCATGCGCTCACCTTTCTTGTTCTTGTGTTCCTTGATGGTGCGGACCAGACCGCCGATACGCACCGGTTGGCCTTCGGGCCAGGTGGCGAGCCCGGCCAGGTCGGTGTCCACCACCTCCTTCAATTCCCGGCGGTGGTTGTCCAGGGGATGGCCGGTGATATAGAATCCCACGGTTTCCTTCTCATAGGCCAGCTTTTCCTGCTCCTCCCATTCCGGCAAATCGGGCAGTTCGATGGTCGTTTCACTGACCAGCGTCTTGGGCAAAGCGGCGAACAGCGAGATCTGGCCGCTCTGCTTGTCCCGTTGCGAGGACTGGGCCCGGTTCATGGCCTGGTCGAGAATGGCGAAGAGTTGCGAACGCTTGGCTCCAAGGGAGTCAAAGGCGCCGGCCTTGATCAGGCTCTCGATGACCCGGCGATTTACCCGCCTGGCATCCACCCGGGCGCAGAGGTCGTCGAGTGAGGTGTAGCGGCCTCCCTGGTCACGCACCTCGAGGATGGAGTCGATAGCCGCGCTTCCCACGTTCTTCACCGCGGCCAGCCCAAAGCGGATACGGTCGTTGACCACGGCGAAGTCGCGGTTCGACTCGTTGATATCCGGCGGCAGCACCTCGATCTCGTGTTCCTTGCACTCGTTGATGTAGACCACCACTTTGTCGGTGTTGTTCATGTCGCAGGAGAGGAGCGCGGCCATGAACTGGGCCGGGTAATGGGCCTTGAGATAGGCGGTCTGGTAACTGATGAGGGCATAGGCCGCGGAGTGGGACTTGTTGAAGCCGTAGCCGGCGAACTTGGCCATAAGGTCGAAGACATCCTCGGCCTTTTTCTTGTCCACCTGATTGACCAGGGCGCCGGCCATGAACTTGTCCTTTTCCGCCGCCATGACTTCGGGGATCTTCTTGCCCATGGCGCGACGCAGCATGTCGGCATCGCCCAAGGAATAGTTGGCCAGGACGGCAGCGATCTTCATCACCTGTTCCTGGTAGACGATGACCCCGTAGGTCTCCTCCAGGATGGGCTTGAGCTGCGGCAGGGGATAACGGGCCTCCTTCTTGCCGTGCTTGGTGTCGACGAAGTCGTCCACCATGCCGGACTCCAAGGGGCCGGGGCGATAGAGAGCCACCAGGGCGATGAGGTCGGTGAAGAGTTCGGGCCGCATCTTGGTAAGCAGACCCCGCATGCCCGAACTTTCCAACTGAAAAATGCCAAGGGCGTCGCCACGGCCGAGCAGGGCAAAGGTCTGCTCATCGTCCATGGGGATGGCGGTGATGTCCAGCTTGGTGTCCATGTCGGCGGCGATGAGTTTCAAGGCGCGGTCGATGACCGTTAGGGTCTTGAGCCCCAGGAAGTCGAATTTAATCAGTCCGGTCATCTCGGTGTACTTCATGTCATACTGGGTGAGAACCTCGTCCTTGGAGCCCAGGCAGACGGGCAGATATTCCGTCATGGGTTTGGGAGAGATCACCACGCCGGCGGCATGGGTCGAGGTGTGGCGCGGCAGACCCTCCAGGGCCTCGGCAATGGTGAGCAGCTCCGCTACCCGTGGGTCGCGTTTCTGGGCATCGCGCAGCCGGGGCTCTTGCTCCATCGCCTTCTTGATGGTGATCTTCAACTCCTCGGGGATGAGCTTGGCGATTCCGTCCACCTCGCCGTAGGGCATGGCCAGGGCGCGACCCACGTCGCGGATGACGGCCCGGGCCTTCATGGAGCCGAAGGTGATGATCTGGGCCACGTGGTCGGCGCCGCCGTACCTTTCCTGCACGTACTGGAGCACCTCGCTCCGCCGGTCCTGGCAGAAATCCACGTCAAAGTCGGGCATGGACTTGCGCTCGATGTTTAAGAAGCGCTCAAAGATGAGACCATAGGGGATGGGGTCGATGTCGGTGATCCCCATGCTGAAAGCCACCAGGCTGCCGGCCCCGGAACCGCGGCCCGGTCCCACCGGGATGCCCTGGCGCTTGGCCCAGTTGATGAAGTCGGCGACGATCAAGAAGTAGCCAGGAAAGCCCATGGCATTGATGACGCCGATTTCCATCTCCAGCCGGTCGAGATAGTTTTTCTCCTCGATTGCGGTAAAGTCCTGTCGCGCTCTTAGGGTGGCCAGGCGGCGGGCAAAACCTTCGCGCGCCTCGGCCTCGAACAGGGTCTCGACGGTCTGGCCCGGGGGCAGCGGGAAGATCGGGAAGTGGTGCTCGTCAAAACTTAGTTCCAGGTTGCAGCGGTCCGCGATCCGAGAGGTGTTTGCAAGCGCCTCCGGGCAGTCGACAAAGGCATGGCGCATCTCCTCCGGCGTTTTGAAGTAGAGCTCGTCGGTGGAGAACTGGAAGCGGTTGTCGTCCTGGATGGTCTTGCCGGTCTGGATGCAGAGCAGCACCTCGTGGGCATGCTTCTGGTCGCGGTTGAGATAGTGACAGTCATTGGTGGCGACCAGGGGCAGGTTAAGTTCCAAGGCCAGCTTTTTAAGGCCAATGTTCACCACCTTCTGTTCCGGCAGGCCGTTTTCCTGTAGTTCCAGGTAAAGGCGGTCGCCAAAGATCTCCATCAGGGCTCGGGTCGCCTCCCTGGCCTTGTCCAGGCCGCCGGGCTGTGCCAGGAGATAAGGGATCTCGCCATGCAGGCAGGCGGTGAGGCAGATGAGTCCCTCGTTGTGCCTGGCCAGAACCTCCTTGTCGATCCTCGGTTTGTAGTGGAACCCCTCAAGCTGGGCAATGGCGGCCAGTTTGATGAGGTTCTGGTAGCCGGTGCGGTCAGTGGCCAGCAGCACGAGGTGGAAGGCGGCGCTCCCCGCGCTCTTGGCCGTCTTGCTGAAGCGGTCGGTCACCGCGATGTAGAACTCGCAGCCGATGATGGGTTTCAACCCCTTGGCCTTGGCCTTGCAGTAGAATTCCAGGGCGCCGTGCATTGTGCCGTGGTCGGTGATGGCCACCGCCTCCATGCCGTTGGCCTTGCACTTGTCGAACAGGTCGGGCAGGCGGATGGCGCCGTCCAGCAGGCTGTACTGGGTGTGGACGTGGAGATGGACGAATGGTTCGGACATGTTGAGCTCCAAGGTGAAAGCTGAAAGCGGTTTAAATGGTTCAAGCGGTTTAAGCGGTTTAAACGGTTTGAACGCTTCTATTCGGGATTGATTGTATCCAAATAACCAAGACGGTCCAGGTTTTTTATGGTCTGCCAGAGGTCTTTTTCGCTGTGTGGTTCCAGGGTGACCAGTGGGTTTAGCGCCTTTTCATGGAGATAGGCGAAGAGGCCGCTGAAATCGAGATCGCCTTCCCCGATTGGCAGGTGGTCGTCACGCTGGCCACGGTTGTCGTGGAGGTGAAGCTGGCCCAGCCAGGGGTCCAGGGTTGGCAGCCACTCCTGCCAGCATCCCTTGGCAAAGGCGCTGACATGGCCGAGATCGAGGCAAAAGCGGGCCCTTGGTGAATTCAGCCGCTGGAACATGGCCTGGTGCATCTCCGGCCCGCTCTCGTAGGTGTTTTCCAGCATCAGGATGGTCTGGTGTTGGCTGGCCAGGGGCAGCAGTTCCTGCCAGGTTGCAACAGAGGTGGTAAACCACTCCTCCCGCTTGTAATCATGCTTGTTGACCTCGAAGCCCAGATGGCAGACGATGGAGCGGGGCTTGAAGACCTCGCACAGCTCAAAGGCCAAGCGCAGCTTGTGGCGGCTGGCCCTGAGGAGATGTTGGTCCTGGCTGCCGGGTGCCAGGTCCATAAATGGGGCGTGCAGGGTGCAGCCCAGGCCGGCCAGGCGCAGGCCGGCGGCCGCCCGCAAAAACTCGGCTGGCGGGGTGGTATAAAGGGTGTCGCCCTCCAGGCCGATCTCCGGTTGCAAACGGTTGGCGAGCACCCAGTCCAACCGTTCACTGAGCACCCCAAAGGGCAGGTGGACCTGGCAGCGGCCGGTGATATGGGCAAGGCTGTCAGTCACCAAGGGGCTTGGCCTCCTCGATGAGCATGATCGGGATGTCGTCGCGGATTTCGTAGAGCAGCCGGCAGTGGTCGCAGATCAGGCCGTCCTCGTTGGCGGTCAGTCTTACTTCCCCTTTGCATTGCGGGCAGGCCAGGATGTCGAGCAGATCCTTGTTGATCATAAGGTTCTCCTTCAGGTTGCAAGGTGGTTGCTAAGACCGTTATCGCACCAGGTGCGTCCTTCCTTGATGGTGGTGGCCAACAGGGCGTCGTTTTTGTTCAGATCATGCCGGGGGGCCTGGGCATGATGCAGGTGGGCAGCCAGGCCCCGGAAGCGCAGGTTGCGCCGCCTAATGCCGAAGTTGCGCAGTCGAGCGGCAAACTCGCTGTCCTCACGGCCCCAGCCCTGGAAATTCTCGTTAAAGCCGTTTATGGCCAAGGCGTCTTTTCGCCAGAAGGCAAAGTTGCAGGTTTTAATCGAACGCAGGTGGCCTACCGGGCGGGTCAGCACGCAGGAGAGCAGGGGCCAGCGCAACAGGTTCTTGCGGTTGTCGATGTCCGCGTCGAACAGCGAGATATGCAAATTTTGGTCAGTCAGAAGTTGCCGGGTGCGCGCGGATCCCAACAGTGCCCGCGACCCTTGCACGAAAAAGCCCGGCCGGGCGCAAACCGCGTGATCGTGCAGGCAGTTTTTTTCCAGAATGATGTCGCCGTCCATGAGCACGATGTAGTCGCCTTTGGCCCGGGCAATGGCCTGATTGCGGATTCTGGCGGCGCGAAAACCTTGGTTCTGCTGCCAGCAATGGTGCACGGGAAAGGGGGCGGTGCGGGCAAAGGTCGCTATCAGCAGCCTCGTGTCGTCGGTTGAGCCGTCGTCGGCCACGATGATTTCATCGGGCTGCCTGGTCTGGGCAATGATCGAGCGCAGGGCCAGATCGAGAGCCTCCGGCCAGTTGCAGGTGGTGATGATCAGGGAGAGTTTCATCGTTGTTTCAGTTCGTAAAGTTTGCAGTATTTAAAAAAGGCGCCCGCGGCGTTGCCAACCGACATGAGCAGGCCGGGGTAACCGTCCCGACAGAAGCCGTGCAGCAGGTAGTCGGCAAGAAAGGTGGTGAAAAGACGGGAGAAGGCCTTGGCCGGGGTGGCCGACTTGCCGGTATGTTGATGCTGGCTGGCGTACAGCGAGGAGTAACGCTGCATCTTGTCGATGAGGTCGGACGGACTATTGAACGGGTAGTGCAGCAGCAAGGATTTGAGCTGGACGATGGCCACGCCCTGGGGCACAGCCACGGACTCATGCACCTGTTCGTCCTGATAACTTGTGGTCTGGCGGCAGAAGAGCCTGAGCACCATGTCGGGCCGTAAGCCCCAGCCCCGCAGGGGGTGGTCCTGGTAGTGATTGCGGCGGGGAATGGCGTAGACCTGGCGCGGGTCTAATATGAGGCCAACGATTTCCTGGCAAAGTTCGTTGGAAACCACCTCGTCGCTGTCCACGCCCAGTATCCAGTCATGGGTCGCATGGCTCGTGGCCAGGTTGCGCAGGGCGCCAAAGCCGATAAAGGGATGCTCGAAAATTTTGACGTTGTCGTACTCCGCCAGGATGGCCAGGGTGTTGTCCGTGGAGCCGTTGTCCAGGGCCACCACCTCGGAAAAAGCGCGCAGGGAGTCCAGGCAGCACCGCAGGGTGGCGCCGCTGTTGAAGGTGAGCAGGATCACGCTGATGGGGATGCTCATGGTTGCTCCAGCAACTCCTTGAAGCTCTGTAACGACATGGGTGGCCGGCCAGCCGCGCCAGATGCTGACCGGTAATAATAAATACTTTTGTAGAAATCACAATTATTACAGACCAACGGATAATGGCCGTGCTGTTGTGCCTCAATGAGCCGCATGTAGTCCTGGTTGCCGGTGGAGAGGATGGCGGCCAGGGGCTGCTGATTGAGATCGCCGATCTTCAGCGAGGCGTCCACGTCCCGGCACGGGCAGCCGTTGACCGTGCCGTCGGCCATGACCATGATGCTGTTGAACAACATGGCGCAGGCCCCCTTCTTGTAGGAGGCGCGGCTGTTGATGTCGATGTCCAGCCCGGCCACGTCGGCGTTGCTGACGTAGCCCCCCCAGTTGTTGTAGACCTGTGATCTGCCTACCTTGATACCCCGGGTTTTGTATTGCTGGAGTAACTCGATCAATGCGCTGGGCCGTCCGCCGGGGATCTTGTGATAGGAGCGCCAGCCGATCGCTAGCTTGAAGCGGCACTGGTCCAAATGCTCCAAGAGAAAGCGCAGGTGGTCGAGCAGTCGTTGATAAACCTTTTCATTGGCCTGGGTGATGGCCTTGAAGCTGCCAAGATCGTGGCCGTAGATGCTGAGGGTCAGGTGCGCCAGCTTGTGTAGCCCCATGAGCTGGCCAATGGCGTCGCGGTTCGGGATGGTGAAGTTGGTGAAGAAGGCGTATGATTTTACCTTGGGGTGGTTCTCCAGAAAATGCAGTTTGTCGAACAGGCGGGGGTCCATGAACACGTCGCCGGTGACCGGCGTCAGATGGAATTCCGTAAACCCCATCCGTGCAGCCTGCTCCACGTAATCAAAGAACCGGTCATTGGGCATGTGCCCCTTTGATCCTTGCTTTTTCTGGTAGGCGCAGAACCGGCATTTGAGATTGCAGAAACTGGTGACCTCAATGTTGATCGACTGGCGCGGGTCGGGAATGAATTCCTGCCTTAACATGGCAAAGAGATTGAACATGACCGCATTTCTGGCCTCGCGGATCGTCCTCTCGACTTGGTAAATTTTCATGCAACAATTTCCCGCGAGGATTACTCCTGCATGTTGTGCAGCAGTTCGTAAACCCCTTTGTGCGCCAGCAGATTTTCATGGGTGCCCTCTTCCACGATGCGGCCCTTCTTGATTACGATGATGCGGTCGGCGTTGCGGATGGTGGACAGCCGGTGGGCGATAACCAGGGTGGTGCGGTTCTTCATCAGGTTGTCCAGGGCCTTCTGTACCTCGCGTTCCGACTCGGTGTCGAGCGCGCTGGTGGCCTCGTCCAGCACCAGGATGGGGGCGTTTTTCAAGAGCGCCCTGGCAATGGAGATGCGTTGCTGCTGGCCGCCGGAGAGTCGGGCGCCGGATTCGCCGATGACCGTGTCAAAGCCCTGGGGCAACTGCTGGATGAATTCCAGGGCGTGGGCCGCCCGGGCCGCGGCCTCGATTTCGTCCTGGGAGCGCTCCGGGTCGCCGTAGGCGATATTGTTGCGCACCGTGTCGTTGAACAGGATGGTCTGCTGGGTGACCACGGCGATCTGGCCGCGCAGCGAGGCGAGGGTGGCGTCGCGGATGTCGATGTTGTCGATGGTGATCCGGCCGTCGGAAACGTCGTAGAACCGGGGCACCAGGTTGGCCAGGGTGGTCTTGCCGCCGCCGCTTGGGCCAACCAGGGCCAGAACCTCGCCGGGACGCACCTGGAGGTTGATGCGGTCCAGCACCCGGGCCTCGTTATCGTAACTGAAGGAGACGTTTTCAAAGGCGATTCCCTGGGCCAGGGGGGGCAGGGTGATGGCGTTTGCCCGGTTTTCGATCTCGGGTTTTATGTCCAGCAGGGCAAAGACCCGCACCGCGGCGGCCAGACCCTGTTGCACGGTGCTATTGATATTGCTGACTTTTTTGATGGGTTCGTAGAACATGATCAAGGCGGTCAGGAAAGAGAAGAAGGTGCCGGGGGTGGAGTATCCCTTGATTACCTGATGGCCCCCATACCAGATGATGAAAGCGATACCGATAACGCCCAGAAGTTCCATGAGTGGATGGGAAAAGGCCTTGATAACCGCGTCGTTCATGATGACAGCAAACAGGCGCTCCACCTTGGCGGCAAAGCGGCCGGACTCATAACCCTCCATGCAGAAGGCCTTGACGATGCGATTACCGGTGATGGTCTCATGCAGGATGTTGGTGACCTGGGCCAGGGTTTGCTGGTTGCTGGTGGAGAGTAGGCGGTGCTTACGGCCGAAAATGACAATGGGGATGGCCGAGGCCGGCAGGAAGACCACCAACATCAGGGCCAGCTTCCAGTTGAGGTAGAGAATGAGCCCAGCCATGCCTATGATGGTAACAGAGTCCTTAAGTACGCCGACCAGGGCGTTGGAGACCGCTGCCTGGATGAGGGTGACGTCGGAGATCACCCTGGCGATCAATTCGCCGGAGGGGGTCTTGTGAAAAAAGGAGAGGGGCAGGGAATGAATATGGTTGAAGATACGGTTGCGCAGATCCCGGACCACGCTCTGGCCCACCTTTTCGAGGAGGGTGGAATAGTAGAAGGTAAAGACGCCCATGACCACCCCGAGCAGGATTACGGCCAGGGGCAGCAGGTTAAGCAGGGCAGGATCCTTGGTATAGAAGATTTTATCGAGCAGGGGCTTGATGAGATAGGCCTGACAGGGTTTAAGCAGGCCAGACGCGATCATGCAGCCGATGGCGATCAGTAGCGTGCGCCGATAAGGGCGGGTAAGGTCGAAGATACGCTTGAGCAGTTGCTTGTCCAGCATGGTATGGCAGATCCTGGCGGGTCCGTGTGGGCATTGGCGACGAGTCCGCTTACGGACCGCGATAAAACCAACAGACTATACTTAACTTGCGGCAAAAAGGAAAGGGGCTCTTCGGCAAGTTGATGCGCCAGCCAAGGTAGGCCCCGGCCAGGCTCAGCCTTGTACTCATCGCCGATCACAGCCTCCTTGCAATTTTCGCTGAAATGGGCCATTATGCCCCCCCTGTGCAGGCCAGGACGTCACAGGCGAATACCTGTAGAGTCGGGAGCCTGCCGCCGTGCTTTCCCACCTGTGTGCATCCAGATCTCGGTACCATAGACACCCAAGACATGTAGATGAATTTCATCAAGAAAACGTCCCCGGGCATAGCCGGCGGGGCACGGAAGGAGCTGATTTAAGTGGTAACAAAAAAGGAATTGATGGCAGGCGGCGATGTAGAGTCCCGCTGCCTCAAGTGCAAGCAACTCACCAATCACATCATCGTCGCCATGGTGGGTGAGAAGGTGGCCAAGGTCCAGTGCAATGTTTGCGGTGGTCGCCACAATTACCGGCCGGCCGAGCCCATAGTAAAGGTTGGCGCACCAAAGACCGCGCCCAAGGGCAGCGGGGGGCGCGCCGTGGGGGCAAATACCAGGCAGATCAAGACGGCGGCGGCCCGCTTCGAGGAGATGTTGGTGGGTCGTGACCTGACCCTGGCCAAGCCTTACGCGATTACGGCCACCTTACAGCAAGGCGATCTGCTCGACCATGCGTACTTTGGCCCTGGGCTGGTGGTTGGCGCCACCCAGCCAAACAAGATCGAGGTTCTTTTCCGGGAGGGCAGCAAGATTCTCATCTGCGTGCTGGGAAAATCAAAATGATGTCGTCTGTCGTGAACTGACGGTTATTATCAAGGGTTTACCAGTAAGCCGCTCTTCATGCTGGGCGGGCTTTCCTGTCTATACCTGTATTCCGATATGCCGAGCGCACCGCTGACTGGGCTTTCTTGCAATTTTTTGCAAAATGGGCCACAATGCCGGCCCGGGCCGGTAGAGG